>DATHFE010000067.1:0-11418 GCA_035318245.1 Sphingomicrobium sp. | reverse complement strand
CGCCTCCGCATCGGCGTCACCGAGGGCCGCGCGGAGCTCGGCGACATCCTCTGGCTCGAAGCCAACGCCGCCGAGCTGAACGGCGTCAGCTTCTCCAAGGGCTGTTTCGTCGGCCAGGAAAATACCGCGCGGATGAACTGGCGTGCCAAGGTCAACCGCCGACTGGTCGTGGTCGAAGGCAATGAGCCGGGCCTGCGCACCCGCATCGCCTATCCCGAACTCGGCCTGATGGTCGACCACCGCCGCACTGACGATCTCGACGGAGCGATAATCCCTGACTGGCTCGCGCCTCAGCTGACTTCCGCATAAGCGCGCACCGGGAAGGTCCCCATTCCGGCGATCTTGGGCGGGACCGCGCTGAATCTGAAGCCACTGTCGGGAAGCTGCCCGAGCCCGGTCAAATGCTCGCCGATCGGGATGCCCGCGCCGAGCAAGATGCTGTGCACCGGGCGAGTCCGCTCCCGTGTGTCGTCGATATTGTGACTGTCGATGCCGACGAATGCCGCGCCTTGCTCGACCAGCCAGGTAGCGGCCGCTTTGGTCAGGAACGGGTGGTCGGCGAGGTAGGCGTCGGTCCGCCAGTGGCGGTCCCAGCCGCTGTGGACCAGCACCGCCCGGCCTCGAACGACCAGCCCCTCGAAATCACCGGCATCGGTCGCCAGCCCATCCTCGAACGGCCGCCGCACCACGATCCCGTCGAGCCTGGCCAGTTGGCTGAGCTTCAACCCGGCCAGGTCGCAGCCGTCGGCATAACGGTGGAACGGGCTGTCGACATAGGTTCCGGTGTTGGCGATCATGTCGATCCGGCCGATCTGGAAGGTCGACCCGTCGTCGTAATTGGCCGCGGACGCTTCGCGCGTCCAGAAATCGCAGATCTGCGGCCCCGGCAGGCCGCGATAGGTCGTCATCCCGGCCTCGATCACGTGACTGAGGTCGACGAGCCCTTTTTCCTGAACATCCGCCATAAGGCTACCGCTCCGATTCCCATCCAGATGACGTTGAGCACCGTCGATGGCAGCGCGCCATGCCACCAGCCGTTGACGATGAAACCCGCTGCCCCAGCGACATTCATCCCCTGATAGACCGGCGATTGTCCGGTTAGCCTCCCCGCCGACAGCAGGAGATAGGCGAGCAGGATCAGCGCCGCGCCGGCCCAGCCGACGATCTCCACCGAAAGCTCGACCGCGCTCATGCCGGCCAGCTTCGCCCATCGACCTTCTTCACCGTGACGCCCTCAAGCACGCCCGGCTCGAGCAGCCGGGCATTGACGCCCATCCGCTCGTGGGGCGGCTCGGTGAGCGGCGTCCAGTGGGTCACGACGCCGCAATGGCGGCAGCGTTGCTGCGCGAGGAAGGCCGGGTTGGAATCCGACCGCACATAGCTGTCGAACTCACCTTCGATCTTCAACTCGTTCGAGGCGAAATAAACGCCTTGGAAGCCGGTCTTGGTGCACAGGCTGCAATTGCAGTAAGTGACCGCCTCGGGCGTTCGGGGCAGGGTGATCCGCACCTGGCCACAGTGGCATGAGGCCACCAGCGCCCCCTTGCTCATTTCGCCGCCAGCTTCCGCAGCACGTACTGGAGGATCCCGCCGGCGCGGAAATATTCGAGCTCGTTATAGGTGTCGATACGGCACCGCGCGGTGAAGCTGCGCTCAGTTCCGTCGCGCGCGACTACCTTTACTTCGACATCCTGGCGCGGCTCTATTTCGGCGACGCCACTGATCGAAAAGCTCTCGCTTCCGTCGAGGCCGAGGTCTTCGGCGCTTTGGCCGTCGGCGAACTGCAGCGGCAGCACGCCCATTCCGACCAAATTCGACCGGTGAATCCGCTCATAGCTTTCGGCGATCACGGCGCGCACGCCGAGCAGCAAGGTCCCCTTGGCTGCCCAGTCGCGCGAGCTTCCGGTGCCATATTCCTGGCCGGCGAGGACGACCAGCGGTGTGCCGTCTGCGGCATAGCGCATCGCCGCGTCGTAAATTGGCAACGTCTCGTTGGTTGGAATGTAGCGCGTGTAGCCGCCCTCGACATTGTCGAGCATGCGGTTGCGGATGCGGATGTTGGCGAAGGTGCCGCGCATCATCACTTCGTGGTTGCCGCGCCGCGCGCCATAGCTGTTGAACTCGGGCCGCGGCACGCCCTTGCCGATCAGATATTGGCCCGCCGGGCTTTCCAGCTTGATCGCCCCGGCCGGCGAAATGTGGTCGGTGGTGATCGAATTGCCGAATACCGCCAGCGCACGCGCCTGATCCACGTCTTTCAACGGCACCGGGGTCATCGTCATCCCGGTGAAGTAAGGCGGGTTCTGGATATAGGTCGATTGGGGCGGCCAGCTGTAGGTGTCGCCGCCGGTGATTTCGATCGCCTGCCAACGCTCGTCGCCGGCATAGACGTCGGCGTAGCGCGTGCGGAACATGTGCGAATGGACGTGGGCATCGATCAGCCCGCGCACTTCCTCATTGGTCGGCCAGATGTCCTTCAGATAGACCGGCTGGCCATTGCGGGCGGTGCCGATCGGCTCATTGACCATGTCGGAACGGACCGTGCCCTTCAGCGCATAAGCCACCACCAAGGGCGGCGAGGCGAGGTAGTTGGCGCGGCAGTCGGGCGACACGCGCCCTTCGAAATTGCGGTTTCCCGACAGCACCGACGCCGCGACCAGGTCCTTTTCCGCAATCGCCGCAGAGATGGCGGGCGACAGCGGCCCCGAATTGCCGATGCAGGTGGTGCAGCCATAGCCGACCAGGTTGAACCCGATCGCATCGAGGTCGGCGGCGAGGCCCGATGCCTCGAGATAATCGGTGACGACCTTCGATCCCGGGGCGAGGCTGGTCTTGACCCACGGCTTGCGGTCGAGCCCGAGCGCGCGGGCCTTCCTCGCCACCAGCCCGGCGGCAACCAGTACCGACGGGTTGGATGTGTTGGTGCAGCTGGTAATCGCGGCGATCACCACATCGCCGTTGCCGAGGTCATACTCCTCGCCCTCGACCGGCACGCGCGGATCATTGTGCTTTTGATAGGTCGTCTCCAGCTCGGCGTTGAACTGGTCGTCGACCTCGGTCAGAAGCACCCGGTCCTGCGGGCGGCGCGGCCCGGCCAGCGAAGGCTCGACGATACTCAAGTCGAGCTCGAGCGTTTCGGTGAACACCGGCTCTGGCGTTGCGGCATCGCGCCAGAGCCCCTGCGCCTGGCAATAGGCCCGGACCAGGGCAATCCGCTCGGGCTCGCGTCCGGTCAGCTCGAGATATTCGATCGTGCGCTCGTCGACCGGGAAGAAGCCGCAGGTCGCGCCATATTCGGGCGCCATGTTGGCGATGGTCGCGCGGTCGGCGAGGCTCAGCGCGCCGAGGCCAGGGCCGAAAAATTCGACAAACTTCCCGACCACACCCTTGGCGCGCAGCATCTGGGTGACGGTCAGCACCAGGTCGGTGGCAGTGATTCCTTCCTTCAATTCGCCCGCCAGGCGGAAGCCGACGACTTCTGGGATCAGCATCGAAACCGGCTGGGCGAGCATCGCCGCCTCGGCTTCGATCCCGCCGACGCCCCAGCCAAGCACGCCCAAGCCATTGACCATCGTCGTGTGGCTGTCGGTTCCGACCAACGTGTCGGGATAGGCCACCGTGTCGCCGTTCTGGTCCGCGCTCGACCAGACGCATTGCGCGATATATTCGAGATTGACCTGGTGGCAGATACCAGTGCCCGGCGGCACCACCTGGAAATTGTCGAACGCCGAGGCACCCCATTTCAAAAACTCGTAGCGCTCGGCGTTGCGCTGATATTCCAGCGCGACATTGTCGCCGAACGACTTGGGTGTGCCGAATTCATCGACCATCACGCTATGGTCGATGACCAGATGCACCGGGACCTGCGGGTTGATCTTCTGCGGGTCGCCGCCGAGCTGCCTCATCGCGTCTCGCATCGCCGCCAGGTCGACCACCGCCGGAACCCCGGTGAAATCCTGCATCAGCACCCGCGCCGGGCGATACTGAATTTCGCGACTGATCCGGCGCTCTTTCTGCCAGTCGACCATCGCCTGCAGATCGTCGCGGGTGACCGTCACGCCATCCTCGAACCGCAGCAGATTTTCGAGCAACACTTTCATCGAAAAGGGCAGCCGCGACACATCGCCCAACGCCTCGCCGGCCTTGGCGAGCGAGTAATAAGCGAAATGTTGCGATCCGACGGTCAGGGCTGAGCGGGTGTTCAGGCTGTCCTGGCCGGTCGGGATCATGGGTCGTCCTTTGATGGTATGGATGCGGTCGCGCCCTTAGCAAGCAGCGAGCGCGAATACAAAGCGCGCTTAGGCCTTCGACGCTCTCTGATTTGCCGTATCCTCCGCTTCCTCGGCCGCGTCGCGCATCTCCTCGGCCTGCTCCTTCAGTTCGACGATCGTCTCCTCGTCCAATTCCTCGATTCCCGCCATTTCGTCGCGGGCGCGGCGCGATGCGATGAGGAGTTCGTCCAGCTTGGCGTGCATCGCGACGTCTCGGCGGTGGGCCTCGGCCTCGCGCACATTCTGGCGGTTGAGCACCATCTGCGTCAGCGAAATGGCGAGGATCGAGAGCGTCGCGGTCAGTATGTCGACCGGCAATCCGCTCGCGAACCATGCAACACACACAAGAATAAATGCGAACTGGACATAGGGATGAGCCGAGAAATCCGACGCCCAGGAGGATAGTTTGCCCCCTAATTCATAGAGTTTGCTACGTTCTTGTTGTTCATTCATGCTTGCGCAACGCCTCGGGCAATCCCGGAGTTGCGCCAGTCCGAATATCCGCTGCGCCAAGCGGTGGGCCCAAAGACTCGTCAGCGCGTTAAGCTTGGGTTAGCAATCAGTCATCAAGCGAGGGGGCGTTTATCCCCGCTTTGGGGATAGGCCATGGACCACGACCGCGATTATTTCCGCCGCCGCGCCGCCGAAGCCCGAGCAGCCGCGTCGCACAAGGGCGACCATGAATCGATCGAAGTCGCCGGGCATCTCGCTCTGGCTTATGCGGCGCTCGCGCGCCGCAAGGCCGAGGTGGCCGAAACCGCATCCGAAGTTGGCGACGCGCCGATCATGTTCACCGAACCAACCGCCTAGAGCCACCCTTTGCGCTTGAAGATCCAGTAAGGCAGCACCGCGCTCAGAAGCATGATTCCCAATGCCCAAGGATAGCCGGCGAGCCAGTGCAGCTCCGGCATATGCTCGAAATTCATCCCGTAAATGCCCGCGACGAGCGTCGGCGGAAGGAAGATCAATGCGGCCACTGAAAACACCTTCAGCGCCGCATTCTGCTCGACGCTGATCAGGCCGAGCGATGCATCGAGCAGGAAAGTCAGATTGGCGGCGAGAAAGGCGCTGTGGTCGATCAACGAGCCGACATCGGCGACAAGGCTCAGCACATGATCGCGCTCAATTCCCGTAGCATGCAGCCGTGTCGAAGCAGCCAGAAAGCCTACCACCCGGCTTGAGCTAACCGCGGTTTCGCGAATGCGCGCCAGCAGGGATTGCGCCCGACCGATGCGGGTAAGCAGAGCTTCCAGTTTCATCGCCGGGATGCGTGGGCTCTTGCCTGCCTCGCGATAGAAGATCTGGGCGGAGATCTTCTCGATCTCGTCGCCCGCGTCCTCCAATTCGTCGGCCAGCCGATCAATGATCGTGTCGAGCAAGCGGATCAACGCGGTAAGGCCGTCGCCCACCAGCGCGGGCTCCCGCGCGACATGTTCGGCGAATTTACGGAACGGCTTGGGGCTTGTGTAGCGGACCGTCACCAAGCGGTTGCCGGCCAGCACGAAGGCGATCGGTTCGGCCGCCGGACATCCCTCCTCAACCCCATATAAGGTGCTCAAGGTCATATAGATCGCCGCGCCGCGCTCGAACAACCGGCTCGACGGCTCGATCTCCTTCATTTCTTCGCGTGTCGGCACGTCGAGACCAAGGATCCGCTCGACCAGTTTCTCTTCCTCGCCGGTCGGCTCCAAAAGGTCGATCCACGTCGCCCCGGGCGGAATCACGCCCTTGGCGGGGTCGATGACGCTTCCGTCGCAATCGGGGCCGTAAGTACGCAGCATGCCCGCGCTGATTGCGCTAACCCTTGGTTTTGGCAACCCCGGCTTGCCAGCGGGCCCACCGCTCCCTAGCCAGCGCTTCGATGAACGAACAACACGACCATCATTATCTCGGCCATCGGCACGAACGGAACGAGAAGAGGACGCGCTGGGTCGTCGGGCTGACCGCGATCATGATGGTCGCCGAAATCGCGTTCGGGCTGATGACCGGCTCGATGGCCCTGCTCGCCGACGGTTGGCATATGGCCACCCATACGCTTGCGATCGGGGCCTCGGCTCTGGCCTATTGGCTGGCACGGCGCTGGGCCCGGGACCAGCGCTACAGCTTCGGTACCGGCAAGGTCGGCGAGCTCGCCGGATTCGCGTCGGCGCTGGCGCTGGCGATTGTCGCGGTTGGCATCGCAATCCAGAGCGCGCAGCGATTGCTCGAGCCGCGCACGGTCGATTACCGCGAGGCGATCATCGTTGCCGTGCTCGGCCTGGCGGTAAATCTAGTCAGCGCGGCCCTGCTCCATGAGGGCGGCCACGCTCATGGCGATGGACATCACCACCATCACGACAACAACCTTCGCTCGGCCTACATGCACGTGCTTGCCGATGCGCTTACGTCTGTGCTGGCGATCGTCGCGCTCGCCGCGGGCATGCTCGCCGACGCGCGCTGGCTCGACCCGGCGGTTGGGCTGATCGGCGCGGCAGTGATCCTCCGCTGGGCATGGGTCCTGATCCGCGATACGTCGGCAGTCCTGCTCGACCGCATTCCAGACGATGCGCTGGCCAAGACCATCCGCAGCGCGGTCGAAGGTGAAGGCGACGCACGCGTCACAGATCTGCATCTGTGGCAAGTCGGACCCGGCCGGTTCGCCGCGATCGTTGCGATTACGGCGACCAGCCCGGCCGAACCCGCGCTCTACAAGGCGCGCATCGGCTGCGACCCGCGCATCGTCCACATCACCGTCGAGGTAGCGCGCGCATGAAGGTCTCCCGCCGCTCGGTCGCCTACATCCTCCTCACTTTTATCGTCGCTGGATTTACCCTGCACGCCATGGGACGGCCGTGGATTTGCACCTGCGGAACAGTCGACCTGTGGGTCAACAGCTCGACCAGCCCCAAGACCAGCCAGATGCTCGCCGACTGGTACAGTCCAAGCCATTTTCTCCACGGCCTGATCTTCTTCTTCTTGCTCTGGCTGGCCGCGCGCCGCTGGTCGATCGAGCGGCGCTTCTTCACCGCCTTGCTGGTCGAAACGGCGTGGGAAATCGTCGAGAATTCGCCGATGATCATCGACCGCTATCGCGAAGCGACCGTGGCCATCGGTTACACTGGCGACAGCGTGATCAACTCGCTCAGCGACATCGCCATGATGGCTTTGGGATTTGCAGTCGCCCGCCGGGTACCGGTGTGGGTGTCGCTGCTCCTGCTCGTAGTGCTCGAGCTCATCCCATTGTTCGTCATCCGCGACAATCTGACGCTCAACGTGTGGATGCTGCTCGCGCCCAGCGATGCAATCCGCTCCTGGCAGGCGGGCGGCTAGAGGCACCTCGTCAATACCGGCGCCGCGCCCTTGCGAAGCTCAAGCGGCCCGATCACGCTCCCGTTGGACGGCACGACCACGCGCAACGTCATTCGGTCACCCTCCACGCTTCCCTCATAAACCGCGGGAGTGGACGGAGGAACTTCGTCCTGGCGCACCGGCCCGCCGGTGCCCGGCGTATGTGTCCCTCTCTCATGGAATTCGCCTTGCCCATCCAGCGCTAGCGGATGGTCGATCGTCCCCACGGCGCAATCATATTCGAGCTTGCCGCCATCCGCGTCGATTACCAGCCCGACATGCGCGCCGCCCCAGCCGCCGGCCAGCGGGTCAACCTTGTCTTTCTCCGGCGTGGCACATCCCGCCAGCAACGCGGTCAATGCCAGCGAAATGCGGACCATCCGTCGATCTCCTTCTTGCCGACTAAGTGCTTGATCACTAAGCCTTCGGCCATGCCCAAGCTTCTGACATACACCGTATCCGCCGCATTTGCCGCGCTCATTTTGCCATCCGCCGCATTGGCTGGCGAGCTGTTCGGCGGGCTCTACAAGCATAACGTCGACACCCCGCTGACGATCGGCTCGCCCGAAGGCGGGGTCGATCTCCAGGTGGGTTACCGTGGCGAGGGGATCGGCAGGACCGGCCTCCAGCCTTACGCCTTCGGCGCGCTCAACACCGCCGGCGACACCAGCTACGCCGCGGCCGGCCTGTCGTATAAATTCGGCGACAAGCTCTTCATCCGCCCGGGGCTTGGCATCGCCATCCACAACGGCTCGGCGGACGATTTCAACCGCACCGACCGCATCGCCTTCGGCAGCCGCGTCCTTTTCGAGCCGGAGCTTGGCGTGGGCGCCCGGATCAACCAGCGGCTTACGCTTGAAGCGAGCTGGGTTCACATGAGCCATGCCCAGCTCTTCGGCCAGCAAAACCCCGGCATCGACAACATCGGCGCGCGGCTGACGCTCGGGCTGTAGCGCCCGGCTGGATTACATCCCGCGCAACCGCTGGAGATGGGCGCGGATGATCGGTACTGCGTTCGCCGCGACCGGACGCAAGGTCGGGCTTTCCCCGCGCGCGGCAAAGTCGCTATGCAGCTTGAGCGCCGCCTCATGGACCTGGATCCCCTGGCGGCGGTAGGTTCCGTCGAAGTCGCTGGTCGACGTGAGCGTGTCGAGCATCCGCTGGTGCTCTGGCAGCAATTCGGCCGATGGCAGCAGGTTGAGCCTACGCCCGGCGTACGACAGTTGCGACCCCAGGCCTTGGTGCGCGCTGATCTCCGCCCGCGCGAAGTCGCGTAGCCGCGCGTCCCGCGCCCGGGTCTGAGCCAGTTGCGATGACTTGATTGCATAGAGATCGATCGAAGCGGCCGTCGCCAGATAGGCCGGTGCGCGCAGCGGAATCCCTCGAATCACGACTGGCGCGCGCGGCGGTGGTGCGCGCCGCGACGGCTGCTCGGAAGCGCAGCCAGCGAGGGTCAGCGCGGCCGAGCCGCCAATCAAAATCAATTGAGCATATCGGCGCATTACGATTCTCCCGTTGGGGCCGTGCCGGCTAATTACCGCCCCAGCATCTTCTCCGGC
This sequence comes from Sphingomicrobium sp., assembly GCA_035318245.1. Lineage (GTDB taxonomy): Bacteria > Pseudomonadota > Alphaproteobacteria > Sphingomonadales > Sphingomonadaceae > Sphingomicrobium. The sequence goes on along the minus strand of DATHFE010000067.1, from coordinate 2,261 downwards.
TTGACCAACCGATCAAAAGTTTCCTCGTCGACCAACTCCAGCTCCAGACCTGCTTCCTTGAGCGTTTGGCCGGTCTTATGGGCGTGCTTGGCGATCGCCGCGGCATTGTCATAGCCGATCTCGGGCGCCAGCGCGGTGACCAGCATCAGCGACCGGTTCATCAACTCCGCGATCCGCGCTTCATCGGCCTGCAGCCCCTCGAGCGTCCGCTGCGTGAAGCTTTCCATCCCGGTCGCCAGCAAATTGATCGATCGGATGACATTGGCCCCCATCAGCGGCTTGAACACGTTCAGCTCGAGATGCCCCTGCAACCCGCCGATGGTCACCGCAACATGGTTGCCCATGACCTGCGCCGCGACCATCGTCAGCATTTCGCACTGGGTCGGGTTGACCTTGCCCGGCATGATCGAGCTTCCCGGCTCATTCTCCGGCAGCTTCAATTCGCCCAGCCCGCAACGCGGCCCCGACCCGAGCAGGCGAATGTCGTTCGCGATTTTCGACAGCGATACCGCTATGGTATTGAGCACGCCCGAAAGCTCGACCAGCGTGTCGTGCGCGGCGAGCTCGGCGAATTTGTTCGGCGCGCTGGTGAACGGCAACTGGGTCAGGTTGGCGATCTCGGTTGCGATCGCCTTGGCGAAACCCTTGGGCGCATTGAGCCCGGTGCCGACCGCGGTCCCGCCCTGCGCCAGCCGGTAAAGCCGCGGCATGACAGCCTCGATCCGGTCGAAATTATCCTGGATCTGCTGCGCATAGCCGGAAAATTCCTGCCCCAGCGTCAGCGGCGTCGCGTCCTGCAAATGCGTCCGGCCAATCTTGACGATGCCGTCCCAGCGGTTGGCGAGGTCGATCAGCGCGTCGTGCATCGTCCTGAGAGCCGGGACCAGCCGCCGCTGGACGCTGCGCGCCGCGGCAATGTGCATCGCGGTCGGAAAGCTGTCGTTCGACGATTGGCCCATGTTGACATGGTCGTTGGGGTGGACCGGCTCCTTGCCGCCGCGTTTCCCGGTCAGTTTCTCATTGGCCCGTCCGGCGATTACTTCATTGGCGTTCATGTTCGACTGGGTGCCCGACCCGGTCTGCCAGATGACGAGCGGGAATTGGCTGTCCAAATCGCCGCGCGCGACTTCGCCGGCGGCTTGCTGGATCGCCTCGGCGACCGCCGGATCGAGCGCGCCCGAGCGTGCATTGATCCGCGCCGCGGCCTGTTTGACGAAACCCAGGGCATGAACGATCTCGACCGGCATCCGCTCGCGCTCGCCGAATGGGAAATTGGCGATCGACCGCTCGGTCTGTGCCCCCCAATAACAATCGTCGGGCACCGCGATCGGGCCGAAGCTATCACTTTCCATGCGTGTCTCGGTCATTCGAACCCTTTTGGCCTCAGGCGGCGCCGGTCACTTTTTCCTGGTGAAATCGACCGAAACGACATTTGACCCATCCTCGGCCGGTTCCCCAACCGGCGGGTCGTTGGTCGCCGCGTCATGGTCGTCGGGCTCCTCGGGGCCATTGGCCTGGAACTTCAGCGAAAAATCGACCGCCGGGTCGACGAAATCAGTCACCGCCGCGAACGGCACGGTCAGCGTCGACGGCACTCCGCCGAACGAAAGGCCGACCGAGAATTGATCATCCTCGACCTTCAGATCCCAGAAGCGGTGCTGGATGACGATCGTCATCTCTTCGGGAAACCGCTCCGACAGATGCTTGGGAATCGCCACGCCCGGATGGCGCGTGCGGAAGGTGATGAAGAAATGATGCGCCCCCGGAAGCGCGCCCGTAATCGCGACCTCGCCGAGCACTCGCCCGACCACGTCGCGCAATGCCTCCTGGACGATCTCGTCATACGGAATATGGCTCTCGGGGATATCGTCGCTCATCGCCTTTCGTGGTAGCGAGGCCGCCGACAGGGTCAAGCGGAGTCCGTGCATGCCGATCGATGCGACGCAGCCATATGACGACAATAACATCTTCGCCAAAATTCTTCGTGGCGAGATGCCATGCCGCAAGGTTTACGAAGACGAGCACGCGCTGGCGTTTCACGACATCCATCCGCTCGCGCCGATCCACATCCTGGTCATTCCCAAGGGACCCTACGTGTCGTGGGACGATTTTTCGGCGAAGGCGTCGGATGCCGAAATCGCCGGCTTCGTCCGCGCTATTGGCGAGATCGCGCGCGACGCCGAAATGGTCGTTCAGGGCTATCGCTTGCTGGCCAACACCGGAAAGCGCTCGGGCCAGGAAGTCGGCCACCTCCACGTCCA
>DATHFE010000066.1:0-15094 GCA_035318245.1 Sphingomicrobium sp. | reverse complement strand
GGCGTCGCCCGCCGCGGCAAGGATGTTGGGATCGTCGGGTGCAAGTTCAGCAGCGCGCAAATAAAGCTCAACGGCACCGCGGGTGTCACCGGCCTGCTGCCGGCGGAACGCCGCCAGGCTGTAGATCATCGCGTGGGATTCGCCGCCCGCGAGCGCGGTTTCGGCAATCACGCCCGCCCGGTCGAAATCCTGAATTTGAAGCGCGACATTAATACTGCGCTGGGTAGCTTCAGAAATCATACGTGTACGCCAACTCGATATCTGATGAGCCCCCGCTCGAGGCGTAGACTTTCGGAGCGAGCCCAGAGTTGCGAGATGATTTCGACAAACCGACGGCTCGAGTTGATCAACGGCGGCATTGTCCAAGTCGCGAAGGCGTGAGCTGCGATTGCAGCGGCTTCCCATGACCAATTTCGAATTCGTCTTTTCGCTTTTGGCCTTTTGTTTGGGCTGAGCCTGGCCGCATCACTTAGTTGGGGCCAAGCTTTTGCAAAATCATATAATTTCAGCGTGGCCGCGAAGTTAGCGTAAAAAAGCCCCTATCCAATGTTAATTAAAATGGGTTAGATTTGGACCTTAACGGGGACATTCATGACCAAAGAGCCGAAATTCGTCCCGCGGACTCCGCGGATCGACGCCCGTCATCCGGCGATCCTGATCGATTCCGACGGCAACGAGATGCCGGTTACGGTGACCGACCTGTCGAACCGCGGCTTCCGGATCGAAGCTGACGAGACCTTATTCATCGGCGAAAATATCAAAATCGGCGAGCACGTGCATTTGCGGGTGGCGCGGTACGGCGATTTTCCGGCTCAAATTCGCTGGGCGCTTGGGCGCGAAGCGGGCGGATTGTTCCTCGAGCCGGTGCAAGACCTCGAGACCTGATCAGTCGAACATCGCCAGCTTGAGCATCTCGCTCGGCCCGAACCAGATGACATGCTCGGTATGATCGACGCGATCGTCGCCGGTGCTGGCGTGGGCGAAGATGGTCAGCCCGCGGCGGTTGAGGACCAGCCAGCGCGCGACCTCGCCAAAGCGGTCGGGCGCAACCGTCAGCTGGCAGCTGCCGCGCGGATGCGGACCAACTGGGCGGACATGCAGATGCCCCATCGGCACGCCGAACCGGGCCCGGACATCCTCACCAAGATCGCGCGCCAGTTCGAGCTCGTCCGGATCGAAATAGATGTGGGCGTGGAAGTCGGTGATCGGATCGGTGTCGGGCATCTGGGCCTCCATTGCTTCGTCAGGCCATGGCCTCGGCGACGATCGCCTTGAACGCGTCGCCAGTCGGGAAGCCGGCGTCGACCCAGGCGTCCTCGATCGCCCTCAAAGTCCGCGCAACCTTGGGGCCGGCGGTGAGGCCGCGGGCGACAAGCGCGCCACCGCCGATCGGCAATTTCGGGATCGGCCAGTCCTTCAATTCGGCCGCATCGGTTGGGCGATCTGCGAGGAGCAGGCGGTCGACTGCACAAGGCATACCGGTGCGATAGGCAAGGGCATGCGGATTTGCGGCGAGATCGCCTTCGGCGGCGCAAGCGAGGCGCTGGCGGGCGCGGTTGGAGAGCTTCAGGCGGACGGCAAGTTTTTCGGCAAGCAACGAATCGCGCGGGAGCAGGGCCGACAGTCGGCGGAGCGGGTCGGCGTCGATGCCGGCCGCATTTTCCGCGGCGATGAGGCGGTCGAGCGAGGCCATCGCGGACGCTGCGATTTCGGGCAGCACGGGCCTCAGGATGCCTCGGTCGAGCATGATCGCCACGGTCGGGCTTGGCAAAGGCATGCCAAGCAACTTCAGCAATTCGTCGGCAATGCGCTCGCGCGACAAGGCCATGAGGTCGTTGGCGCGCGCGGTGCAGGCGGCGAGCGCGGCAGGATCGGGATCGCCCTGACCGAAGCGGGCGTGGAAGCGAAAGAAGCGCAGGATGCGCAAATGGTCTTCGGCAATCCGTTCCAGCGGCTCGCCAATGAAGCGGATCCGGCCGGCCTTCATGTCTTCGAGGCCACCGAAATAATCGAATATCTCGCCGCTCACCGGGTCGGCGTAGAGCGCGTTGATGGTGAAGTCGCGGCGGGCGGCATCCTCCCGCCAATCGTCGGTGAAGGCGACCGTGGCTCGCCGCCCGTCGGTGGTGACGTCTGAGCGCAAGGTGGTGACTTCAACGACGCTTCCGCCGCTGACCGCGGTCACGGTGCCGTGGGCGATGCCGGTCGGGATCGCCTTGATGCGGGCCTTTTCGAGGCGCTTGACCACCTCATCCGGTTCGATCCGGGTGGCGATGTCGACATCGCTGACGGGAATGCCGAGGAGCGAATCGCGGACCGCACCGCCGACGTAGCGCGAGGCGCCTTGGTCCGCGTCGAGCGCGCTCAACAGTCGCTTCATTCCCGGACGAGTTCGCCAATCGGCCTTGGGCAAGGTCACCATTTGAGGCGCCGCGAGAGGTTGACCAGCATCGCCGCGGTCGCGCCCCAGATTTTACGGCCGTTCCAGTCGATCTGGAAATAATGGCGGGTGCGGCCGCGGAATTCAGCGGCGACGCGCTTCTGGTTGGCGGGGTCGAGCACGAAAGCGAGCGGGGCCTCGAACCAGTCGGCGACTTCATCTTCATGGGGCGCGAGCGGCAGGTCGGGCGGGATCACGCCAACTACCGGAGTAACGGCGAAACCGGTGACAGTGCGGTAGCGGTCGGCGGTGCCGCACACGCTGACCTGATCGGGGTCGAGGCCGAGCTCCTCCCACGCTTCGCGCAAGGCGGCGGACGCGGCATCCTCGTCCTGCGGGTCGATCCGGCCGCCGGGGAAGGCTACCTGGCCGGCGTGGGTGCGCATATCCTCGCGGCGAACGGTGAATAGGATTCCTGGTTCTGGCCGGTCGGTGATCGCGACCAACACCGCGGCTTCACTCGCCTCCGTGCCGGTTTCATCGTCGAGATCGCCGGCGAGGAGATCGAGCGGCGCGGTCGCGTCGAGCGCAGTGCGCAAGCGGGCGGCAAGGAGGCAGGCGCGGGTCATGGCGCGGGGCTCAGCGGGAAGAAGCAGCCGTCGCTCCACACGCCGGGGGGGTTATGATCCTCGGCGAGTGCGATCTCGGCGAGCTCGTAATAAAGCGGGCGAGCGAGCGTTGCTTCGAGGCCGTGGCGGACGGCGACACGGGGCTGCGGGCCCAGCTCATCCTCGATCATCGTCAGCGGGTGGTCGCGGCCGACGACCAGCGCGTCGCCGCTGTTGAGGCTAAGCGCGATGCGGCGGTTTTTGCCCGCGCCTTCGCTTTCCATTTCGATTGCGATGAATGCGGTGGCCTCGACCTCGATGCTGAGCTTTTCGACGGGGGTCACGAGGACGTGACTGCCGTCGGGTTCGCGGCGAAGCACGGTCGAAAACAGACGCACCATTGCCGGGCGGGTGATAGGCTGGCCCTGATGAAACCAGATGCCGTCGCGGGCGATGCGCATGTCGCTTATCCCGCAGCGCTCGGGATTCCATTTTTCGACCGGCGGCAAGGTGCGGTCGGCGACGAGCGCGGCGATCGCATCAAGCGATTGGCCGGTAACGCGGATCGGGGTGCGGGTCTCGGGCATTGCGTGCGCCCCTTAGACTGTTGGTTGCCCTCACCCAAGCCTGCGCGCAATGACGCGCCATGGATTCGCGAAACTCGACTGCAATTGTGACGGGAGCGGCCAAGCGCGTCGGCGCGGTGGTTGCCGAAGCGCTGCAGTCCGACGGCTGGACGGTGGTCGCGCACGTCCATCATGAGGGTGACACCGTCGGTCCGGGGATGACGTGGGTCGCGGCCGACCTTGGCGACGCCGATTGCGCCGAGCGAATCTTCGCCGCCGCTGAAGGGCTGCCGCCGGTGCGCTTGCTAGTCAATAATGCCGCACGGTTCGCCGGCGATTCGGTCGAGGCGTTTTCGGCCAGGGAGTTTGATGCACATATGGCGATCAATGTGCGGTCGCCCGCGTTGTTGACCGAAGCTTTCGCCCAGCGCTGCGATGGCCATGGCCTGATCGTCAATCTGCTCGACGCCAAGTTGAAGGCGCCCAATCCCGATTTCCTCAGCTACACCTTGTCCAAATATGCGCTGGCTGCGCTGACCGAGTTGAGCGCGCGGGCGCTGGCGGATCGAGGCATCAGGGTGTGCGGGATCGCGCCGGCGCTTATGCTCCAGTCTCCCGGCCAAAGCGCCGCCAATTTCGAAGCGGCGCGCAGCCATAATCCACTGCGCCGCGGGGTCGAGCCAGGCGACGTCGTTGCCGCGCTGCGCTATCTGATCGAGGCGAATTCGGTTACCGGCGAAGTGCTGACGATCGATGGCGGGCAGCACTTCTGGCAGATCGGCCGCGATGTGCAATTTCTGGAGATGAAATGACCAACGCCGTCCGCCTCGATGGCCTGATGCCCGATTCGCTTGGCGTCGCGTCGACCAAGATCATGCTCGATTCCTATGAAGTGGATGCGGACATCGGTTTCCACGATTTTGAGATCGGGTCGCCCCAACGCCTGCTGGTGACCGTCGAAATCTGGCTCGAGAGCAACATCGCCCCGGCCGGTGACGACCCCGAAGGCGCGTGGAACTATGATCTTTTGCGCAGCGAGATCGAAGCGATTGCTGGCGCGAGTCGGTATAATCTCCAAGAGACTCTTGCACATGCGATTTATCAACGGGTTGCCGAGCGCCGCGGCGTCCGCGCCCTGCGCGTCGCCACCTCCAAGCCTGATGTCTATGCCAAGGCTCGCGGCGTCGGCGTCGAGATTGCGTCGTTTACAGGCACTTGCCCAAGCGGTTGAACCGTGCGGAAAGCGCGTTGGGGAACAAAACTCGTTGCGCCGCCATTATGGCAAGGATAAGGACGCGCGCTTGCCGCCGGTGATATGTTGATGCATCGGTGGTTCCATCAATGGGCAGAGCGCAAACCGCAGCTCTGCCAACCGTGGAGTGATCCACGGTGTTTCGAGGGAGAGTTGCGGCTTAATGTCTTACGCGCAACGCAAACAAATGAGCAGCAACCGGGTCGTGGCGATCATCGTCGTCGCCCTGATCCACCTTGTGCTCGGTTACGCACTGGTCACCGGGCTGGCGTATAATGTCGCTAAGAAGGCAATCGAGGATCTGAAGACGTTCGACGTCGAGGATGAGCCGCCGCCTCCGCCCGACGAGCCGCCTCCGCCGCCAGAAAAACAGCTCGAGACGCCGCCGCCGATGGTCGCGCCGCCGCCGATCGTGCGGACCAATACGGCGCCGCCGCCGATGGTCGTCACTCCGGTGGCGCCGCCGCCGCAGATCACGGTCGCGCCGCCGAGGCCTCCGGCCCCGCCGCCCCCGCGCACGGTCAAGCCGGCGGCGGCCAAGGCCAATCTCGCATCCTACGTGTCCAACGACGATTATCCGGATTCGGCGATTCGTAATGAGGAGCAGGGGGTGACGGCTTTTCGCCTGGATGTCGGTCCCGACGGCCGGGTCACCAATTGTACGGTTACTTCGTCGAGCGGATCGTCGTCGCTGGATAGCGCGACGTGCCGCCTGATGCGCAGCCGGGCGCGCTTCACGCCCGCGACCGATAGCACGGGGAATAAAGTCAGCGATTCAGTGAGCAGCCGAATCCGCTGGGTGCTCCCCAAGGACTGATCTCTTCGACCAATCATATTACCTAACGAGGAAAGACTATCATCATGGCAACTCCAGCAGCCCCCGCCGCCGACAACCCTTATGGCCTGATGCAGGCCCTCCAAGAGGGCGGGGCCATTTCATGGACCGTGTTTCTGATCCTGGTGATCATGTCGCTCGGCACCTTCTACATCCTGTTCACCAAATTCTTCGAGCAACAGAAGATCATGAGCCAGGGCAAGAAAGTCCGGGCGAGCTTCTGGAATTCGGCGAATCTCAAGGAAGCGGCGACCAAATTGGAGACGCGCAGCGCCTATCGCTCGATCGTCGACGATGCGCTCGTCGCACAAGACCAGCATGGGAAGCTGACCGATCCGATCGACCAGCATGATTGGATGGCCAACAGCCTGCAGCGCAGCCAGGGCCAGATCGGCGCGCGGCTCGGCGAAGGCCTCGCCTTCCTCGCCACGGTCGGTTCGACGGCGCCGTTCATCGGCCTGTTCGGTACCGTCATCGGCATCTATCGCGCTCTCATCAAGATCGGTGCTTCGGGCCAAGCTTCGATCAGCGACGTCGCCGGCCCGGTCGGTGAAGCCCTGATCATGACCGCGCTCGGCCTGGTTGTCGCGGTTCCCGCGGTGCTCGCTTACAACTGGCTGATCCGCCGCAACAAATCGATCATGGAGGATCTCGCGGCGTTCACCAACGATCTGCATGGCTACCTGATGTCGAACGGTTCGGTGAAGCCGCGCATGGCCGGCCCCGCCGCGCCTTCGGCCAAGCCCGCCGCGCAAACCCGCACGGCCCCGCCCGAGCCGGTGCGGACTCCGACGACGTCGGATCTCCGCTAGGACCTAACGCTTTCGGGCCGGCGCACGCCGCCGGCCCCCAAAGCAAGATACGAATCAAGGAAGATTACACCCCATGTCCATGAGCGTAGGCCCCGCTGACGGCGAAGAAGACACCCCGATGTCGGACATCAACACCACGCCGCTGGTCGACGTGATGCTGGTGCTCTTAATCATCTTCCTGATCACCATCCCAGTGGTGTTGCAATCGGTGCCGATGGTCCTGCCCAAGGTCGCCTACGAGCCGACCGTGACCAAGCCCGAGAACGTCTCGCTGTCGGTGCGGGGCGAATCTGACGGCAGCTGCGGCGTATATTGGAATATGACCCGGGTTGATTCCAAGGAACTGCTCACGCGGGCGGTCAAGAAGCTCGAAGATGAGATCAAACGCCAGGGTGGGGTCGAAAACCTCACCGAGGAAACCATGCCCGAAGCGCATATCCGCGGCGACATCAACACTCCGTACCGCTGCATCGGCGGTGCGATTTTCACCATGCAACGCGCTGGCTTCGCCCGTGTCGGCTTCATCTCAGAGCCGCCGCCGGGCATGAAGGTCCACCGGCTGTAAGAAAGGATCCATCGCCATGGCGATGCAAACTACCAGCGACAATCTGTCTGGTGAACCGATGATCGAAATGAACATGACGCCGCTGATCGACGTCCTGCTCGTGCTGTTGATCATGTTCATCATCACCATCCCGGTGCAGACCCATGCGGTGAAGCTCGATCTGCCGCAGGACGACCCGAATAGCGTTCCGCCGCCGGTCGACCCGGTCAAGAACAAGCTGGTGATCACTGCGGGCAATCAGATCCTGTGGAACGGCTCACCGATCAACGAGCAGCAATTGCGCCAGTACCTCGACGTCACGCAGCAGATGAACCCGGTCCCCGAGCTGCATCTGCAGCCCGAGCCCAATGCGCGTTACGAAATCGTCGATCGCGTGCTGGCCGTGACCAAACAGGCGCATGTGTCGAAAATGGGGTTTGTCGGCAACGAAGCCTACGTCAATTTCTAGAGCCGTTTTCGAGCGGTGACGGGGTAGGGCGGTCCTTCGGGGCCGCCCTTTTTCGTTCGGTGATTCGGGCTTGCACTCTTGCGGAATGTAAGTGATGTTGTAACATCCAGCGAAGGAGAGCGGCATGCGCGCGTATCTTCAGACCGAAGCCCAGCCGATGATGGAAATGAACATGACGCCGCTGATCGACGTCCTGCTCGTGCTGTTGATCATGTTCATCATCACCATCCCGCTGCAAAGCCATGCGGTGAAGGTTGACCTGCGGGGCGATGGTCCGGTGATCGTCAATCCGGTCCGCAACACCCTTGTGATCACCACGAGTGGCGGCTTGCTGTGGAATGATGAAGCAATCTCCGATGGGCAGTTGCGCGCAACACTGGCCGCTTCGCAGATGCTTTCAAATATTCCTGAGCTTCATCTCAAACCTGAAGCGCAGGCGCGCTATCAGCGGGTCGATGAGGTGCTGGCGATGACCAAGCGGGCGCACGTCATCAGGATGGGATTCGTCGGCAACGAGGCGTACCGGCAGTTCTGATTGGGATTTGCCGGCCGAAAGGTTGGGAGAGGGTCGATTTTCATGAGCGAGCGAACGGCTTCATGCAGTTGCGGCGGCCGTCAACTGAACGCCGCCGCCTTCACCTCAACCGCCACGATGTGGAGGTCGGCGTCGCCGATATTCTCGATCGTATGGGGCATCAGCGGCGGGAGCCATAGCGCCTCGCCGGGCGCGGGGCGGGGATTCATCATGCGGGAGTCGACGAGGATGTTGCCCGCCTCGTCGCGGCGGAGGAAATCGCTCCAGCTCAACACATAAAGCGCCGCGGGCCATTGATGCGCGTGGATTGGCGTGCGCTGGCCGGGGCGGAGGTTGGTGTCGAGAACGCGGACCTGGTCGTTGTCCAGCATTACCTGGTGATAATCGGGCGCGGCGCTCATCGCGTCGAGCGGGTGCAGGTTGGTCATGGCCTCAGCCCTTGCCGATCAACGGAAGCAGGACGTTGGGTATGAAGTCGGTGAGGAAGTGCGCAGCGATCACGATGACGAGATTGCGCTTCCACAGATAGATCGCAGTCGCGACCGCGCCGACGGTGAAGGCGATGATGATGCCGGCCATGCCCTGGCTGAAATGGAAGCCGGCGAACATCACCAAGGGGACGATCGCGGCGATGGCGGTGCTGCCGGTCAGGGACTCGATGCGCTCGATCGCATAACCACGATAGAAGACTTCCTCGGCCAGGCCGGCACGGATGACGACGAGCAAGGTCACGGCGAGGGATACGGCCGGACCGCCGCCCTGTCCGTAAGTGAGGCCTAGCGCGGGAAGTACCAGCAAAAGGCAGGCGGCGACCGCGGCGAGAAAGGCGCACAGCACGGCAATGCTCCATAGGATCGCCGGGATGACCGGCTGGCGCTTCAAGCCGATCGAAGACAGAGGCAGGCGCTCGCCGGCGCGGACGATCAACAGCAGCAACCCGACGAGCGCGAGCACTATGAGCTCGCGAACGACGACCGCCCCGCTGTCGGCCTTGGTGTAGCCGGCAAATTTGAACGCCAGATTGGCCGCCGGAATCCCGAACAAGGCTATGACCAGCCCGGCATAAGTCCATGCGCGATTGGTTGGCGGCGATGTGGTCATGGCAAGCTCCCCCCGAAGCTGGCGCGCGGTTGTGGCCGCGCGCGAGGCAAAGGGTAGTCCGCTTATCGGTTGGCGGCAATGCGAGGGAGACTAGATCCAGTCTCTCAGCCGGGCGACGATATAGATGCCCAGCACCGCCGCAACCATCGCGCCGGTAATCAGCAGGAATCCGCGCAGCCCCCAGTGGAACAACTGGATGTCGAAATTCATGCCGAAGATCCCAGCGATGGCCGCCGAGAGGCCGATCGCGACGGTCGCGATGGTCAATGCCCGGACCAAGTCATTGGTCTCCTGCGAAGTCCTAGTCGCGTAAAGCTCAAAGCTTGCAAGCATTGCTTGGCGTGTCTGTTCGAGCGCGCGGGCGGCGCGATCAAAATGACTTTCCAGGATTGTGAAATAGCTGGCGTATCGTTCCTTCTGGACGAAGGAGATATCCGGCCGGAGCATGGCGTCCACAAGGGGACGGTGAAAATCGAGGTGCCTCCGTAACCGCGCAACCGTGCGCCTCATCTTCGCCAGCTTGGAAAGCGGAGGCCGAGTCGCACGATGTCCCAAAATTTCGCTATCAATCGCTTCGATTTCCTCCTGAAGTTTTGACGCGTGCGTTTCGTAATGTTCGAAATGCCAGTCCATCAGGCTGCCGGCCAGCGCGAGAGGCGACAGATTGCCGATCAGCGTCTCGCCGCGGTCGCGATCACGATATTTTCTGAAATAGACCACCTGATGGTCGGACACGGTGAGGAGCCATGAAGCGCTGACGATGTAATCAATCCATTCGTGTTCCCGCGAATGGGCGGCCTTCGTGCGGAACATGAAATAGTCATCGAAAGCGATCACGCCCTTGGCCTTCATTGCACCGGCAATCAGCGTTTGGGTCTCGGGTCGGAGCTCTAGCAATTTGCCAAGGCGATTCAGCGTTTCCGCGTCGCTTCGTTGGACATCAAACCAGATCAGCTGGTTCGCCTTGATCGATTTGAGCGGGGGGAGATCGTCGAGCGCCAGCTCGCGATCATGTCCCTTGGCATCGTAGAAATATGCGCTCAACCGATGATCCCTCGAATTTAGGCCGCCATTCCCTCAAACTGGAGCCGAGCGAGCCTGGCGTAGAGCCCGTCGGCGGCGCTCAGGCTGGCGTGGGTGCCGGTTTCGACGATGCGGCCTTCGTTCATGACGACGATGCGGTGGGCGGCGCGGACGGTGGCTAGGCGATGGGCGATGACGATCGTCGTGCGCGACTGCATCAGCCGCTCGAGCGCGTCCTGGACGAGGCGCTCGCTTTCGGCGTCTAGCGCGGAGGTGGCTTCGTCGAGCAGCAGCAACGGAGAATCCCGCAGCAGAGCGCGGGCGATGGCGATGCGCTGGCGTTGGCCGCCCGACAGGCGCGCGCCGGCTTCGCCCAAAAAGCTGTCGTAGCCGCCCGGGAGGCGGGCGATGAATTCATGTGCATTGGCGGCCTTGGCGGCGTCGACAATCTCCTCCTCGGTGGCGTCCCATTTGCCATAGCGGAGATTGTCGCGGGCCGAGGCGGCGAAGATCACCGTGTCCTGCGGGACCAAGGCGATGCGCGCGCGGATCGCGGCGGGATCGGCATCGCGGAGGTCGACGCCGTCGAGCATCACGCGGCCTTCCTGCGGATCGTAGAAGCGCAGGGCGAGCTGGAACAGGGTCGACTTGCCGGCGCCCGACGGGCCGACCACGGCGACAGTTTCGCCCGGAGCGACGGAAAGGCTTAGTCCGTGAACCGCCTTGTCATCTGGCCGGGTCGGGTAGCGAAATTCGACGTCTTCGAATGCCAAGGTGCCGAGCGGCGGTTCGGGCAATGCGATCGGACTGGCCGGAGCGCGGATCTCGGGACGGGCGGCGAGCAGCTCGCCGATGCGCCCGGCCGCGCCCGAACCGCGCAGCAGGTCGCCATAGACTTCGGAGAGGGCACCGAACGCGCCCGCGACCAAGGCGCCGGTGAAGACGAAAGCGGCAATCGAACCGCCGGTCATGCGCCCCGCGGCGACGTCGGATGCGCCTTCCCACAGCAGCATGGTGATCGAGCTGAAGATGAGGCCGATGACGATGATCGTCATCAGCGCGCGCATCTTCATCCGCCGTTTGGCGACGTTGAAGGCGCTTTCGACCGCGGCCTGGAAGCGGCTGGCTTCGCGCTCTTCCTGGCCAAACGCCTGGACGATTTTCATCGCGCCCAAAGTCTCGGAAACGGTCGCGCCAACATCGGCGATACGGTCCTGCGACGAGCGCGACAGGTTGCGGATGCGGCGGCCAGCGATGACCATCGGTAGGATGACGAACGGGATGCCGAGCATCAGCATTCCCGCCAGCTTGGGCGACAGAGCGAACAGATAGATGATTCCGCCGGTGCCGGTGGCGAGATTGCGCAGGGTGATCGACACCGAGGAGCCGACGACCTGCTCGAGGATGGCGGTGTCGGCGGTCAGCCGCGAGGCGATCTCGGCCGGGCGGTTCTCTTCGAAAAAGCCGGGCGCGAGGGTGAGCAAATTGCGCTGCACCGCGCGGCGCAGGTCGGCGACAGTGCGCTCGCCGATCCACGAGACGAAATAGAAGCGCATGCCGGTGGCGATGGCGAGCACGATGACGATCAAGAACAAATAGTGGAAGCTGTCGGCAACCGCTTCCGGGCTCGCTCCGGTCGAGCCGAAGCCGCGGTCGATGATCCGTTTGAAGCCGTATGGGATGGCGAGGGTCGCCGCCGACGACAGGATCAGCATGAACAGGGCCGCGGCGATCTGCTTCGGGTAGCGCGCGGCATAGCGCCAGACGAGGAACAGGTCGCCGAGGCGGGTAGGCTTTTTCGTTTCGGGGTCGATGGCCATCGCAGGCGGGGTAGCAGGGGGCGGGTAGATGCTCAATCCGATAGGTCCTCCTCACTGCAGGGAGGATTAGCTCGCAGTTGCAGCATTACCACTTGCGAACACGGTCAATGGGGGCCACATCCGGTGCTTCCTATGCACCAATCCACGAGGTCTTGATGCTCTACGACGCCTACGAGGTGCAACGATCGCTGCTGGCCGGAGCCAGTCGGCTGGCAGGCCTCGGCGCAGGGTGGATGGGTAATCCCGCCAACTGGATGAGCTATAGTTCGATGGGGCCGGTGGTCGCCTCCGCGCTCGACGTGTTCGCCCACGCCTCGGCGCCGCGCGGCAAGCCCGAATTCGGGCTGTTTACGACCGTGGTCGACAAGAAAGTGATCGCGGTCCGCGAGGAGATCTTGTTGCGCAAGCCGTTCGGGCAATTGAAGCATTTCGCGCGGGAAGGGGTCACGGGGGACCCCAAATTGCTGATCGTCGCGCCGATGTCGGGCCATTATGCGACCTTGCTGCGCGGGACCGTCGAGCGGCTGCTGCCGAAGCATGACATCTACATCACCGACTGGCGCGATGCGAAGCAGGTGCCGCTGACCGACGGCAACTTCGACCTCGACGATTATATCGATTATCTGATCGAATTCATCGAGCTGATCGGCGAGCGCGACGGCGGCAAGAGGCCGAACGTGCTGGCGGTATGCCAGCCGGCGGTTCCGGCGCTGGCCGCGACCGCGCTGATGGCTGCCGACAAGAATCCCCACCGGCCGAAGACGCTGACCCTGATGGGCGGGCCGATCGACACACGCAAGGCGCCGACCGCGGTCAACACGCTGGCGACCCAGCGAACTCACGCCTGGTTCCAGCAGAATGTCATTGCCACCGTGCCGATGATCTATCCGGGCGCCGGACGGAAGGTTTACCCCGGCTTCCTCCAGCTCGCCGGCTTCATGACGATGAACCTTGGCAGCCACATGATCAGCCATTGGGAAATGTTCAAACATCTGGTCGAAGGCGATGAGGAAGGCGCGGAGTCGACGCGCGATTTCTACGACGAATATCGCTCGGTGTGCGACATGGACGCGGCTTATTATCTGCAGACGGTCGATGTCGTGTTCCAGCGCCATCTGCTGCCCAAGGGCGAGATGATGCACCGCGAAAGGCCGGTCGACGTGACCGCCATCCACGACACCGCATTGCTGGCGATCGAAGGCGAGCGCGACGATATTTCGGGGCTGGGCCAGACCAAGGCCGCGCTGGAGATCGCGACCAGGCTTCCCGACGCCAAGAAGCGATATTTCATGGCCAAGGATGTCGGCCATTACGGCATCTTCAACGGCCGCAAATGGCGCGAAAATATCGCCCCGGTGGTCGAAAAATGGATCGCCGCGAACGATTAAGCTTCACGCCTTCCGCATCTTCACATTGCTGACCAGAAGCAACGCGCTGAGGCTCGCGGCGGCGGCGGCGATGGCCGAGCCGATCAAGGCGAGATGGAAGCCGGCGATGAGTTCGTCGCCGTCGCGCCGCAGGACTACCCCGAGCAAGGCTGTGGCGATCAAGCCGCCGGTTCGCGCGACCGCGCTGTTGAAGCCCGAAGCGGTGCCGACATGCTTTTCCGGGACCGAGCCGAGCACCGATGAGGTCAGAGGTGCGACCGCGATTGCCATGCCCATCGCCATTACCGTGATCGCCGGAAACGCCGCCACCCAGTAACTGGTGTCGGAAGAAATTCGCTGCCCAAGCAACATCCCGCCACCGCAGATCAATGGGCCGATGATCAGCGGCCAGCGCGGCCCGATCCGTGCGGCAAGCTGGCCCATGGGAGGCGAGGCCAGGGTCAGCAGGATCGGTAGCGGGAGCAAGGCGAGGCCCGCCTCGACCGGCGAATAATGGGCCGCCACGATCAGCACGTACGGCACCAGCAGCATCACCGCGCCGAATGCGCCGTAAAGCAGCAAGGTCAGCAGGTTGAGGCCGAAAAAGCAGCGGTCGGCGAACATCGACAACGGCATCATCGCCTTGTCGCCGCGGCGCTTTTCGACGGCGAGGAAGGCAGCGAACAAGACCAGCCCGATGACGATCGACGCGATAGCGGTGGTGGTCAGCGGACCCGACGAGGACCACAGGGTCAGTCCGTAGGTCGCGCCGCCCAAGCCGGCGGTGGCGAGCAGCGCGCCAGCATAATCGGTGCGGGCCGCGCCCATGTCGCGGCTTTCGGTGACGAAGCGGACGGCGAGGAAGATCGCGCCGGCTGCCAGCGGCAAGTTGATGTAGAAGATCGCCGGCCAGCCGACATGGTCGACCAGCCAGCCGCCGATCAATGGCGCGACCGCCGCTGCGGCGGCACCGGCGGCCGCCCATATCCCGACCGCCCGGCCGCGCCGTTCGCCTTTATAGGCGGCGTTTAGCAAGGCCAAGCTGTTGGGAAGCAGCAGCGCCGCGCCAACGCCTTGCGCGCCTCGGGCGGCGAGGAGAATTTCAAGGCTCGGCGCCAGCGCGCAGACCAAAGAGGCGGCGCCGAACAGGCTGGTACCGATGATCAGCAGCCGGCGGCGGCCGTAATGGTCGCCGAGCGCCCCCCCGAGCAGCAGTAGCGCCGACAGCGGTAGGAGGTAGGCGTTGACGACCCATTGCACTTCGGCGGCGCCGGCGCCGTAGCTGGCGCGGATCGCGGGCAAGGCGACGTTGAGGACCGAGCCTTCGACGAAGGACAGGCTAGAGGCGAGGATGGTGGCGGCGAGCGTCCAGCGCGAATCGTGGCGCGCTGTCTCGCTGGCTCGGGCGCTCACTTTTGATCGAGCGCTGCGTGGACCATTTTTTGCCAGGTCGCGGCGTCGCCGGCCTGGGCCATTTCCGAATCCGGCTCTCGCAATTCGCGCAGCACGGCAATGGCGTCTTCGCGGAAGTCGGGCCAGCAGAGGTCGACATCGCCCGACACCGACGCATCGTCGCCGTTGGCATTCTTGCTCATCGCGAGGCCGGCAAGCACTCGGGCAATGCGCTCGACCAGCGGGCTATGGGCAATCGGCATATCGGTCCTCCTTGCGCGCTCAACCTTCAGGTTGGCGTTCGGTTCAATCGGCCTTCGCCGACCAGCCGGCGCAGCAAGCGTCGCGCGGCGACAACCAGCCACAGCGATAGCACGACCAGGATCGCGG
>DATHFE010000065.1:0-9502 GCA_035318245.1 Sphingomicrobium sp. | reverse complement strand
GTCGATGCCGCGTTCGTCGACAAGCAACTCGCCGGGATCGCGCGCAACGCGGATCTCAGCCGTTACGTGCTCTGATCGACCAAGCGGTAGCGCCACAGCAACCCCTGCGCGAAGGGCGACCAGGCGCCGGTTTTGATGCCGGCCAGGCGCAATCGCTCGCCGACCCAGCTGTTGCAGGTCTTGATCGCGCTGGTCTTGCCGACGCCGAGGTAGAAGGCGTCCTGAGGGCCGTATCCGGGATGGTCGATTCGTTGCGGACGACCTTGACGGTCGAGCAGGAAGCCTGCGCGGATCGCGGCCCATAGCCGGCGGTACTCCTCGGGGCGGAGGCGGATCGCCCGCGCTTCAATTCCGGGATCGCTGACCCATTCGACGTGCATCACCCGTTCCCCGCCGGTCAGCGCGGCCCAGATCGTGCGCGGCTTGATGTCGCGCCAGCGCGGGGTGTCGAGATAGACCCGTCGCTCGCCCGCGCCGAACGCGACCCATTGGGCTGAAGTGTCGGGCGCCGCGAAATCGCTCAGTGGCAGCAGCGGCCGCCAATCGAGGCCCTGCGTCTTTGCGGGCAGGATGAGGTCGGCGTGGATCCCGTTGGAGACGAGGTAGATGGTCGTGCCTTGCTCGGCCTCCGACCAGTTGCGGTTCACCGAGATCAGCGATCCGATGAACGCGGCGATGAGGTACAACGCCGGGACGGCGAGCAGCGCCAACGCGATGCGGCGGAGCCAATCGGATTTCCTTTTGCGGCGACGGCGAGGCATGAAGCCAAGGTGGCAGGGAACGTTGCTTTTGTCTCGCAGCGACATCCGCCGGCGACCATTTTCTGAAGCATGCCCCGCATGCTCCAGAAAATGGTCGGGGCGACAGGATTTGAACCTGCGACCCCCACACCCCCAGTGTGGTGCGCTACCAGGCTGCGCTACGCCCCGACCGAAGTTGCGGCCATTAGAAGTGCGGGGCCTTGAAGGCAAGGCGGCGGCGCTTGCGCGGTCCGAGCCGTCCGTGATACGCGCCGCGCCGTCCGGAGACCTGCGCCCTTCGAACCCCTGGCGCGCATCAGAAAAGATCTTTTCGCCCGATGACCAACCTGCATTTGATCGAGTCCACCGCCGCCGCGGCAGCGGCCCCTGGCGGGACCACCAGCTTCATCATCCAGACCATTCCCCTGGTCTTCATCTTCGTCATTTTCTGGGTGCTGATGATCCGGCCGCAGCAAAAGCGCATGCGCGAGCATGCCGCAGCGATCAACGCCGTGCGCAAAGGCGATGAGGTCGTCACCGGCGGCGGCATTCGCGGCAAGGTCACCAAGGTCACCGACGATGAGGCAGAAGTCGAAATCGCCAACGGCGTGCGCATCCGCGTGATCAAGTCGACCCTCAGCCAGATCCTCAATTCCACGGCAAAGCCGGCCAACGACTGATGCTGGATTTCCCCAAGTGGAAGGTCTGGGCGGTCTGCCTGACGATCGCGATCGCCATTGCCTTCGCGATTCCCAGCCTGTTCCCCAAGGCCCAAGTGGCCAAATGGCCGGCGTGGGTGCCGCGCGCCCAGATCAACCTCGGTCTCGACCTTGCCGGCGGAAGCCATTTGTTACTCGAAGCCGACGCGGTTGATGCCGCCAAGCAGCGTGTCGCTGCGATGGAAGACACGGTCTCCACCGAGCTTCGGCGGAGCCAACCGCGGATCGACATCGGCGATGTTTCGACCAGCGGCGGGCGCCTGTCGTTCATGGTTCGCGATCCTCGTCAGGTCGACGCGGCGGTCGAGCGGCTGCGCGAGTTGACTAAGCCGGTGGCGCTGACCGGATCGCGTGACTGGGATGTCACAGTGGTCGATTCGACACGAATCGTGATGACTCCGACCGAATCGGGTTCGGCCAAGGCGCTGAAGGATGCGATGACCGTGGCGCGCGACGTCGTTCGCCGCCGGATCGATCCGCAAGGCACCAAGGAAATCACTGTCATCGGGCAAGGCGAGAAACGGATTCTCGTCCAGGTTCCAGGCGTCGAGGATCCCGAAGCGCTGAAGAAATTGATCGGCCAGACCGCGCGGCTGGAATTCAAGCTGGTCGAATTGAGCGCCGATCCATCGCAGGTCGCCCAAGGCCATGCCCCTGCTGGCGCCCAGGTTCTGCCGATGGCCGACGGGACCGGGCTGATCGCGGTCAAGCGGCGGGTCATGGTTTCGGGCGATCAACTGACCGATGCCAAGCAAAGCTTCGATCAGGACGGCCGCCCAGTCGTCTCGATCACCTTCAATTCGGCCGGCTCGCGCCGTTTTGGCCGGGTCACGCAAGAAAATGTCGGCAAGCCATTTGCCATCATCCTCGACGACAAGGTGCTGTCGGCGCCAAATATCAACGAGCCGATCCTCGGCGGACAGGCGCAGATCAGCGGCAATTTCACGGTCGAAAGCGCCAATGCGCTGGCGGTGTCGCTGGCGAGCGGAAAATTGCCGGTCAAACTGAACGTGATCGAGGAACGCACCGTCGGTCCGGACCTCGGCAAGGATTCGATCCAGAAGGGCGCCATCGCCAGCGTTGTCGCGACGCTTGCGGTGATCCTGTTCATGCTGATCACCTACGGCCGCTTCGGGGTCTATGCGACCGCGGCGCTGATCGTGAACGCGTTCATGATCCTCGGCATCATGGCGATCTTCAACGCGACCCTGACATTACCCGGTATCGCCGGCTTCGTCCTGACGATCGGCGCCGCGGTAGACGCCAACGTGCTAATCAATGAGCGTATCCGGGAAGAACAAAGGCGCGGCCGCAAGATTCTCGACGCGCTCGAGACCGGTTACAAGGAAGCGCAGACCGCCATCTTCGATGCCAACATCACCAACGTGATTGCCGCTGCCTTGATGTTCTATTTCGGCTCGGGCCCGATCCGCGGCTTCGCGGTGGTGCTGATGATCGGCATCGTCACCTCGGTGTTCACGGCGGTCAATTTCACTCGGATGCTGGTGGCCCTGTGGGTCAAGGCCAAGCGTCCGCGCGTTCTGAATATTTGAGGCGCCGCCATGTTTTTGCTGAAACTCATCCCGGACAACACCAACCTCGACTTCATGAAGTGGCGCAACATCGCGCTGGTGCTGTCGATCATCGCGACTGTCGGCAGCCTGGTGCTGGTCGGGGTGCGCGGATTGAACCTCGGCGTCGATTTCGTCGGCGGCCAGATGATCCGCACAACCTTCGCCCAGCCAATCGACGTCGAGCAATTGCGTGGGCGTGTCGGGCAGCTCAACCTCGGCGATGCCAGCATCCAGGAATTCGGAGGTCCGAAGACCTATCAGATCCGCTTGCCCAAGCCCGAGGGCGGCGAGGCGGCCGCCAACCGCGCGGCGAGCTCGGTGCGGGCGATGCTGACCGCGCAATATCCCGGCGCGCGAATCGATTCGGTTGAAACCGTTTCAGGCAAGGTCAGCGAGGAATTGGCAACCGACGGCGCGCTGGCGATCATCCTGGCGATGATCGGGATCGCGATTTACATCTGGATCCGCTTCGAATGGCAGTTCGGGGTCGGCGCGCTGGTCACCCTGTTCCACGACGTGTCGATGACGCTGGGATTCTTTTCCTTGACCCAGCTGCAGGTCGATTTGAACGTGGTCGCGGCGATCCTGACTATCGTCGGTTACTCGCTCAACGACACGGTCGTGATCTACGACCGAATCCGCGAAAATCTGCGAAAATATCGCAAGATGGCGATTGTGCCTTTGCTGAACCTGTCACTCAACGAGACGCTGTCGCGGACGATGGTCACATCGCTGTCGATCCTGCTCGCGTTGGCCGTGTTGCTGATCCTCGGTCCGGAGGTGATCTACACTTTGACCATCGCCATCCTGCTCGGCATTTTCATCGGCACTTACTCGTCGATCTACATTTCCTCGCCGATCCTGGTGTGGCTGGGCGTCAAGCCCGACAGCTTCGTCGCGGCCGAGGACAGCAAGGTTTCGGGAGCTCCCGCGGCCTGATCGATCGCCTGTCATCCTGGGTTAACTGCCGCTTGGCCAAAGGCAGGCCCCGCGCTAATGAGGGACATATGTCGAAACTGACCCGTATCGCGGCACTTGCTGTCGCTTGTGCCCTCGTCCTTCCCGCCACCGGTTGCGCCCGCAACAAGTCGAAGTCGGACACCGCCTACGTCGCGCGCGACGTCAACACGCTCTACGCGCTGGCCAAGAATTGGCTCGACAAGGGTCGCTATGCCGACGCCGCGAAGGCATTCGACGAGGTCGAGCGGCAGCATCCCTATTCGGTCTGGGCGCGCCGCGCCCAGCTGATGAGCGCGTTCAGTTACTATATGGCGCGGCAATATACCGACGCGATCAGCTCGGCCAACCGGTTCCTGACGATCCATCCCGGCAACAAGGACGCGCCCTACGCCAACTATCTGGTGGCGATGAGCTATTACCAGCAGATCGAGGACGTTACCCGCGACCAGAAGATCACCCAGCAGGCATCGGATTCGTTCGGCGAACTGATTCGCCGCTATCCCGGCAGCCGCTACGCTTCGGACGCGCGGCTGAAGCTCGACCTGATCAACGACCATCTCGCCGGCAAGGAAATGGAGATCGGCCGTTTCTACCAGCGCCAGGGCAATTGGCTGGCGGCGACGATCCGCTTTCGCACCGTGGTCGACAAATTCCAGACCACCAGCCACATACCCGAGGCGCTCGAGCGGCTGGTCGAAAGCTATCTCGCCTTGGGGCTTCCGGTTGAAGCGAAGAAGGCCGCGGCGGTGCTCAGCGCCAATTATCCCGGCACCAAGTGGTACAAGCACAGCTACGATCTGATCCAGCGGTACGCTCCGCAGAGCTGATGCGGCGGACGGGGGTCCGCTGATGCTGAGGCAACTCGTCATTCGCGACGTGGTGCTGATCGACACGCTCGCCCTGGACTTCGAACCCGGCCTTGGCGTGCTCACCGGCGAAACCGGCGCGGGCAAGTCGATCCTGCTCGACGCGCTCGGGCTGGCGCTGGGATCGCGCGCCGATACCGGGCTGGTCCGCAGCGGACAAGGCGCGGCGACGGTCTCGGCGGAGATCGAACTTCCCAAGGGCCATGCTGCCCACGCTTTGCTTGACGAGCTTGGCGTTCAAACAGAGCCCGGCGAGCCGCTCGTCCTGCGGCGCTCGTTGAAGGCGGACGGCGGCAGCCGCGCGTTCATCGGCGCGGTGGCGGTCCCGGCGGCGAGCCTGCGCGACATCGCTGGGCTCACGGTCGAGATCCACGGCCAGCATGACGATCGCGGATTGCTCAACCCCAAGGGCCATCGCGATTTGCTCGACGCGTTCGGCCGGATCGACACCGCGTCGGTTGCGTCGGCGTGGGCCGAGGTCGCTCGGCTCGAACGGGAGCTTTCAGAGGCCAGCGCCGAGGCCGAAGGCGCCGCGCGCGATCGCGACTGGCTGGCTCACGCCGCGGCCGAAATCGATGCGCTGGCGCCGCAGCCAGGCGAGGAGACAGCGTTGGCAGAGGAGCGTGCGGCAATTCAGGCGGGGGCCAAGGCGGGAGAAGCTTTGAGCGGGATCGACGAGTTACTTGGTGGATCCGACGGCGCGCTGGCCCAATTGCGGCAGGCGGCGCGGCGGATCGAACGCGGGGCGCTCGATCATCCCTTGCTCGGCGAAGCGCTCGCCGCGCTCGACCGCGCGGTGATCGAGGCGGCCGAAGCCGAGGATCATATCGCCAAGGCGTCGGCCGCGATGGCGTTCAGCCCCGAGCGGCTTGAAAGCGTCGAGGCGCGCTTGTTCGACATTCGCGCCGCGGCGCGCAAGCATCGCTGTGATGCAGACGCGCTGGCTGCGTTGGGCGAGGAGATGCATGCCAAGCTTGCCGCGATCGATGCGAGCGGGGAACGGGTATCGGCGTTGGAAGCTGCGCTGACTGAGGCGCGCGGAACGTTCGACAAGGGCGCCGCCGAGCTTGGCGAAGCGCGCCGCGCCGCAGCCGCGCTACTGGATACCAAGGTCGCTGCCGAGCTTGCGCCGTTGAAGCTCGACGCCGCGCGGTTCCGCACGGCATTCGGACACGCCGAGCCGGGGCCGGCGGGCACCGACCGGGTCGAATATGAAGTGTCGACCAATCCCGGCGCGCCGTTCGGACCGCTGACCCGGATCGCCAGCGGGGGAGAATTGTCGCGCTTCATTCTCGCGTTGAAGGTCGCGCTGGCTGAAGCCGGCGGGGCGGCTACTATGATCTTCGACGAGGTCGATCGCGGGGTCGGCGGCGCGGTCGCCAGCGCGATCGGCGAGCGGCTCGCGCGGTTGTCGGCCCAGGCGCAGGTGCTGGTGGTCACCCACTCGCCCCAGGTCGCCGCCCGCGCAACCCATCATTACCGCATCGAAAAGACCCATGACGGGCTTGTCACTCGAACATCGGTGCGCAAGCTCGATCCCGCGGAGCGCCGCGAGGAAATCGCGCGGATGCTGTCGGGCGCGGCGATCACCGACGAGGCGCGCGCGCAGGCATCGAAGCTGATGGACGCGGCGTGACCGCCTTTGTCGCATTGCTGCGCGCGGTGAATGTCGGCGGGACCGGGAAACTGCCGATGACCGAGCTGAAAGCGATCGCTGACGATTGCGGTTTCGGGTCGGCGAGGACCCTTATCGCCAGCGGCAACTTGGTGTTCACCAGCGATCTCAGCGAAACCGAAGTCGTCGCAATGCTCGAGGCGAAATTGGAGGAGTTTTTCGGCAAGCGCGTGCCGGTGTTCGTCCGCACCGCCGCCGAGATGGCCGCGATTGCTGCCGCCAATCCATTCGGCGACGACAAACCCAACCGCGTATCGACGACATTTCTATCGGAGGCGCCGGCACCCGATCTCCTCGACCGCGCGACCGGCATCGGAAACGAGCGGATGGCGCTTGGGCGCCGCGAGATTTATATTTCCTATGGCGACGGGATTGCCGATTCCAAGCTTAAGGTTCCTGGCGCTCGGAGCGGCACCGGGCGCAACACAAACACGGTCGCGAAGCTCGCGGCCCTGGCGGGAGAGATGCAATGAGCAACTACAGCGAACGCGGCGTGGATTCGGACTTCGAGGGCCAGCGCGTCGACCATGTGCTGGTCACGTCCGCGGCCGACGCTGGGCAACCGTGTGTGATCATCTTCCCGGCGGTGATGGGCGTGACCGATCTCGAGCTCGGCTTCGCCCGGCGGCTCGCCGACAAGGGGCGCGCGGTGCTTGTCGCCGATCTGTTCGGGCGGCGGTTCACCCCGGGCATCGACCGCGACGCGGCGTTTACGGCGATGGGCAAGCTGCGCGAGGACCGCGGGGCGCTTCGCCGGCGGCTGGTCGCGGTGCTGGACAGCGCGCGCGAGCAAGCCGAAGTCGACGGCTCGAAGGTCGCCGCGATCGGCTTTTGCTTCGGCGGGCAATGCGCGCTCGACCTCGCGCGCAGCGGCGCCGACATTCTCGGCATTGCCAGCTTCCACGGCCTGTTCGATCCGCCTGGCCTCGACCCGCAGCCGATCAAGGCCAAGGTCGCCGCTTATCACGGCTGGGAAGATCCGATGGTCACGCCGGAAGCGGTCGTCGCGCTGGCCAAGGAACTGACCGATGCCGGCGCCGACTGGCAGATCCACGCCTACGGCCATGTCGGGCACGGCTTCACCAACCCCCACGCGTCGCAGATCGGCATCGCGGGGGTCGAATATAACGCCGCCGCCGCGCGTCGGTCCTGGGCAGCGCTAGAAGATTTCCTTGGCGAATTGTTCGGCTGAGATGGCGTTGACCGAAGCCGAGGCGGCCAATCGGCTGATGCGGCTGGCCAAGGCGATCGCGCGCCATAACCGGCTGTATCATGGCGAGGATGCGCCGGAGATTTCGGACGCCGAATATGATGCGCTGGTGCGGGAGAATGCGGCGATCGAGGCCGAGTTTCCGCATCTTGTCCGTGACGATTCTCCGTCCAAAGTCGTGGGTGCGGCACCTGCGTCGGCGCTGGCCAAGGTGCCGCATGCCAGGCCGATGCTTAGCCTGGAGAATGCGTTCGGCGCCGACGAAGTGCGGGAGTTTGTGGCCCGCGTCCGGCGCTTCCTCAACTTGCCTGACAGCGAGCCGGTCGCATTGACCGCCGAGCCAAAGATCGACGGCCTGTCCTGCTCGCTGCGTTACGAGGAGGGGAAACTGGTCCTCGCCGCGACGCGTGGCGACGGCACCGTCGGCGAGGACGTCACACCTAATGTCCGAAAGATCAGCGAGATTCCGCAGAGAATTTCTGGCGCACCGGCAATCCTTGAGGTCCGCGGCGAAGTTTACATGTCGAAGACCGATTTTGCCGCTTTGAACGAGCGTCAGGAGGCGGCGGGCGGCAAGATCTTCGCTAATCCGCGTAACGCCGCGGCCGGCTCGCTTCGGCAGAAGGATGCGAGCGTTACCGCGTCTCGGCCGCTCAGGTTCCTGGCACACGGATGGGGAGAGTTGAGCGAGCCGCTTGGTCACACGCAAGGGTCGGCGATGGCGAGGCTGGCGGGCTTCGGCTTTCCGGTCAGCGACCTGTTGCGCTCGGTCGAAACGGTCGACGCGGCCCTGGCGCAATATGCGAAAATCGAAGCGATGCGCGCGGAATTGCCGTTCGACATCGACGGGGTGGTTTACAAGGTCGACCGGCTCGACTGGCAGGAACGGCTCGGGCAGGTGGCGCGGGCGCCGCGCTGGGGACTCGCCCACAAATTTCCCGCCGAGCAGGCTGAAACCGTCCTTGAGGCGATCGACATCCAGGTTGGCCGCACCGGCAAATTGACGCCGGTCGGACGGCTGACCCCGGTCGGCGTTGGCGGGGTGATCGTCGCCAATGTCACATTGCACAATCGCGACGAGATCGCCCGGCTCGGGCTTCGCGTCGGCGACAGGGTGCGGATCCAGCGCGCCGGCGACGTCATCCCGCAGGTGGTCGAGAATCTGACCCGCGATGAGAAGCGGGCGCCCTACATCTTCCCCGACCATTGCCCCGAATGCGGTAGCGAGGCAGTCGCAGAGGAAGGTGAAGTCGACGTCCGCTGCACCGGCGGGCTGATCTGCCCGGCGCAGCGGATCGAGCGGCTCAAGCATTTTGTGTCGCGCGGGGCGATGGATATCGATGGCCTGGGCGAGAAAAGCATCGTCGAGTTTGTGGGCTTGGGCTGGCTCGACGCGCCGGCGGACATTTTCCGACTGAAGGCGCACCGCGACGAGCTGATCGGGCGCGAGGGGTGGAAGGAAAAATCGGTCGACAACCTCCTCGCCGCGATCGACGCGCGCATCGGCTTCGATCCGGCGCGCTTCCTTTTCGGGCTCGGTATCCGCCACGTCGGATCGGTCACCGCCAGGGATTTGATGCGGACATTCGGGACGATCGAGGCGCTGCAGGCGGCGGCGACGGGCGAGGGCGCCGAGGCCGAACTGTCGGCGGTCGAGGGAGTCGGCCCGGTCGTCGCCGAGGCCCTGGTCGATTTCTTCCACGAGGCGCACAATCGCGAGGCGCTGGCCGATTTGCTCGATTTGGCTAAGCCCGCCGC
>DATHFE010000064.1:0-8309 GCA_035318245.1 Sphingomicrobium sp. | reverse complement strand
CGCAGCACCGTCGTCGGCACCGTGCCCCGGATCGTCTCCTACACCGTCTCGGCAATCTTCGAGGTCGGCGTCTACGATTACGACAACGCCTTCGTCATCATGCCGATGGAGGATGCCCAGACCTTGCTGATGCTCGGCGACGATGTCGGCATGATCGAGGTCCAGGTCGATAATCCCGACAAGGTGGGCCAGATTCTCGCGCCCTTGCAACCGATGATGAAGGGACGCGGGATCATCGTCGACTGGCGGCAGATGAATTCGGCTTTGTTCGAAGCGCTCGAGGTCGAGCGGGTGGCGATGTTCGTCGTCCTGTCGCTGATTGTGCTGGTCGCGGTGTTCAACATCCTGTCGTCCCTGATCATGCTGGTCCGCGCCAAGACCCGTGACATCGCCATCCTCCGCACCATGGGGGCGAGCCGCTCGGGGATGATGAAGATCTTCGTCACGGTCGGCGTCATCATCGGCTCATTGGGCATCGTCCTAGGGCTGATCCTCGGCGCCTTCTTCCTCTTCTTCCGCCAGAACATGGTCAATTTTGTCCAGCTGGTGACGGGCCAGAACATGTGGGACCCGTCGGTCCGCTTCCTTTCCGAGCTGCCCGCGAAGACCGACCCCGTCGAGGTCACCGCGATCGTCCTCACCGCCTTCATCCTGAGTTTCCTCGCCACGCTCTATCCGGCATGGAAGGCGGCCAGCACCGACCCGGTCCAGGTGCTCCGCTATGAGTGATGCGGTTCTCCAAGTCCGCGGCCTCACCCGCAGTTTCACCCAGGCCGACGTCACCATCGACGTGCTGCGCGGCGTCGACCTCGACGTCGCCAAGGGCGAGATCGTGGCGCTGCTCGGGCCGTCGGGATCGGGCAAGTCTACCTTGCTGCAGGCGGTCGGGCTGCTGGAAGGTGGCTTCGGCGGGTCGATCCGCATCGGGGGAGTCGAGGCGGCGACGCTCGACAATGACGGCCGTACCCGCGTCCGCCGCGACAGCCTCGGTTTCGTCTATCAGTTCCACCACCTGCTGCCCGACTTCGACGCCGCGGAGAATGTCATCCTGCCGCAGCTGATCCACGGCGCGGAGCCGGCCAATGCGCGCGAAAGGGCCGAATCCCTGCTCGGATCGCTCGGCCTCGGCGAGCGCCTGACCCATCGTCCGGCCAAGCTCTCCGGCGGCGAGCAGCAGCGCGTCGCCGTCGCCCGCGCGCTGGCCAACCGCCCGCCTTTAGTCCTGGCCGACGAGCCCACCGGCAACCTTGACGAGGCCACCGCCGACGTCGTTTTCGCCGAGTTCCTCGCGTTGGTGCGCGGCGAGGGCAGCGCGGCGCTTGTCGCCACCCACAATGAGCGGATCGCCGCCAAGATGGACCGCGTCCTCCGCCTGCACGACGGCCAGCTGGGCTGATTTGTGATTTCGGACGTTTGACCCCGCGATGCGCAGATTTTCCCTGACCCTGGCCGCAATCGCGACCCTCTTCGCAGCGGGCGCGTGCGGCAAGAAACGCCCGGCCGACGCGCTCGACGAAAATGCGATCCTTGCCAACACCGCGGAACCTGCCCCCGTCGCCCAACCCCAAAAGCTGTGCGCGTCGTCGGCGATTTACGACAAGATCAAGCTCGAGCTGTTTCGCGAGGCGGCGGAAATTCGCGGGCGCGACCAGGAAACGCTTGGCAGAATCGCGGCGTATTCGGCGCTGCGCGTCGATGAGCCGGTCCTGAGAGCGAGTGATGATGCCGTGCACAGCGTCACCTGCACCGCCCATCTCGCGCTCGACCTGCCGCCCGGCCTCGCCGTCGCCGGCGGGCGCCGCAGCCTCGACGCGACCCTCGGCTATACCGTTCAGTCCGCAGGCGATGGCAATGTCGTGACCTTATCCGGCGCGGACGCGATCACGGTTCCGCTGGCCACCCTCGCAAAGGTCGCGCCGCCCCCTGTATCGGCCCCAATCGCGCCGCTTCCGTCGGACCCGCTTGCCCCAATTCCCGAATCGGCGGCCCCGAGCGCACCGGTCTCCCAGCCAAGTTTCGATTGCGCCAAGGCCCGCACGCGCGGCGAGCAGGCGGTTTGCGCCAGCACCGGGCTCGCCGCCCTCGATCGGGCCATGGCGACTTATTACAACCGCGTGATGGCGAGCGCCGACGACGGCACCGCCGCCGAGCTTCGCCGCACCCGCGACCGCTTCATCGCCTACCGCGAGCGCTGTACCACCGATACCTGCATCGCCGACGCCTACCGTGGCCGCATGCGCGAGATCGGTGAGATCGCCGCGGGCCGATAAGTTGGGGATAAGTTGACCCTAGGCGCTTTCGCGAATCCATCGCGCGCCCCATAGTCATCCCATGTCAGCACCTTACGTTCCGCTTCGCGTTTTCTCGTCCTTCACCATGCTCGAAGGCGCGATCGAGCCCAAGGCGATCGCCAAGCAGGCGAGGAAGCTCGATTTCCCCGCGGTCGCGTTGACCGACCGCAACGGCCTCTACGCGGCAATGCCGTTCAGCGAGGCCTGCTCGGGCGAGGGCGTCCAGCCGATCATCGGCGCGATGCTCGGCGTCAAGCGCCCGGCCGACATCGGCGGTGCAGCCGGCACGATCGACTGGCTGGTCCTGCTAGCCAAAGACGAGGACGGCTATTCCAACCTCTGCCGCTTGGTTTCGAGCGCGCACCTCGACCGTCCTGGCCATGAGAATCCGCATGTCGAAATGTCGGCGCTCGAAGGTTCGACCGATGGTCTGATCGCGCTGACCGCAGGCGGGGAAGGCGCCATCGCGCGCCTGTTCGCCGCGGGCCAGGCCGACGCTGCCAAAGCGTATGCCACGCGGCTTCAGGCCCTGTTTCCAGAGCGGCTATATGTCGAACTGTCGCGGCGCGGTGACCCGACCGAGGAAGCCGCCGAGTCCGCGCTGATCGACTTGGCCTACGCCGCCAGCCTGCCGCTCGTTGCGACCAACCCCGCGTGCTATGCCGAGCCGGAATTCCACGCCGCGCATGACGCGTTGTTGTGCATCGCCAATTCGACCTATGTCGAAAATGCCGACCGGCCGACTTCATCGCCCGAAGCCTGGCTGAAGCCCGCCGCGGCAATGGAAGAATTGTTCGCCGACCTGCCCGAAGCGATCGCCAATACCGCGGTGATTGCCCAGCGGTGCGCGGTCGCAGCGCCGCAACGCCGTCCGATCCTGCCGCGCCTGTCGGATGACGAAGACGAAACACTCCGTCGCGATGCCCACGCCGGGCTCACCGAACGCCTGGTCGGCCGCGCCGCGACGGAGGCGCAACCCTACCGTGAACGGCTCGATTTCGAGCTCGACGTGATCATCCGCATGGGCTTTGCCGGTTACTTCCTGATCGTCGCCGATTTCATCAAATGGGCCAAGGCCAACGACATCCCGGTTGGCCCGGGGCGTGGGTCGGGCGCCGGCTCGGTCGTCGCGTGGTCGCTGACCATCACCGACCTCGACCCGATCGCACTGGACCTCTTGTTCGAGCGCTTTCTCAACCCCGAACGCGTGTCGATGCCCGATTTCGACATCGATTTCTGCGAAACCCACCGCGACAAGGTGATCACCTACGTCCAGGGCAAATACGGCCGCGACCGCGTCGCCCAGATCATCACTTTCGGCCGCCTGAAGGCCCGCGCCGTGCTCAAGGACACCGGCCGCGTCCTGCAGATGAGCTACGGCCAGATCGACCGCCTCGCAAAGCTCATCCCCAATCACCCGACCGAACCGTGGGACCTGCCGCGAGCGCTCAATGGCGTTACCGAGCTTGCGGCCGAATATCGCTCCGATCCCGAAGTGCGGAAATTGTTCGACCTGGCGATGAAGCTGGAGGGTCTGCCGCGCCATGCCTCGACCCATGCCGCCGGCGTTGTCATCGGTGACCGCCGCCTCGACGAACTCGTCCCGCTCTACCGCGATCCGCGCTCGGACATGCCGGTGACCCAGTTCGACATGAAATATGTCGAAGCGGCGGGGCTGGTGAAATTCGACTTCCTGGGGCTCAAGACGCTGTCCGTGCTCAAGCAAGCTCAGGGGCTCCTTGCAGAGACCGGCATCTCCGTCGATTTCGCTTCGCTGAGCTGGGACGATCCGGCGGTCTATGAATTGCTCCAGCGCGGCGACACGGTCGGGGTGTTCCAGCTGGAATCCGAAGGCATGCGGCGCACGCTGGCGGGGGTCAAGCCGACCGCGTTCGGGGACATCATCGCGCTGGTCGCGCTCTATCGTCCCGGCCCGATGGACAACATCGGCATGTTTGGCGACCGCAAGAATGGCCGGGTGGTGATGGGTTACCCGCACCCGATGCTCGAGGATGTCCTGAAGGAAACCTACGGCATCTTCGTCTACCAGGAGCAGGTGATGCAGGCGGCGCAGGTCCTCGCCGGCTACTCGCTGGGCGAGGCCGACCTTCTCCGCCGCGCGATGGGCAAGAAGATCCAGTCGGAAATGAACGCCCAGCGCGCGCGCTTCGTCTCGGGCGCCGCGGCCAACGACATCGGCCCGGCCAAGGCGTCGGAATTGTTCGACCTGATCGACAAGTTCGCCGGCTATGGTTTCAACAAGAGCCACGCCGCGGCCTACGCATTGGTCGCTTATCACACTGCCTGGCTGAAAGCGCATCACCCGCCCGAATTCTTCGCCGCGTCGATGAGCTTCGACATGGCCCAGACCGACAAGCTCGCTTTGTTCGTCGAAGATGTCCGCCGTTCCGGAGTCGAGTGCCTGCCGCCCTGCGTCAACGCCAGCCGCGCCGATTTCTTGGTCGAGGACGGCAAGGTGCGTTACGCCTTGGGGGCGCTGAAGGGCGTTGGCGAAAAAGCGATGGAATCTTTGGTTGCTGAGCGCGCCGCCAATGGCCCATTCGCCAGCCTCGACGATTTTGCCGAGCGGATCGATCCGCGACTGCTCAATCGCCGCCAGATCGAAAGCCTCGCCGCCGCCGGCGCGTTCGACAGCTTTTCGCCGGATCGAGCCGCCTTGTTTGCTGCTGCCGAGACGATCCTCGCCCACGCCGCCAGCGCCGCCGATCAGCGATCGAGCGGGCAAGGCGGCCTGTTCGGCGGGGCCAAGGACGCCGGGATCGCCCCGATCCGCCTGCCGCGCGACGCCAGTTGGACTCTCGCCGAGTGCATGGCCGCCGAGCGCGACGCCTTCGGTTTCTATTTCTCGGCCCACCCGATCGACCAGCAGCGTCACCTATTGGCCGCGCACAAGGTCCGCGCCTTCGCCGAATTGGCCTCGCTGCCCGCGCCGGCCGATGGCGGGCGAACCATGTCAATGATGGCCGGGCTGGTCGAGGAAGCGCGCTGGCGGACCTCGGCTAAGGGCCGCCGTTACATGCTCGCGACCCTGTCCGACGCCACCGGCCAGTTCATCGCCACCGCGTTCGACGACGAGCCGAGCGCCGCGCTCGAAGCCGCCGCCAAGGCCAGCACTTGCGGATTGCTGACTGTCGAACTCGACCGCCGTCCCGGCGAGGACGCCCCGCGCGTCACGATCAAGCGCTTCCAGCCGCTCGATGCGCTGGCCAAGCGCACAAGGCTGCAAATGACCGTTCGGCTCGGCGACCTCGTGTCGGTTGGACCAATCTCGAGCCTGCTAGCGTCGGCAAGAGGAGGCAACGGAATGCTCCGCCTGATCGTCCCAATCTCGCAGGACCGGGAAGCCACACTTCTGGTAGGTCGCGACTTCACCCTAGATGCCGAACTCGCCGCCCGTCTGGAGCGTATCGCCGGCGAAGGAAGCGTCGATCTCGCCGTCCAGGAAGGTCCAAAGCTGGCTTTGGTCGGCTAAATTCCTCCCTAGCCAAAGGCTGGGGAGGGGGACCATTCGCCGAAGAGCGAATGGTGGAGGGGCCGGCGACCATCGCGCAATGGCCCCTCCGTCAGCGCTGCGCGCTGCCACCTCCCCACGAGCAGGCTCGCAGGGAGGAAATTGCAACTACGCCATCATGAACCCGTCTTTATTGACGAGCCGGGTGATCTTGGCGTTTTGCTCCTCTGTCATTTCGCTCTTGAGGCGCGGGAACACCTCTTCCTCCTCCATCCGCGCATGCTTTTCGACCACGCCGCGGAATTGACGGACCTTTTCCAGCCAATTGGGCGCGTCGGTGCCCATCTGGTCGAGCTCGTAGAGGTAGGTTTTCACATAGCCGTGCTCTCCCTCGAGCAAATCGGCATCATATCTGTCGTCTGCCTGGCGAAGCGCCGGATAGACGACATTCTCTTCCTCATGGGTATGCTTGTCGAGCGCGTGGCCGAGCTTCCTCAGCAGCATCGTCCGCTTGATCGCCTGACTCGGGTCGGTGCCGAGCATCTTGTCGAAAATTGCCAGCGCCGCCTCATGATCGGCGGCCAGCATCTCATCCCAGTCGCCGGCCTTGGCCGACATGCTCTGGATGAAGAATTTGCGGCCAAGGTTGGCGGCGATCGCGAATGCCGCTCCGCCGATCGCGGCGCTCACCAGCGCGGCCGTGCCGCTCGATCCAAATGAAAAGGCGCTGCGATCACTGGGCGTCTTGCTGCGGTCGCGGAACGTGACGCGCGAACTTGATTTGCGGGTTCTGGTAGCCATGACGGTCCTCCTGCTCAGTTGCCGGTTAAAACAACCGGGCAGGGGTGCCCGTTCCTCGGCTCGCCGTCTTAATCCGGGCCTAGGTCGCCGGCTCGTTGGCTACCGGCTCGGGGGACGGCACGGGTTCGGTCGCCGGCTCCTCGACCGGCGCGGGCTCGTTGGCCATGGGCTCCGCAATCACAGCATTCTCCTCGGGCACGACCACCGGCTCTTCGACTGGCGGCAAGGCCTGCACGCTTTCATATTCCTCGCCCGGCAGCGGCCGCGGCTTGCCCTTGGGCGCCGGCGGCGCGCGGTTCGGCGCGACCACCGCACCCTTGTAGACGCAGGCGTCGAGGCCATCGCGGCTGACCTGGCCGATCCGCGCCGCGATCGTCCCGCCATAGCGGCGGGTGAAGCCCTTGGGCGATTTGACGCCGCGCTTCTTGGGCAGCGGCAGCACGGCCGCGATCCGCGCCGCCTCGATCGGACTCATCGCGCTGGCATCATGGCCGTAATAACGAAGCGACCCGGCGTTGACGCCATAGGTGCCGATTCCGGTCTCGGCGAGGTTGAGATAGACCTCCATGATCCGGCGCTTGCCCCATAATTTCTCGATCAGCAGGGTGAACCACGCCTCGGCGCCTTTGCGGACATAACCGCCGCCCTGCCACAGGAAGGCGTTCTTGGCGGTCTGCTGGCTGATGGTGGATCCGCCGCGGATCCGCCCGCCCGAGGCATTGCGCTTCATCGCATCCTCGATCGCCTCGAAATCGAAGCCATTATGCTGGCAGAATTTGCCGTCCTCGGCCGCGATCGCCGCGCGGACCATGTCGCGGTCGATCTGGCCGATCGGCATCCAGTCCTTGTTTAATCCCCGCCCGGCGATCAGGTCGCCGAGCATCGTCACGGTGATCGGCGGCGGAACGAAGCGATAAACCAGCACCCACAGCACGCTGAGCACGATCAGCCCCAACACGATCCGCACCAACCCGACGACGATCCGCGCCGGAAGCCCCCGCTGGCGGCCGCGACGGCGATAGGGCGGGATGGAGGATTTCGTCTTGGCCATGCGCTTGCCTAGCGAGGCCAAAGCCCCCGCGCAAACGCCCCCGCCTTGCCGCAGTGCAGCAAGCCAATTACATCGCCCCTATGACTTCGACCAATGACGTTCGTCGCGGCTTTCTCGATTATTTCGAGGGGCAGGGCCATGCCCGCGTACCGTCGGCGCCATTAGTCCCGTACAACGACCCGACCCTGATGTTCGTCAACGCCGGGATGGTGCCGTTCAAGAACGTCTTCATCGGCCTCGAAACGCGGCCCTACAAGACCGCGGCCAGCAGCCAGAAATGCGTCCGCGCCGGGGGCAAGCACAACGACCTCGACAACGTCGGCTACACCGCGCGCCACCACACCTTTTTCGAAATGCTCGGCAATTTCGCGTTCGGCGAATATTTCAAGGATGTCGCGATCACCCACGCCTGGAATTTGCTGACCAAGGAATGGGGCCTAAATCCGGAGCGGCTGACCGTCACCGTCTACCACACCGACGACGAAGCCTATGATTTGTGGAAAAAGATCGCCGGCCTGCCCGAAAGCCGCCTGATCCGTATCGCCACCAAGGATAATTTCTGGGCGATGGGCGCGGATGGGCCGAGTGGGCCCTGTTCGGAAATTTTCTACGACCACGGCGACCACATTCCCGGCGGCCCGCCCGGAAGCCCGGACGAGGATGGCGACCGCTTCGTCGAGATCTGGAACCTCGT
>DATHFE010000063.1:0-3023 GCA_035318245.1 Sphingomicrobium sp. | reverse complement strand
CGATAGCTCCATGACCGCATCGACTGTATTCTCGCGGGCTTCAGGATTGCTATCCCAAGCCGTCACCTTGGCCCCGCTCGCCAGCAGCGCCTCGACCGTGGCCAGCCCGGAGCGCGCGAGGCCGAGCACCGCATAATGTTTGCCGGCGAAGGCGGCGGCGGTGATCACCTGAGCTTGAGCGTCGAGAGCCCGGCCAGCGCGAGCACGAAGCTGACGATCCAGAAACGGATCACCACGGTCGGCTCGGACCAGCCGATATGTTCGAAATGATGGTGGATCGGCGCCATCCTGAACACCCGGCGGCCGGTGCGCTTGTAATAAAATACCTGGATGACGACCGACGCCGCTTCGAGCACGAACAGCCCGCCGATGATCACCAGCACGAATTCATGGTGCGTCGCGACCGCGACCGCGCCGAGCGCCCCGCCCAAGGCGAGGCTGCCGGTGTCGCCCATGAACACCGCCGCGGGCGGCGCGTTGAACCACAGGAAGGCCAAGCCCGAACCGACGATCGCCAGGCATAATACGGTCAGATCGCCCGCACCGGGCACATGCGGGATTCCGAGATATTCCGCGAAGCGGACGTTGCCGACGAGGTAAGCGATCAGCAGGAAGGCGATCGCGGCGATGATCACCGGCATCGTCGCCAGCCCGTCGAGGCCGTCGGTCAAATTGACCGCATTGCCGAACGACACGATTACGAACGCTCCAAACACGATGTAAAACCAGCCGAGGTCGACCACCGGGCCCTGCACGAACGGCAGATAAAGCTGCGTGTTGCCGGCGCGGATCATCAGCCACGTCGCCACCCCGGCGATGATGAATTCGGCGATCAGCCGCATCCTTCCCGAGAGGCCTGCATGATGCGCCTTGGTGACCTTGTCGTAATCGTCGAGGAATCCGATCAGCCCGAAGCCGAGGATGACCAGCAAGCACGCCCAGACATAAGGGTTGGTGAGGTCCATCCACAGCAGTACCGACACTGTCATCGAAACGATGATCAGCAGCCCGCCCATGGTTGGCGTACCGCGCTTGGCGAGGTGGCTTTGCGGGCCGTCGGCACGGATCGGCTGGCCCTTGCCCTGCCGGACCCGTAGCCACGAAATGAACCACGGGCCCATCACCAGCCCGATCAGCAATGCGGTCGCGGACGCCGCGCCGGCGCGGAAGCTGATGTAGCGAATGAGGTTGAGGATTCCGGG
Source organism: Sphingomicrobium sp. (assembly GCA_035318245.1). Classification (GTDB taxonomy): domain Bacteria; phylum Pseudomonadota; class Alphaproteobacteria; order Sphingomonadales; family Sphingomonadaceae; genus Sphingomicrobium. Next base: position 1,821 of record DATHFE010000063.1, on the reverse strand, counting down.
GAATCCCAGCGCTTCTGCGATCAGGTAGAGCATGCGAGGCTCCCTGCCACTTGATCGACTAGGGCCGCAAGCCCGACCGAGTTCGACGCTTTGACCAGCACTGCATCCCACGGCCGCAATTGGTCGGTGAGGATGCGCGCGGCGTGGTCGACATCCTGCGCCCTGTTGATCGGGACGCGGCCTTCCAGCGCCACTTCGAGCGGTCGAGTTGCGTCACCGAGCAGGATCAATCGGTCGACCTTGGCGGCAAGGATTTCCGGGGCGAGATCGGCATGGAGCTTGTCGCTATGCGCGCCAAGTTCGCGCATCGGGCCGAGCACAGCCAGCCGCCGCTGTGCGCGCTGTTCGTTGCCGAGGCTGCGCAAAGTCGCCGCCATTGACGCCGGATTGGCATTGTAGCTTTCGTCGATGATCAGCACCTCGCCGTCGCCAAGCTGGCAGGTGATCCTCTGCCCACGCCCTTTCATGCCGCCCAAATCGGCCAGCGCCAGTCCCGCCACGGCGAGATCGGCGCCGAGCGCTTCCACAGTCGCCAGCACCGCCAGCGCGTTTGACACCCAATGCTCGCCGCGTTGCGACACGGTGAAGGTCAGCTCGCTTTCCATCAGCGACGCGGTGATCAGGCTGCCGCCCTTTTCGGCGCGAACCGCGTGGATCGCCGTGACGTCGGCATCGGCTCCGCCGAAGGTGATGATCCGTCCGGCATGGCGCCGCGCCGCTTTGATCAGCCGGTCGCGGTGCGGGCTGTCGTTTGGGATGATCGCGTCCCCGTCATCCTCGAGCCCGGCAAAAATTTCGGCTTTGGCGTCTGCGATGGCTTCTTCGCTGCCGAGGTTCTCGATGTGCGCCGAAGCGATCGCGGTGATCAGCGCGACGTGCGGGCGGACCAGCGCGCTGTGCGACGCGATCTCGCCCGGGTTGTTCATGCCCATTTCGAGAACCGCATATTCGGCGTCGCGCGGCATCCGCGCGAGGCTCAGCGGCACTCCGGTATGGTTGTTGTAGCTCTTGACCGAGCGGTGGACCCGCCCCCGCGCACCGCGTTCAAGCGCCGCGGCGAGCGCTTCCTTGGTGCTTGTCTTGCCGACCGATCCGGTTACCCCGACGATCTTCGCTGAACTGCGCGCGCGACTTGCCCGCGCCAACGCTTGCAGCGCTTCGAAGGTGTCGGGCACAAGTATGTGCGGCCCTTCGACCGGCTGCGAAACCAGGACCGCGACGGCTCCCGCGGCAAAGGCCTGATCGACGAACTTATGTCCGTCGAATGCCGTACCCGCCATCGCCACGAACAAATCGCCGGCGCCGACCTCGCGGCTGTCGAAGGTTACGCCCGTAACCTCGAACTCTGCGCTTGCCGTGCCGCCCGTCGCTTGCGCGATTTCAGCGCTTGTCCACAGCGCGCTCACGCGGCGCACTCACGGGCAACGGTGACATCGTCGAACGGCAGGATGCGGTCCTTTACGATCTGGCCCTGTTCATGGCCCTTGCCGGCGAGCAGCACGATGTCGCCCTGCGTCGCCATTTTGATCGCCGCAGTAATCGCCTCGCGGCGGCCGCCGATCTCGGTCGCCGCCCGCGCCGAATACGGTGATCAGCTTGTCGGTGACGTGCGGGCGAAGCGCGGCGATCGCCGCCTCGATTGCATCGGGTGTATGGGCATAATCGACATAGACTGGCGCCCCGGCGCGGCTGATTACCGCGCGCTCCAGCCGCCCGCGCACCGGCGACACTCGCGCCATCGCCGACACAGTCGCGTCGACCGGCGTCCCGGTGGCAATCAGCAGTCCCGCCGCGACCAGCACATTGGCCGCCTGGTAGGCG
>DATHFE010000062.1:0-5521 GCA_035318245.1 Sphingomicrobium sp. | reverse complement strand
GCGCTTGTTCCGCGGATCGTCGGCCGGGTTGACGTATTTGAGTGACCAAGGCCCGGTCGTGCTGATCTGGATGACCGATTCCTCCTCTGCAAACGCAAAGTGCGGCATATTCGGGCCGAGCGCCGAAAAGCTTCCGGCGCGGAGCCGCCGAGTTCGGCTGAGGTCGGCGATACGTCCCATGCCGACGCGAAAACGGCCCGAAATCACGGTCACGATTTCCGGTTGCGGATGGATATGGGGAGCGACGCGGAGGCCCTTGGGGAATTTCAGCCGCATCACGAACAGCCCAGCTTTGTGCGGATCGCCGTAAAGCAGGGCCGATTGGACGCCCGCCGGCAATGCTTCCGGTCCAGGGCCCCATTTGATCGCCGCGGGATCCAGCATTTTGGCCATTTGCGGTTGGCTGTTGGCCGCGCTGCCCGCCTGCGCCAGGATGAGTGCCCCGGATAAGATTGCGAGCAGTCGCATGATCCTCTCCCACATTTGTCAGCGGCTCGCTGATAGCGGATTTGCGCCCACCGGCCCAGTCAAAGGCGCATGATGCCGGGGCGCGGCTCTTTCACTCCAAGCGTTTCGGCGGTTAGCCGCGCGCCGGCGTCGATCAGCGCCTGGCGGCGGCCTGCGATACTCGCGCCGAGCTGGATCTGCTCGAGTTTCAGCAGCTTTTCGAGCACCGGGTGGGCAAGCGTGTCGCCGACGAACCGAGCGACCTTCGGCCAGCGGCCGGCATCGACCGCGAAGCCGGCATAAGCGGCATTGCAGAAGAAACTGGCGATGGCGACGTCGGCCACGCCGATTTCGCCGAACAGGAAGCCCCTTTCGGGAAGTTCGCCTTCGAGATAATCGAGCGCCGCCGGGATATCCTCGGCCAGTGTGCGCTCCACCCTTTCCATGTCGCCGGGTTCGTCCCACACGCGCGGATGGACCATCTTCGGATAGAAGAGCCCCCAGATGAATAGGTCACCGAGCCGGCTGTCGGCATATTCCTCCAGCCAGCGGGCACGGGCGCGGTCGCAGGGCGCGGATGGGTGCAGGGTGTGGCCGTCATAGGTTTCGTCGAGATATTCGCAGATGACCGATGAATCGGTCAGGACGAAATCACCGTCGATCATCACCGGAATCCGCCTCAGCGGGCTCAGGCGCCCGAATTCGTCATCGCCGTAGAATGGTGTGATCGGGTCGACTTCATAGGCGAGGCCCTTCAATTCGAGGCAGGCAAGGACCTTGCGCACATAGGGGCTGACGAAGCTGCCAATGATTTTCATGAAGCCGCTCCTACCACCGCGGCGATTTGCCGTACCGCGATTTCGCGCACCGCGTCGCGCGGCTGGCCGGTGGCCTTGGCGATCTCCTCGCCGACCAGGGAATCGCCGATCGCCAGCAAAACCAGCCCGAGCGTTACCTTGTCCATCGGGCGCTCGTCACCGGCGTCGCGGAAGTCCGCGATGATTGCGGCGACGGTGTCGATCACCGGTGCAAGCGCCTCGCGCTGGCGGGTGAGGGTGATCCAGCCGATCAGCTCGCCAGCGCCTTGTTCAGTGAAGGCGTCGAACATCGCGTCGACCACGTCGCGCTCGGTTGCTTCGCCGCGGCGGCGCCGGCCGATCGCCGAGGTGATCGAGGCGCCGACATGGTGCGCGATCTCCTCGGCCAGCGCGCGGTGCAGACCGGCGACCGAGCCGAAATGATGGAGCAGGGTGGCATGGGTGCGGCCGATGCGCTTGGCGACCGCTTGCAGGGTGATCGCTGCGGCGCCTTCGCGGACCAGCAGGTCGCGCGCGGCTTCGACCGCCGCGGCTTTGCTCTCCTCTGGCGACAGGCGTTTGCGCATTTAATTCCTTATTGACATTTTTGTCAGTAAGAGCGATTCAAAGGATCGCGATGGAGAACGACTCAATGGCTTCCGCAAGCGTCAAATCACCTTCGATCACACGTAATTCGGTGACTCCGGCCGACCTCAGCATCACCCCGCGCGACCGGCGGTTCGGGCGCGACGAGGCGACCCCGCGCTGGTGGCATGGCGGGCGCCCCGAGGCGAGCGCATTCTACAATGCGCTGTCCGCGACCTTTCCGGTCGGGGAGGCCTTTTTCGTCGAGAGCGTGCGCAAATTCCGCGATGGCGCCGAGCCGCGGCTGGCCGAGGAAATCAAGGCGTTCACGACCCAGGAGGTCATCCATAGCCGCGAGCATCTGGCGTTCAACCGCCGCGCGGCGGATTCGGGCTACGACCTCACCAAGCTCGAGGAGCGGGTCGATGCGCGACTTGCCATCACCCGGACCAAGCCGCCGATCGTCAGCTTGGCGGCGACCATGGGGCTCGAGCATTTCACGGCGATCCTGGCGCATGAAATACTCGGTAATCCGCGGCACTTTGCGGGGGCCGACCCGGCGACCGCGGCGCTGTGGAAATGGCATGCAAGCGAGGAAATCGAGCATAAGGGTGTCGCTTACGACACCTGGCTGCACGCGACCAGGAATTGGCCGGCCGGCAAGCGCTGGAAGGTCAAGGCCAAGGTGATGCTGTTCATCACCCGCAACTTCCTCGTCGACCGCACCGCTGGAGCGCTGGAATTGCTGCGGCAGGACGGGATCACCGGCCTTCGGGCCTGGTCGAAATTGCTGTGGTACATGTGGATCCGGCCCGGGATGATGCGCAAGATCGCGGTCGCCTGGGGCAAGTTCTTCCTGCCCAATTTCCATCCGTGGAATGAGGACGACCGGGCGCTGATCGCGGATTATGACGCGGTCGCGCCGGTCGCCGAGCCAGCCAAGAAGGTCAGGCGCGCACGGGCGGCCTGACCTTCAGTCGTGATTGGCGGGATTATGCCGCCAGTTGCTCGCCATCGACAACTGCCACCCGGCCACCCGCCAACGCCAGCCGGAACAGCCGCGTCAGCGCTTCGCCGCCACGGGCGCAGCTGTAGCGCGGGGCGCTGAGGCCGGTCGGCTTGAAGCCGAGCTTCTCCAGCACCCGGCCCGACGCAGGATTGTCGACAAAGTGCGACGCTTCGAGGCGTGGCAGCTTGAGCGCGCGGGCGATGCCGATCAGCGCGTGGCCGGCCTCGGCAGCATAGCCGTTGCCCCAATAGGGCCGAGCGATCCAATAACCGAGCTCGACCGCGCCGGACGGGCGACGGCCGAGCCCACACGCGCCGACCAGCTGGGGAGCGTCATCGGTCCGCGCGAAAATCAGGAAGGACGGCATTGCCGGATCGCGCGCCGAAGCAAGGAAGGCTTCGGCATCGGCCAGGCCATAGGGCCATGGCGCGGCGGCGAGGTTGCGGACGATCGTCTCGTCGGCAATCGCCCCTGCAAGCGCGGGCGCATCCTCGGCCCAGCCGGGTCTCAACAGCAATCGTTCGGTCCGTGCGAACATACGATCTTCCCTTCACTCCCGCGCCGCCTAGGGGCCGCGCGTTACAGTTTCGGGAGAAGAAAAAGGGAGGAGAGGGGGCTTCCCTCTTCTCCCTTGGAAGGTCCATTTTACTGGACCTGGTCCGGGCCGCCCCCTTGTGGGAACGGACCTTTATCGACCGTTCCTATTTGGCTGGTTCGCCTTGCATCGGCATCGCTTCTACGTGGACGTATTTGCGGCCGAGCTTGCCGTCGCTAAACGCGACACGACCCGTGGCGAGTGCGAACAACGTATGGTCCTTGCCACAGCCGACGTTCGAGCCCGGGTACCAGCGCGTGCCGCGCTGGCGCACGATAATGTTGCCCGCCAGCACCGATTCGCCGCCGAACTTCTTCACGCCCAAGCGACGGCCCGCGCTGTCGCGGCCGTTGCGGGAGGAACCACCTGCTTTTTTATGTGCCATCGTCTCGAACTACTTCTTGCTGGTCTTGGTCTTGGACGCGCCCTTAGCAGGTGCAGCATCCTTTGTCGACTTCGCCTTGGCCGGAGCCGCCTTCGCGGCGGGCTTTTCGGCCTTGGCCGGAGCCTTTGCGGCAGGCTTTTCAGCCTTCGCGGCGGGAGCCTTGGCTTCCTTCGCAGGTGCAGCAGCGACCGGAGCAGCTTCGACTTTGGCGGGCGCCTTCTCGGCTGCAGGCTTGGCGACCTTCTTCTCAGCCTTCTGATCGCCAATGGCGGTGATCCGCAAAATCGTCAGCTGCTGGCGATGGCCGGCCTTGCGGCGATAATTGTGGCGGCGGCGCTTCTTGAACACCGTGACCTTGTCCGACTTCGCCTGGGCGAGAATCTCGGCGGTGACCTTGAGGCCCGCGACCGACTTCAATTGCGAGCCTTCGCCAGCCAGCAGGATATCGCTGAGATCGATCGAATCCCCGGTTTCCCCGGCGAGCTTCTCGACCACGATTTTGTCTCCGGGGGCGACGCGATATTGCTTGCCGCCCGTGCGCACGACTGCGAACATTGGACTGTCTCTTCTTCGTTTGAAACGATCCGCGCGAGGGAAGGCAGCGAGCGCAGCCCTCGCGCGGAAAGCGTGCCGCCTATGGCAGCGGTGCGCGGGTGTCAACCTTGGCCGTCGCATCGCGCGGCAGGTCAGCGCCGGATAATGGCCCTTTGTACCGCCCATCGCCCGGGCCCGTTAACGGCCGCGAAAAGGAGCCCCGCGACGAACGTGAAGTGATCGACAAAGAATCCGAATTCATTCTGATTTCCGGCCCAGTGCGATGGCCCGTGGAAGGCGAAGCCGAGGAACAACACATAGACGACCGCGACCAGGCAGGTTTCGGAGAAATAGGCGCCCGTCAGGAAACCGGCGACGAGCAGAAGCTCGAGCACGGCTGCGAGCCAGGCGAGCAGCTTGGGGATCGGAAAGCCCGCCGCCGAAATGTAGCTCGCTGTGGCATTGATATCCATCAGCTTGAAGCTGACGGCCATGAGGAACACAGCGGCAAAAATCAGGCGCCCGACAAGGATCGCAGTAGCCGTCCACGCCGGCCTGTTCTCACTTGACGGCATTGCTCGCTCCCAACGCAAATTTCAGATCAATGGCGGTGCTCGGGCTTGAGCTTGTAGCGGCCCTGGGCGAAGCCATCGAACAGGCCGCCGATCGCCGGATGGTCGATCGGCTCGCCTTCGTCGTCGGCGACCAGGTTCTGCTGGCTGACGTAAGCGACGTAGCTCGACTCGCTGTTCTCAGCGAGCAGATGGTAGAACGGCTGGTCCTTGTGCGGGCGGATCGCCTCGGGGATCGCCTCATACCATTCGTCCGAATTGGCGAATTCGGGATCGACGTCGAAGATCACGCCGCGAAAATCGAGCAGCCGGTGCTTGACCAGCTCACCGATGCCGAACCGAGCGGTGATCACCGTCGGGTCTTTGGCTGTGTGGTCGGGGCGGGCGTCGGTCATGGTGTTGAATGTAGTGTCCCCAGCGGACTAGGCAAGCCAAACCAGCGCTGCTAGAGGCGCCGCCGACCTCGGCCAACACGATGCTGGCCCATGATCATCCTCGCGGAGAGGTGGCTGAGTGGTCGAAAGCACCGCACTCGAAATGCGGCGTGGGTGCAAGCCTACCGTGGGTTCGAATCCCACCCTCTCCGCCATGATCCTC
>DATHFE010000061.1:0-6852 GCA_035318245.1 Sphingomicrobium sp. | reverse complement strand
GCGTAAGTCAGCGTTGCCGTCTCGCCGGCGTCGGCGTCCGAAGCGGTGACGTTGCCGGAGATGTTGGCGTCTTCAAGAACAGAGTTGACCGCGGCGTTGGCGACCGGAACGTCATTGGTGCCAGTGATCGTGATGACCAGGTTGGCGGAAGCGGACGTCGAGGTCGCATCGCTGGCGGCAAAAGGAATGGTGAGCACGAGAGGCTCGCCGGCGGTGAGGTAATCGTAGCTCGAGGCGTCGAAGCTGTAGCTTCCGTCGGCGTTGAAGGAGAGGCCAACTGGCGCCGGGTTGACCAGCGCGTAGGTCAGCGTCGCGGTCGCGCCAGCGTCGGCGTCCGAGGCGGTCACGTTGCCGGAAACGCTCGCGTCCTCGAGAACAGAGTTGGCCGCCGCGTTGGCGACCGGGACATCGTTGGTGCCCGTTACCGTGATAACGAGGTTCGCCGGAGCGGACGTCGAGGTCGCGTCGCTCGCCGTGAACGGGATGGTCAGGACAAGCGGCTCACCTGCCGCCAAATAATCGTAGCTGGATGCGTCGAACGTATAGCTGCCGTTCGCATTGAAGGTGAGACCGGTGGGCGCGGCGCCGACTAAAGCATAGGTCAGCGTGGCGGTCTCGCCGGCGTCTGCGTCGCTGGCGGTCACGTTGCCGCTGATCGAGGCATCCTCGTTGACCGAGTTGACCGCGGCATTGGCGACCGGGACGTCATTGGTGCCGGTGACGGTGATGACCAGGTTCGCCGGAGCCGAGGTGGCGCCGTGCACGTCCGTTGCGGTGAACGGAACCGTGATAACGAGCGGCTGGCCGGCGGTCAGATAGTCGTAGCTCGATGCATCGAAGCTGTATGTGCCATTGGCATTGAAGGTAAGGCCCGTCGGGGCGGCGCCAGTGATGGCGTAGGTCAGCGTTGCGGTCTCGCCTGCATCGGCATCGGATGCTGTGACATTGCCCGAAATGGTCGCGTCTTCATTGACCGCGTTGACCGCGGCGGTCGCGACCGGGACATCGTTGGTGCCGGTGATTTTGATCACCAAATTGGCGGGCAGCGATGCCGAGCCGTGCACGTCGGTCGCCGTAAAGGCGATGGTCAGGACAAGCTCTTCGCCGGCGACCAGGCTGTCATAGCTCGACGCGTCGAAGGCGTACGTTCCATTGGGGTTGAACGTCAGGCCAGTGGGAGCCGGATTGACGAGAGCATAGGTCAGCGTTGCGGTCTCGCCCGTGTCGGCGTCGGTCGCGGTGACGTTGCCGGTGACGCTCGCATCCTCATTGACGGCGTTGGCGGCCGCGACCGCGACCGGGCGGTCGTTGACTCCGGTCAACGTGATATTGACGGTCGCCCAGCTCAGCGTCCCGTTGGACATCCGGATGGCGTAGGTGAACTGGTCGACGACCGTGACCCCGTCGGGAAGGCTATCGAGGGCATTGGTGTCGTAGGCGATCTTGCCGTCGGCGGTGATCCAGATGCGGGCGCCGAGCTCGCTATATTCCGGCATGCCGACGACGTCCTTGGCGACAAGGTCCCCCGAGCCGTCATCGGACGTATTGTCGATCGACCACATCACCTTGGCGTTGCCGCCAAGGTCGTTGGCCATCACATTGAAGATGTAGACCTGATCCTCAGACGCGATAAAAAAATCGTCTTTCGCCTGAGGCGTATTGTCTAATGACGTGGTCGTGCCCCCGCCCGTATTGGTCGGCATAGTCCTGTCCCCGGATCCAACGACTCGCAAAAGCGGAGTCGTTATCAACCGGTTAACTAGGTATATTTAACGAGACTAAGCAAGGGGATGGCGCCTCCGCCTGTCTCATTTCGGGACGGAGGCGCGGAAAACCAAGCCTCGACAAAGTGCAAGGCATGTGGAGTTTATGCCCTGATCCTGACCCGGTTAGGCTCCATTACGGATGCTTCCCTGAGTTAACACCACGCTTTGTTAGCCATTGCGGTGTTAAAGCCCTCGAATGACGGGGGACAATCCACTGCACCTGATCGGAAATCCCGGTCAGCGCAGAAATTTTTCTGTGACGATCGCGATCGCCATCGGAGCGATGGTGATCGTCTCGCTATTTCTTGCCGGCGCGGGGGTTTACTGGGCGACTCACGAGAGCGACGCCGTTTCGGTTGAGCGCCAGGCGCGGTCCGCGCAGCATGCGATGGAAAGCAGCGTCGACGAGCTGGCGCTGCAACAGGAAACGGTCGCGATCTGGGACGATTCGGCCGAGCATCTGGTCGCTCCGCGACTCGACGCGACCTGGGTCCACGACAATATGGGCAGCTGGCTTCACCGCATTTTCGGCCATGACGAGGTGTTCGTGGTCGATGGCTTCGACCGGCCGCTTTATGCATCGGTCGAAGGCCAGCAGGTGTCCCTGAAGCGTTATGCGGCGCTTTCCCCCGACTTGGTGTTCCTGGTCAACAGCGTGCGCGGGCGCGACGGGGGCAGCAACGGCCGTCACGACCGCAACCCGCGCCGGGCGCTCGCCGCCGACAGCACGGTCCGCACCACGCCGCGGACGACCCATGATTCGCACATCATGCTGGTCGGCGGCCGGCCCGCCGCGGCCAGCGCGATGCTGGTCCAGCCATCGACCCGCGACTTTGTGCGGCCCAACGGCCAATGGCCGGTGCTGATCAGCGTGCGCTATCTCGACCGGGGATTCCTCGCGGAATTGAGCTCGCGGCAATTGATCTCGTCGCCGCGATTTTCGCGCGAGGCGCAACGGCTGGGCAGCGAGCATGCGATTGTATTGAAGACCGAATGGGGCAAGGCGATCGGCTATCTCATCTGGAAACCGGAGCTCCCCGGCACGCGCATCCTGTGGAAGCTGGTCCCGTTCAACCTGCTGATCCTGCTCGGGCTGGCGTCGCTGATGATTTTTCTCGGGCGGCGGCTGCACCACGCCGCCGGCGAGCTGGCCAGCGCGGAAGCCAATGCCGCCCATCTCGCCTTCCATGATTCGCTGACCGGGCTGCCCAACCGCGCGATGTTCCAGCGCAAGCTCGAAGAGCTGACCGGAGACGGCGCGGATCCGAACTTCGCGCTGGCATTGCTCGACGTCGATGAGTTCAAACTGACCAACGATACGCTCGGCCATGATGCCGGCGACGCGGTCCTGCTGACCTTTGCCGACCGGCTGAAGAGCGCGATCCGGTCAGACGATCTCGTTGCGAGACTGGGCGGCGATGAGTTCGCGATCCTGCTGATGGGGATGAGCGGGGCCGATGAGCTCGAAACCTTCTCCCACAAGTTGCTCGAGCAATTGCGCGAGCCGGTCGAGCACCAGGGCAAAGTGATCCATTGCAACGCGAGCATCGGCGCGAGCAGTTGCGGCGGGGGCGACGATGCCCACAACATGCTCAAGCACGCCGATCTCGCGCTCTACGAGGCCAAGGGCTCGGGCCGCGGCGCCTATCGATTGTATGATCCGGCGATGTGGTCGGACATGCTGCTGCGCCGCGAAATGCTGTCGGTTGCCGAGGCCGCGCTCGAGGGCGATTTCATCCGGCCGCACTACCAGCCCAAGGTCGAACTCGAGACCGGTGCGATCATCGGTTTCGAAGCGCTGCTGCGCTGCTGCCTTCCAGGCCAGCCGGCCAAGGGCCCGGAATGCGTTGCCGCGGCCTTCGAAGACAGCGCCCTGGCGGTGCGGCTCAGCGACCGCATGGTCGATGAGGTGATCAAGGACATTTCGGCGTGGCGCGCCGGGGGGCTCGACTTCGGGCACGTCGCGATCAACGCCGCGCTCGCCGAGCTGCGCCGGGGCGATTTCGCCGGGCGGCTGCTGGCCAAGTTGGAGGGCGCCCAAATCCCGCCAGAGTGCATCCAGGTCGAAGTGACCGAAAGCGTCCTGCTTGGGCAAGGCATCGACCATGTCGAGCGCACCTTCAACGAGCTCGCCGCCAAGGGCATCCGGCTGGCGCTCGACGATTTCGGCACTGGCTTCGCGTCGCTGACCCATCTCAAGCGGTTCCCGATCGAGATCATCAAGATCGACCGCTCGTTCGTCCGCGACCTGCAGATCGACGCCGAGGATGGCGCGATCGTCGATGCCCTCATCGGGCTTGGCAAGGCGCTGAGGATCGAGGTGGTCGCCGAAGGCATCGAGACCAGTGCGCAGCGGGATTTCCTGTCGAGCTTGGGCTGCGCCATCGGCCAGGGCTATTTGTTCGGAAGTGCGTGCCCGGCCGCGAATGTTCCGGGCCTGTTGCGCAAGCCGGACCGCAAGGCCGACCGCGCGGCGGCGGCATGATCTAGCGCGCGGGGCCGTCCGGCTCCGACGCGAGGACGGTGGTTTGCATGCCGGTGCCCGGATCGCCGACGCTGGCCTTGGTCACCAGCACGGTGGTCCCCGGCGTCATCACCGAGCGCATATTGGCGACGAAGGCGGCGGGGAGCTGCATCCGCTCGACCCCTTCGGTGCTGACGATGTCGGCATCTTCATGGGCGAGGTTGGAAACGCCGACCTGAATCCATTCGGACTTGCCGCCGCGCGCCTTGGTCAGGGTCATCACCTGCGCTTCGTCGGCCTGCTGTTGGACCACAGCCTTGGCGCGGCCGATCTCGATCCCGTTGCGCAGGACGACGACGCGCTGGTCGCCGGTGGAAATGATGATCGAGGTCGGGCCGGCCGGGCTGAGCTGGGGCATCCAGCTAAAGTCCTGCTTGTCGCCGAGCGGTAGCTGGACGGCGCCGTAGCCGCCGACCTGCGCCGGGGTGAGCACTCCGGCCGCCGGTTTCTTGTAGGGGTCGCCATGATTGCCGGCGATCACGACCGTGCCGCCCATTTCGGTGGTCGAAAACAAGAGCTTGGAAAATTCCAGCGGCAAGCGGACGCAGCCATGACTCGCCGGGAAGCCAGGCAGGTTGCCGGCGTGGAGCGCGACGCCCTTCCACGAGAGCCGGTTCATGTAAGGCATCGGCGCATTGTCGTAGGTGCGCGAGTGGTGATCGACGTCCTTTTCGAGGATGGTGAAGACCCCGGTCGGCGTCTCAAGGCCCGGCTTGCCCGAGGAGATGGTGGTGACACCGATGCGCACGCCGTTGCGGTAGACGGTGGCCAGTTGGCGATCGAGGTCGACATAGACGAGGACCGGGCCATGTTTGGAAATCCGCGGCGCCCAGACCCAATCCCCGGGCTGCAACCTTTCAGCCTGCTTGGCGAGCTGGAGCGGCGAGGAGACCTTCGATCCGCTCGCCAGCGCCGGCTGCGCGACCGCAACCGAACATGCCAGCAGGAAAGCCGTAGCGCCCGGAAATCTCATTGCGCGTCCCCTTCGCAAAGATGACGATGATCATAGCGTGTCCGTCCGTTCCCGCAATGCTCGCAAAGGACCGCAAACAGCTCGAGCCATTGCGGAAATGACTCTGGAGTGGCAACGCATCGCCATGCGGCTGCGGCAATCCCTGATCCTGGCGACGGCGCTGGCGTTTCCGGCGACGGTTCTGGCCGCGCAGGCGCCGGCGGCATCCGAGCGGCGGCTGAGTCCGGATGAGGTCGAGCGTGTGCTTACGGAAGCGGCTGCCCGGCGCGAGGCGGCCGAGGCGGGTCAGATCGGCACCGGCCCGCAAATCTCCGGCGAGGTCGGGATCGGGATCGGCACAGGCGGTTATCGCTCGGCCTACGGCACCGTTGGCGTGCCCCTCGACGATGGCTTCGCGAGCTTTTCTTTCTCCAGCGAGCGATCGAATTACCGCGACCGGTGGAAAGACCGCTTCTCTACGCACCGCAATCACTAAGAGTCAGCGGGCGCGCCATTGCTCGCGGCTCTGGTACCAGACATCGACGGATTGCGTCTCATATGGGGGAGGCAATCGGGTCTGGCCGCGGCGGATCGAGCCGAGGCGCTCGGCAACGCGGATCGAGCCGAGATTGTCTTTGTCGATGCAGTGGATGACTTCGTCCCAGCCGAGATTGTCGAACGCCCAGTCGATCGCCGCCACCGAGCCTTCTGTGGCGTAACCCTTGCCCCAGGCTGAGCGATGGAGGCCCCATCCGACTTCTGTGCCGGGCCAACCTTCGGGCTGCCACGGTCCGAGCCGGCCGACCCATTTGTTGCTGGCCTTTTCGACCACTGAAAACATGCCGAAGCCCATCAGCGCCCACGACCCCGCCATCGAGGCCAGGCCGCGCCACGCAACCTCGCGCGGCTGGGCACCGCCGAGAAATCGCGCGGCCTCTTCATCGGCCATCATTTCGGCCCAGCCGTCGAGGTCTTCGGCCTTGGGCGGCCGGAGCAGCAGGCGATCGGTTTCCAGGATGGGGCCGGGCATCTAGGCCTCGTCGAGCGGGCTCGGTGGCCCCAGATGCTGGAGGAAGTCGGGCTTGCCCAGCGACACGCCAGCGGCGCGCAGGATGGCGTAGGCGGCGGTCACGTGGAAGAAGAAATTGGGCAAGGCGAAGCGCGTGACATAATCGCTGCCGGTGAAGCGCCAGCCGGTGCCATTGGGCAGCTTGAGGATGACATCGCGATCAGCGCTGGCCGCGATGATCGCCGGATCGACGCTTTGGATGAAGGCGATGGTGCGGTCGCAGCGATCGCGCAGCTCGGCGAAACTGGCTTCGGTGTCGGCCATCGACGGAGCGTCCACGCCGCTGAGGCGGCCGATCGCATTCTTGGCGGAGTCGGACGCCAATTGGAACTGGGCGGGAAGGGGGTTCATGTCGGGCGCGAGCCGCGCCTGCATCAAATCGGATTCTGATTTTTCGGCCGCGGCCTTGTCGAGCCAGGCCCGCATTGCGGTGAGGCCATTGACGAAGACAGGCACGGTCGCGTCGTAGATGGTGAAACTCATCGATTTCCCTTTTGGATTGGCGGTCAGGCCGGTTCGGTCTCGAATTCCTCGACGATCC
>DATHFE010000060.1:0-2308 GCA_035318245.1 Sphingomicrobium sp. | reverse complement strand
CAACCTGATCAAGCTCAGCTCGAATTTCCTGCTTGCCTCCGTGTTCGAATCGCTCGGCGAGGCGATCGCGCTGGTGTCCAAGGGCGGGATCGACCGCGCCGAATATCTGGAATTCCTGACCACGACCGTGTTCGACTTGCCGGTGTACCGCAACTACGGCGCGTTGATCATCGAAGACGCCCCTGCGCCGGTCGGCTTTGCCGCTCCGCTGGGGTTCAAGGACATCAGGCTGGCGATTGCCGCGGGCGAAGGGCTGCGTGTCCCAATGCCCCTGGCGGGTCTTCTGCACGATCGGTTCGTCGAGCTGATCGCCAAGGAAGGCGAGGAGCGCGACTGGTCGGAAATTGGCAAACTCGCGCGCCGCGACGCCGGCGAATCCGCCGCCGCCGCTGACCCTTCCGGCGGAGACTTCGTTTTGGTTTGAGGCGTTAACTCGCCTTCGCCGTCCGAATATATTCTTCGACGTTCTTGGCGAGGACGTCGAGCGGGACGTTGCCGCCCTTGACGACCGTGTCGTCGAAGGCCTTCAAATCATAGCGCGGCCCCAACGCCGCCTTGGCGCGCTCGCGCTGGCGGTTGATCTCGCTGTGACCGACCTTGTAGCCGCAGGCCTGCCCCGGCCAGCTGCAATAGCGGTCGACCTCGCTCGCCACTTCGAGCGGGTTCGAGCCGTTCATGGTGACGAAGAAATCGACGCCCTGCTGGCGCGTCCAGCGTTTGGCGTGAAGGCCGCTGTCGACCACCAGCCGGCAGGCGCGGAAGGCGATCGACTGGAGATAGCCGAGGCGCCCGGCCGGGAAATCGTCGTAGATGCCGAGCTCGTCGACCAACTGCTCGGCGTAGAGCGCCCAGCCTTCGGAATAAGCGTTGAACGCCAGCATCGTGCGGATCAGCGGCAGCTTGTTGGCATATTCGCCCTGCCACACGTGACCAGGGATCGCCTCGTGGGCGGCAAGGTCGGGCAGGCTGTATTTGCTGTGCAAATTGGTGTCGCGCAGGTTGATCCAGAATTTGCCGGGGATCTTGCCGTCGATCGAGCCGGCGCCGCCGTAGGCACCGGGCGCTCCGGGCTCTTCTTCGGGCGGCATGCGCTTCACTTCGAGATGGCCCGGCACCAAGGTGTTGAACGCGCGCGGCAGCTGGGCGCGGATGATCGCCAGCCGCTCCTGGATATAGGCCATGATCTCGGCGCGGCCCTTGTCGCCTTCGGCGAACTTGTACTTGGGGTCCTTGGCCAGCGCCTGCATTCGCTCGCCTACTGAGCCTTGGGTGTAGCCGAGGCTCTTGAGGATCGGGTCCATCCGTCCCTGCAGCTCTTTCAATTGCTCCATGCCCATTGCGTGGACTTCGTCGGGCTTGAGCGGCGTGGTGGTCGAAGCGCGCAATGCCCAGGCGTAAAACGCATCGCCGCGCGGGCGCGCCCACATTCCCGCGTCCTCGGTCGCCTTGGCGCGCTGGGCCTGGAGTTCGGCGGTCTGGCGTTCGAGCGCCGGCGCGACTTTGGTTTGCGCGATGGCCCGCGCGCGCTCCGCCCAATTGCCGGGGATCGCCTTGGTCCGCCGCTCGATCGATTCGACCAGCGACCCGCCCCTGGCGGCATTCTTGGCCGCGAGCTGGAGCGAGGGGATCGTTTTATCAATTAGGAAGGACGGCGCGATCACGCCCATTGCTCCAGCGGACTTCAGTCGATCGAGCTCGCCGTCGAGTTGGGCCGGATAGCTGTCGAGCCGCGCGAGATAGGCTTCGGCGTCACTGGCATTCTCGATCAAATGATCGGTATCGAGGAAGCGCGGCGTGTCGAGGTAGGCGCCGACATTCTGGATCACGACGTAGGGCGTGTTGCGATAGCCGCCGACCGCAACGTCGCCATAGGGGAAAGCGAAGCCGTCGAGCGCCGTGCGATAGGCGCTGCGGGCGACCTCGACGCTGGTCCGCGTCGCCGGGGTCAATCCCGACGCGTCAATGTCGCTGACGCGCTTCAAATCCGCCCGAACCGTGTCTGCGATCCGCGCTTGGCCGGCCTTCGACCGGTCGGACAGCAAGGATCGAAGTCCAGCACGCTTGCCGGTGTCGATGCCGAGAGATGTCGCCTGTTCGGGCGCAAGGCGGAGCAAATTCTCGCCGACCGAATCGAGCAGCGCGCTGGCGTCGGACTCGCTTATGGGCCGGGCGGTCGGGATCTGCTTGCAGCCGGGAATGAGGGGGAGGGCGACGCTCGCACCCAAGGCGGCTACCGCCTGACGGCGGCTGAATTGCGTCTCGGTCAAAAGGGAAACTCCTCTCAGGCTTGGGGCAGAACGCGCGCGGG
>DATHFE010000059.1:0-8235 GCA_035318245.1 Sphingomicrobium sp. | reverse complement strand
GACGGGAACGGCAAGCAAGAGGGCGCAGCTCAGCGGGCGCTTTGCGGCCACAACGCCAATGAGTAGCCCGGCCACTAAGCCAGATACGAGTAACAACTCAATTGTCACCGCCGTTCGCTCGCCAGCCGGCTCATCAAAATCGCCGCGCGCTTGGCCTGCCGCGAGATGCTGGGGATGTCGACCGTCTCGCCGGGCGCGTGGTCGCCGTGGCTGTCGGGGCCGAGGCCGACCAGGCCGTCGACGTCGGCGGCGACGAAGCTGATGTCGCCGGCGCCGCGCTTGACCGGGTCGAGCACACCCATTTCCGGCAGCCCCATGTCGCGGTTGATCAGGTTCAGCCGGTCGAGCAACGCCTTGTTGCCGGCGGTCGGGGCCATCGGCGGATAGCCGTCGTTGTCGAACGCGATCGTCGCCTTGGCGCCGTTGAGCGGCTGCGCGACGATCGCCTTCATCTTGGCCTGTGCCCGGTCGAGCTGCTCCTGGGTCAGCGCGCGCAGATCGCCGCGCGCGACCGCGGTTGCAGCGATGATGTTGGTCTTGCCGGTCGCTTCGAGACGGATCCGGCCTTCGTCGAGCTTCGCCGTGGCGCCGCCGCCGATCAGGCCGACGTTGAAGGTCAATTTATCCTCCGGGACCTCACGTCGGAACGTGTCGATGATCCGCGCCAGCTCATAGATCGCGCCGGCGCCCGCCGACGGGGTCAGGATTCCGCTCGAATGGCCGCTCCTGGCCGTGACGTTGACCGTCCAGCTGCCTGAGCTGCGCCGCGCGATCGAGCCCATGTCCTTGCCGCCGTCGACCGCCAGCCCTTCATAATCCAGCGCAATATCGGCGCGCTTGCCGGCGGCGATGAGGTCGCGCCGCGCGAGCGTGATCGGATTGCCGCTATCCTCCTCGTCGCCGGTCAGCACCACTTCGATATTGGCGCCTTTGAGGGTCCCGGCGTCGCGCATCGCGCGCAGCGCGGCGACGATCACCACCATCCCGCCCTTGTCGTCGCCGGCGCCGGGGCCCTCGGCCTCGTCGCCCTTGCGGGTCCATTTCTGGAACGGCGAATCGAGCTCGAAGACCGTGTCGAGGTGCCCGATCAGCAGCAGGCGCTTGGTGCCAGGCTTACCGGCATGGCGGGCAATGATGTGCCCCGCCCGGCCGGTCTCGCGCATCGGGATCCATTCGACGGTGAACCCCAATGGCTCCAGCTCGGCGCGCATCATCCGGCCGACCGCCTCAACCCCGGCGAGATTCAGCGAGCCGCTGTTCTGGTTGACCAATTTCTCAAGCAGGGCGAGCGTCCGCGGTTGCTCGGCGTCGACCGTCGCGATCATCCGGCGTTCTGGGGCCTTCAGTTGAGCGGCGGATGGGGTAGCGGAAAGCAGCGACAGGCCGGCCAACGCGGCAAAGGGAAGGTGTTTCATGCCGCCAGCTTAGCGGCGTGCGCGGTCGGCACAAGATGCATCGACGCACTAAAAATGGTAAAAACGCTTTCCTACAGAGAACCTATACGGTTATTCAATCCGCGACTCGGGCGGAAAGTGGGGAAGCATGGATACGACCGACACGGGCTGCGATCATCTGATCGAGGCGCTGATCGAGCGCGAGGGCGGCTACGTCAATCATCCCGACGATCGCGGGGGACCGACCCGCTACGGAATCACCGAGGCGGTCGCCCGCGCCCACGGCTACGCCGGCACAATGGCCGCGCTGCCGCAAGACGAGGCGGTGGCGATCTACCGGCGATTGTTCTGGTTGCGGCCGCGGTTCGACGAGATAGCGGAGCGGCTTCCGCGCGTCGCCGCCGAATTGTTCGACACTGGCGCCAACATGGGGCCGGGCGTCGCCGCGACTTTCCTCCAGCGAGCGCTGACCGCACTCAACCGTAACGGCAAGGATTATCCCGACCTGGTTCCAGATGGGCGTGTCGGCGACCGCACTCTGGCCGCGCTCGACGCTTTCCTCGAAACGCGCGGCAAAGCCAGTGGCGAGACCGTGCTGCTCCGCGCCGTCGAAGCGTTGCAGGGCGAACGCTACCTTCGCCTGGCCGAGCGCCGCCCGGCCAACGAGGCGTTCCTCTATGGCTGGCTCGCGAACCGTATGGGTAATTCCTGACTCGCGCGCGCGCGTTGAGGTGACAACTTAGCCAACTTTCAGATGGAGAAGCAGAGATGACGCCACTTCCCCCGCCGCGCACCTTCGCCGAGGGCCAGCGGCTGGTCTACGGCCTGCTTGCCGCCGCCGCCGGCATTTTCTGCGGCGGCATGGCGGTGGCGATGATCGGACTGCTGATGTGGGGCGGCTGGTCGCCCCGCGAAGAGCATAGCATCGTGATCATCCTGGGCTGTTCGCTCGGCGGGTTCATCGTCGCGATGATCGCGGTGATCGTCGGGCTGCTCGCCGGCGGGCCGGTCGGGCGGTTCAAGGTCAGTGCATCGCGCGACGGCGCAAGCCTGGAAGCTGATGGAGGCAAGCAATGATTCCGCTGCTCCCGCGATTCCTCAACTGGCAGGGTGCGTTCGGCATCGCCGCGTCGCTTGCCTTGCTCGCCCTGCTCCTGATCCAGAAGGGCGACACGCGGCACTGGCGCAAGCAGTCGCAGGGCTTCGAAGCCAATTATCGCGCCGAGCAGCAGGCTCATGCCCAGACCGTCGCAAATTACCGCGCGGCAGCCGAGACGGCGCGGCACGCCGACGCCGCCAACCGAGACCGGGTGGCCGCCGCGCAGCAGGACATCAACGAAAGGACGATCCATGATTACGAAGCGCGCCTGGGTGATGCTCGCACTATTGCTGACCGCATGCGGAGCGGAACGTCCGCAGCCGATCGCGGCGGTGGCCGAGCAGCGGCTGTGCCCGCCCCCGGCGCAGCCGCCCGCGAAGCTGGTGGTTCCGCCGCGCAAGGTGAACTTTCTATCTCTGAGCGGCTGATCGCCACCGAGCAAGCAATCCAGCTCGACGAGCTGATCAAATGGGTGGAAGCGCAGGGGGCGGTTGACATCGACGGCCGCGACCCGAGGAAGGATCGCGGCCGGTAACATCGACGGAGTGAGTTGGTCAGGCGAGCCTGGCGGGCTTGAGCAGGTCGGACAGGCCGACGCGGTGAAGCATCTCGGCCCGGACCCGGTCGAGCACGGCGAAACCGACGTTGGCACCGTCCTGGGTCGGGTCATAGTGGACCCGGAAGGGCCGCTCGCCGAACGGCAAGTCGATGATATCGACGATCCGTTCCGCGACGCCGGCCGGATCGGCATCTTCGGGAACGATGTCGGCGAACGCCGTTTGAACCTGCTCGCCAAAGCCCTTGTACGGGCCGGCTTCATATTCGGCGAGCCGGGCCGCGTCGTCGGGGCGTCCGGAGTGGGCGAAGTGGTTGGTGCCCTTGGTGAACGCGCCAGGCACGATGATCGAGGTTTCGATACCCCAGCGGGCCAGTTCGCGAGCATATTGCACGGCCAGCGCATCCATCGCCGCCTTCGCCGCGAAGTATGGCGACAGGTAAGGCGGAGTGCCGCCGGCCGAGCTGCTGCTCGACACCCAGACCAGCAGGCCTTGCTTCTGCGATCGCATGTGCGGAAGCACGGCGCGGTTGACCCGCTGGGTGCCCAGCACGTTGACATCATACTGCTGGGCGAACTGTTCGGGCGTGAAGGCCTCGGCCGGGCCGAACATCATGTGGCCGGCGTTGTGGATGAGGACATCGATCCGGCCGCTTTCGGCGATGATCGCCTCAGCCGCGGCATTGGCCGACTCCTCGGACTGGACGTCCAGCTCGAGGGCCCGGAGATCGACCCCGTCGCGCGCTGACAGGTCCGCCATTTCGGCGGCATTCCTGGCGTTGCGGCCGGCGATGTCGCGCATCGAGGCGTAGACGGTGTGGCCGGCCTGGGCGAGCGCCTCGGCGGTCATCCGGCCGAAGCCGCTGGATGCGCCGGTGATGAGAATGATCTTCTTGGACATGATTATTTCCTTTCGAGTCCGGATTGGGTTGAAGGTCAGATGATCCCGCCGTTGGCGCGGAGGATCTGGCCGTTGATCCAGGCTCCGTCCGGGCCGGCGAGGAAGGCGATCGCGTTGGCGATGTCCTCCGGGCGGCCAAGCCGCTCGAGCGGTGCGAGCTTGGCGAGATTGTCGATTGCCGCCTGCGGCTTGCCGTCGAGGAACAGCGCTGTCGCGGTTGGCCCGGGGGCGACCGCATTGACCGTGATGTTGCGGCCGCGCAGCTCCTTGACCATGACATGGGTCATCGCTTCGACGCCCGCCTTGGTGGCGGCATAGACGGCGTAGCCAGGCTGGTAGAGGCCGACGACGCTCGACGACAGGTTGATAATTCGGCCGCCATCGCGCAGACGCTTGGCCGCCTCGCGCAGCAGGTTGAAGGGGCCCTTGAGGTTGACCGCGATCTGGCTGTCGAACAGCGCGTCGTCGCTGTCGGCGATCGGCGCGACTTTCATAATGCCGGCATTGTTGACCACAACGTCGACACCGCCGAACGCGGTTTCAGCGGCGTCGAACATGCGCGCCACGGCGGCGGCGTCGCTGACGTCCGCCTGGGCGGTTATCGCCTTGCCGCCGTTCGCTTCGATGCGTGCGACCACGGCTTCGGCCTCGGCGGCGTTGCCGGCATAATTAACGACGACGGTAAAGCCGTCCGCAGCCAGCCGCCCGGCGATCGCCGCGCCGATTCCGCGCGACGCTCCGGTGACAATGGCGACTGTGTTGGTGTTGCTCATCATAATTCTCCTTTGGGTGGGCTGCCCCTTGGTGAGCGGCGTGGGGCCTAAATGCGCTATGGCCGCGCAAAGATAATCAGATTAAAAACAGCAACACTGTTCTTAGAACTGGAACAATCTATGGACCGGCTCGACGCAATGCGGCTGTTCACCCGGGTGGTCGACCGCCGCAGCTTCACCCAAGCGGCGCATGATCTCGATATCCCGCGATCGACCGCGACCCAGGTCATCCAGCAATTGGAGCAGCGCCTGGGGGTGCGCCTCTTGCAGCGGACGACGCGAACCGTACGCTCGACGCTCGACGGCGAAGCTTATTACCGACGCTGCCTCGCCATTCTGGGCGACGTCGAGGATGCCGAGGGCGCATTTCGCGGTGCAGTGCCGAAAGGCATGCTGCGGATCGAAGTGCAGGGCACGCTTGCCCGCCACTTCCTCTTTCCGCGGCTGCCCGAATTCCTGGAGCGCTATCCCGAGCTCGAAGTGGCGGTGAGCGAGAGCGAGCGCTGGGTGGACGTGGTGCGCGAGGGCGTCGACTGCGTGCTGCGCTACGGAGCGTTGCCGGATAGCGATCTCGTCGCGCGGACCGTCACCTTGCTTGAGCGCGTGACCTGTGCCGCACCGTCATATTTGGATCGCCATGGGCGCCCCCAAACCCCTGGCGATCTCGCCAAACATCGTGCGGTGGGGTTGCGATCGATCACCACCGGGGCCCTCCGCCCATTTGAGTTCGAGACCGCTGGTGACCTCACTCGGATCGAGATGGCCGCTCCTTTATCGGTCACCGGTACCGAGAGCTTCCTGGCCGGCGTTCGGCTTGGGCTTGGCCTTGCGCAGATGCCGCTATTCCACGTCGAGCGATATCTCGCTGACGGGCGGCTCGAGAGGGTGCTAATCGACTTCCCAGTCCCAAGCGCGCCGGTGTCGATCCTATATCCGCGCAACCGCCAGCTTTCGCCGCGGGTGCGCGTTTTCATCGACTGGGCAGTACAACAATTTGCAGGTCCAACCGCTGATCAATAAAGCGGTCGGCGATAGGGGAACGCCGCACATGAAGCCCGACCGTCTCAATGCGCTGACCGACGGGGTGGTGGCGATCGCCATCACGATCATCGTGCTCGAATTACCCCTTCCCGAAGAGCCGACCCTCGCCGGTCTTCGCGCGGTCACGCCGATGCTGCTCGCTTATTTGCTGAGCTTCATCAACATCGGCATCTACTGGAACAATCACCACCATTTGCTGACGACCGCCGACAGGGTCGACGGGTGCATGCTGTGGGCCAATTTGGCGTTGTTGTTCTTTCTGTCGCTAATGCCGTTCGTTATTCGCTGGATCGGCGAGGCGGGATTCGCGCCCTTGCCGTGCGCCGCATATGGCGTTGTCCTGGTCGGCGGGGCGATATCCTACCAGGCGCTCGAGGCCGCGATCATCCGCCTCCACGGCCGCGGCGGCGCGCTTGCCGCGGCACTCGGCGGGGAAATGAAAGCGAAGGTTTCGACCGTCGGTTACCTTGCCGCTATTGGGCTCGCTTTCGTCAATCCGTTGATCTCCATTGTCATCTACGTTCTGGTCGTCGCGGCCTGGTTCGTTCCCGATCCGCGGATCGAGCGCCAACTGCGCGCCGAGCATCGCGAGGACCATTCCTAACCCGCGTCGCTTGTAGCGCCGCGTCCCGCTTCCCACATCTTCGTCTCATTCGAGCGGGAGCCGAGATTTGGAAAGCTGGCACGGGACGACGATCCTCGGAGTCAAGAAGGACGGGCTGACAGTCATCGCCGGTGACGGCCAGGTGTCGATGGGCAACACCATCATGAAGCCCAATGCCAAGAAGGTGCGGCGGCTGGGCCCCGACGGCGCAGTGATCGGCGGGTTCGCCGGCGCGACCGCCGATGCCTTCACTTTGTTCGAGCGGCTCGAGAAGAAATTGGAGCAGCATCACGGCAATCTGATGCGCGCCGCGGTCGAGCTGGCCAAGGATTGGCGGACCGACAAATATCTCCGCAACCTCGAAGCCATGATGATCGTCGCCGATGCAGAGGTGATGCTGATCCTGACCGGCAATGGCGACGTGCTCGAGCCCGAAGGCGGGATCGCGGCGATCGGTTCGGGCGGCAATTACGCCCTCGCCGCGGCGCGGGCACTGACGGATTACGAAGCTGATCCCGAAGCACTGGCGCGCCGCGCCATGGCCATCGCCGCCGAGGTCTGCGTGTTCACCAACGACCGGCTGACGGTGGAGACGGTGGGAGCGGCCGCGTGAACGATAATTTGACCCCCAAGGCGATCGTCGCTGCATTGGACGAGCATATCGTCGGCCAGCACGATGCCAAGAAAGCGGTCGCGGTGGCGCTGCGCAATCGCTGGCGGCGCCAGCGGCTGAGCCACGAGCTACGCGAGGAAGTGACGCCGAAGAACATCCTGATGATCGGGCCTACCGGCTGCGGCAAGACCGAGATCAGCCGGCGGTTGGCCAAGCTCGCCGACGCGCCGTTCGTCAAGGTCGAGGCGACCAAGTTCACCGAGGTCGGCTATGTCGGACGCGACGTCGAACAGATCGCCCGCGACCTGGTCGAGGAAGCGGTCCGGCTGGAGCGTGAACGGCGCCGCTCGGCGGTGCGCGACGCGTCCGAGGCGGCGGCGATGGAGCGGCTGCTCGACGCGCTGACCGGCAAGGGATCGAGCGAGGCGACCCGCGCCAGCTTCCGCCAGCGCTTCAGCGACGGCAGCCTCGACGGTGCCGAGGTCGAAATCGAGGTCAGCGAGGCACCGGCAATGCCATTCGACCTGCCTGGCAACGGCGTCGGCATGATCAATCTGAGCGAAATGATGTCCAAGGCGATGGGCGGCCCGCCCAAGAAGCGGCGCAAGCTGAAGGTGCGCGAGGCGTTCACCCGGCTGACCGAGGAAGAGGCCGACAAGCGCCTCGACCCCGACGACGTCAACCGCGTGGCGTTGGCCGACGCCGAAGCCAACGGCATCGTCTTCCTCGACGAGATCGACAAGATCGCGGTTTCGGACGTGCGCGGCGGATCGGTCAGCCGAGAAGGCGTCCAGCGCGACCTGCTGCCGTTGATCGAAGGGACCACGGTGGCGACCAAATATGGGCCGATCAAGACCGACCATATCTTGTTCATCGCGTCGGGAGCGTTCCATGTCGCCAAGCCGTCGGATTTGCTGCCCGAGCTTCAGGGGCGGCTGCCGATCCGGGTCGAGCTGAGAGCGCTGACTGAGGAGGATTTCGTCCGCATATTGTCATCGACCCGCGCCAGCCTGACCGAGCAATATCGGGCGCTTTTGGCGACCGAGCAGGTGACGGTCAATTTTGCCACCGACGGCATCGCCGCGCTTGCGAAGATCGCCGCGCAGGTCAACAGTGAATTGGAGAATATCGGCGCTCGCCGGTTGCAGACGGTGATGGAAAAATTGCTCGAGGACATCAGCTTCGAGGCCGAGGACCGGACAGGCGAAACACTCACTGTCGATGCCGCGTTCGTCGACAAGCAACTCGCCGGGA
>DATHFE010000058.1:0-30634 GCA_035318245.1 Sphingomicrobium sp. | reverse complement strand
ATCGACGCGCCGGGCGGGCGGATCATCGACGTTTCGGCCGAGCCGCCGTCGCATTTCACCGACAGTCTGCACACTTTGGGCTTTGACCGGGCCGCGGGGGATGCCTTGCCGCTCGACACGCCCGACCCGGCCAAGAGCCCGGAGGTCAAGGCGCGCCGCAAGGCAGCGGCGGCGAAGACCGCGCGCAAGGAGCGCAAGGGCGAGCGGCGGTCGCGCGGAGCAAGCCGGGCCAAATGACCCGGCTGGCCTTGTTCGATTGCGACGGGACCTTGGTCGACAGCGGCGCGACGATCGTCGGCACCATCGGCGAGACGTTCATCGAGCATGGGCTCACCGTGCCGTGCGCACAGGCGTCGCGGCGGGTGGTCGGCCTCAGCCTCCACGAAGCCATGGCGAGCCTCGCGCCCGATGCCGATGCCGACGATCATGCCGCTCTGGCCACAACCTATCGCGCGATTTTCTTCCGAAGGCGCTCCGAAGGACGGGTCGAGGAGCCGCTTTACGCCGGCATAGTGAAGCTGCTGGAGGCATTCGAAGCCGACGGCTGGCTGCTGGGCGTGGCGACCGGCAAGTCGGATCGAGGCCTCCGCCATTGTCTGGAAAGTCACGGAATCGCGGTCCGATTCATGACTTTGCAGACGTCCGACCGCCACCCGTCGAAGCCGCATCCGTCGATGGCGCTGGCGGCCCTTGCCGAAGCACGTGCTGCGCCTGAAACGAGCGTGATGATCGGCGACACCGCATATGACATGGCGATGGGGCGCGCCGCCGGGATGGGCGCGATCGGGGTCGGCTGGGGCTATCATGATGCCGACGAACTGGTCGCCGCGGGCGCGCATGGCGTGGCCGAAGCGCCGGATGATGTAATTGGGATTGCACGAAGCTGGCTGGAGATGCGGCATGGATGAGGAAGCAGTTTGGCGGAACCGGTTTGCCGTGTTCATGGCAGTGCGGGTGCTCGCCGTCGTTCTGGTCCTGATCGGATTGGGGGTCTGGGTCGGCGACTATGTCCGCCCAGGCGGCTGGCCGCTTCTCGGAGGGCTGCTGGTCGCGGCCGGACTGTTCGACGGCTTGATCGTCCCGCGGCTGCTGAAACGGCGGTGGGACCGTAAGTGAAACGATTCTGGAAGGACGCAAAGGTAGTCGCGACCGGCGGCGGGTGGGGCATCGAACTCGACGGCAAGCCGCTGCGAACGCCGGGCAAATTGCCGCTTGTGGTGCCAGGTGAGGCTTTGGCGCAGTCGATCGCCGCGGAATGGCATGGAGCGCCCGAGACGGTCGATCCGCGCTCGATGGCCATGACCGGGCTGGCCAATGCGGCGATCGAAAGGGTTGCAACCGATACCGCAGGTTTTGCTGCCGGTCTGGCGCGTTACGGAGAGGCCGACCTCACCTGCTATCGCGCCGAGGGTCCGGACAAGTTGGTCGAACGCCAGGCGGCGGCCTGGGATCCGTTGCTGGCCTGGGCTCGGCGGCGGTTCGCCGTGGATTTCGCGATGACCCGGGGCATCAGCCACGTGCCACAGCCGGCGGGGGCGGCCGGGCAGCTCAGCCACGCGGTCGAATCGATGGATACGTTTCAGCTGGCGGCGTTGTCGCCGCTGGTGACGATCGGCGGTTCGCTGATCGCCGCTCTGGCCGTGGCCGAAGGCGCGGTCGATCCCGAAGCGGCGTGGGAGGCGGTCAGCGTCGACGAACGCTGGCAGATCGAGACTTGGGGCGACGATGCCGAGGCAGTCGCGGCGCTCGAAGCCCGCAAGCGCGACTTTTTGGCTGCCGCGCGGTTTCTGGCGCTGCTTTAGGCGATCAAATCCCGGACGAAGGCGACGAGGCCGCCCTGGCGCCAGCGTTTCAGCCGCTCGGCCGCGATCACCGCCTGGACCTCGGCGAGGCATTTTTCGGTGCTCTCGTTGATCAGCACAAAATCATATTCGGCCCAGTGGCTGATCTCGTCGGCGGCGCGGCGCATGCGCCCTGCGATGATCTCGTCGCTGTCGGTGCCGCGGGCATGGAGACGGCGCTCAAGCTCTTCCATCGACGGCGGCAGGATGAATATGCGGACCAGATCCTCACCCATTTCGGCGTGGAGCTGCTGGGTGCCCTGCCAGTCAATATCGAACAGCACGTCGCGGCCCTGTTTCATCGCCGCCTTGATCGGCGCGACCGGAGTTCCGTAGCGATGATCGAACACCGGCGCCCATTCGATGAACTCTTCGTCGGCGATCATCCGGTCGAATTCGCGGTCGTCGACGAAATGATAATCGACATCGTCGGTTTCGCCGGGGCGCTTGGGCCGGGTGGTCGCCGAAATCGACATGGTCACGCCGGGGTCGGCTTCCAGGAGCATGCGCGAGATGGTCGATTTGCCCGCCCCCGAAGGCGACGACAGCACGATCAGCAGGCCACGGCGGCGGCGGTCGGTCAGATCCATGCGCGCTGTTGCACCGGCGAGCCGGGGAGCGTCAATCGCGAGATAATGGTGCAGTGCACAAAAATGCTTGAAATCTTGTGCGGCGCACTATATTGTGCACTGCAGCATTAGAGACAGAGGCCCACGCGGCTCAAGGGAGACCAACCTATGACCACCGAAACCATCACGACCACCAAGACTGACACTGCCGCCCCTGCGGTTGCCGTTCAGAAGGCCGCCGAAGCCGTCACCAAGACGGTTGCCGACACTGTCGCCAAGACCGTTGCGAAGCCTGCCGCGAAGGCCGCCAAGCCGGCCCGCCGCGCTAAGCCCGTCGCCAAGGCCGTCAAGGCCGCCAAGCGCGTCACGCGCCGCGCCAAGCCTGTCCGCTCCACCAAGACCCGCGGCCCGAAGATCGCCGCCGCGAAAACTGAAAGGAATGATTTCATGACCATCGACACCAACAATTGGTTTGCCAGCCTTGGCAATTTCCCCAAGTTCGACGCCCTGCCGGGTGCCGACAAGTTCCAGAGTCTTCTCACCGACGCCGGTGAGCGCAGCCAGGAAGCCGTCCGCCGTTCGACCGAAGTCGCCGAGGAACTCGCCGACGTCGCCAAGGCGAATGTCGAAGCGTTCGTCACCGCCGGCCGTATCGCCGCGACCGGTGCCAAGAGCCTCGGCCAGGACATCGTTGCTCGTGGCCGTGAAGGCGTCGAGCAGGCGTCCGAAGCCGTCAAGACGCTGGCCGAAGCCAAGTCGCCGACGGAATTCTTCGCCCTGCAGAGCGAAATCGCCCGCACGTCGTTCGACCGTCTCGTCTCGGAAGGCTCGCGCCTGACCGAATCGCTGGTCAAGCTGACCGGCGAAGCGATGCAGCCGCTGTCGAACCGCGCTTCCGCGAATGCCGAGCGCATCAAAAACGCCGTCGCCTGATCTCTCTCCCTCCTCATTCAGGCGAGGTGTGCGGCCGCTCCGGTAACGGGGCGGCCGCTTCTTTTTGTGCGACAAAGGGACAACCTAGGCGACTGCGGTCTTGCCGCCGGCCCGGCGCTTGCCATATTCTGCAACGGACTATGACAGACATGCGCATCATGATGGCGGGCGACGAGCCCGACCGCGGCGACGGCCTCGACGAATATGAGACCGGCGTCGCGACGCGCACCCGGCCCAAGACCAAGAAGCCGTCGAACTACAAGGTGCTGATGCTTAACGACGACTACACGCCGATGGAATTCGTCGTGCTGGTCCTCCAGAAGCTCTTCTCGATGAGCATCGAGGATGCCACCCGGGTCATGCTCCAGGTCCACCAGCAGGGCATCGCGGTGTGCGGCGTGTTCACCTATGAGGTCGCCGAAACCAAGGTCACCCAGGTCATCGACTTCGCCCGCGAGAACCAGCACCCGCTGCAATGCACGCTGGAGAAGGCGTGAATTTCTCCCCTCCCTGAGAGGGAGGGGATTAAGGGGTGGCTGCGAGCGCAAGCGAGCCCTTGTCCCGAAGAAGAACCCACCCCCGACCTCTCCCTTGCAGGGAGGGGAGAAGCCGTTAAAGCGCCTTAATGGACTCCATTCACATTGTCGGCGGGCAAAGGCTCGAGGGGAAAATCCCGATTTCGGGGGCGAAGAACGCCGCGCTGACCCTGCTGCCGTGCGCTTTGCTGACCGAAGAGGATCTGGTGCTCGGCAATCTGCCGCGGCTGGCCGACGTCGACAGCTTCGGCCATCTGCTCAACCAGCTCGGCGTGTCGACCAAGGTCGCCGGGGTCAAGAAGGGTGAGATCGGGCGGCGGATGACGCTCAATGCGCGCGAGATCGCCTCGACCGTCGCGCCTTACGACATGGTCCGCAAGATGCGCGCGTCGATCCTGGTGCTCGGCCCGATGCTGGCGCGCGCCGGAGAATCGACAGTCAGCTTGCCGGGCGGCTGCGCCATCGGCGACCGGCCGATCGACCTGCATTTGCAGGCGTTGGAAGCGATCGGCGCTGAAATTGAACTTGCCGCCGGCTTCGTCCGCGCCTCCGCCCCCACGGGCCGGCTGACGGGCGGCGACTTCAGCTTCCCGGTGGTGTCGGTCGGCGCGACCGAAAATGCGCTGATGGCCGCGGTTCTGGCGACCGGCCGCACGCAATTGTTCAACGCCGCGCGCGAGCCAGAGATCGTCGACCTGTGCAATTGCCTGGTGGCGATGGGCGCCAAGATCAAAGGCATCGGCTCGAGCCACCTGGTCATCAACGGCGTCGAGGGGCTGCACGGCGCGAATTACGACGTGATGCCCGACCGGATCGAGGCGGGGAGCTACGCCTGCGCGGCGGGAATCACCGGCGGTTCGCTGGACCTGATCGGGGCCAAGCCCGACGACATGCTGGCGATCATGAACGCCCTGTCGGCGGCGGGACTGATTATCGAGTTCCACGACAAGGGCATCAAGGTCAGCGCAGACGGGCCGATGAAGCCGCTGGCGCTGTCAACCGCGCCTTACCCCGGTTTCCCGACGGATATGCAGGCGCAGTTCATGGCGATGCTCAGCCTGACCAACGGCGAGAGCTTCCTCGAGGAGACGATCTTTGAGAATCGCTACATGCACGTCCCCGAATTGCGCCGCATGGGCGCTTTGGTCGATGTGCGCGGCCGCTCGGCGATCGTCCACGGCGTTCCCGGGCTGATCGGGGCGAAAGTGATGGCGACCGATTTGCGCGCGTCGATGAGCCTGGTGCTCGCCGGGCTGGCGGCGGAAGGCGAGACGGAGGTGCTCCGAGTCTACCACCTCGACCGAGGTTATGAGCGACTTGAGGAGAAGCTTTCAGCAGTTGGCGCCACGATAGAGCGGCGGACCACCGGCTAAAGGCTAAAGCCGGTCGAGGAAGTGCAAAATCACGCCGACCAGCCCACCAACCAGAGTGCCATTGATGCGGATATATTGAAGGTCGCGGCCGACCGCGGCTTCAAGGCGATTGGTGATCGTGCGCGCATCCCACCCGCGAACGGTTTCGGAGACCAATTTGACGATGGATCCGCCGTAGCTCGCGGCGAGGCCGGCGACGGCGCGGCGGGCGAACTGGTTGATCGCGGCGCGGATGCGCGGGTCGCCTTCCAGCGTGCCGCCCATCGAGTGGAGCACTTCGCCCAATTTGCCGGCCAGCGCCGCATCGGGGTTGCGCGCGGCGCGGATGATCGCCTCGCGGCCCTTCTGCCACAAGGTGTCGAGCCACAATCCGACCGAGCGGTTGGCGAGCAATTCATCCTTGATCGCCTCGGCCCGGGCGCGGGTTTCGGGGTTGGTCTGGAGATCGTTGGCGAGGTCGGCCAGCGCCTGCTCGATCTTGACCCGCACCGGGTGGGCGGGGTCGGTGCCCATTTCGACGGTCAATTTGCGCAAGCCGTCGACCACCGCGTTAGCGAGCTTCTCATCTAGCCCGGCGATCTTCAAAACCCAGCTGACACGCTTGCGGACCATGTCACGGATCAGCGGCTCGTTGGCGTCCAGCGCCCGCGCGGTCCAGCGGATCGCTGCTTCGAGCATCGGCACATGGCGGTCCTCGTTGATCGCGCTGGCGAGCGCGTGGCCGATCAGCGGCGCCACCTCCATCGCCTTGAGGCGCGATGAGGCGGCGCCTTTGACCAGACTGCCGAGCCGTTCGTCGTCGAGGCTTTCGAAAATGTCAGCGATCAGCCGCGAGGCGCCGTGACGGATTCGCGTGCCCTGGCCCTCGGGCGTCTTGAGGAAGCGCCCGGCAGCGCCGGCGAGATCGATCCCGCGCATCCGCCGCGCAACGACCGGGGCGATCAGGAAGTTTTCCTTTAAGAAGGTCGCCAGCGCCTGGCCGATGCGGTCCTTGTTCCTCGGAATGATCGCGGTGTGCGGGATCGGCAGGCCAAGCGGGTGGCGGAACAAAGCGGTGACCGCGAACCAGTCGGCCAGGCCGCCGACCATTGCCGCTTCGGCGAACGCCTTGACCCAACTGAGCCAGGGGTAGCGCGGTTCGAACGCGCGGGCGACCACGAACACCACCGCCATAACCAGCAACAGGCCGGTCGCGGCAGCCTTCATTCCGGCGGCGCCGGGTTGGGCTAGGCTGAAGCGCGAGGCGGGAAGCGGTTGCATCCGCCGACCTTAGACCGAGAATCGCGTCGAGGTCACTCCGCCGGGAGCGGCTCCGCTTCCCCGTCCTTGTGACCGCTGGCATGAATCAGCTTGCCGAACTGCCGCGCGATCCCCTGTTCCATGTCGATCGCGATCGAGAAGAAGGCCGGGACCAGCAGCAAGGTCAGGATGGTCGAGAAAATCAGGCCGCCGACCACCGTCACGCCCATCGGCGCGCGCCAGCTGGCGTCTCCCGACAGCGACAGTGCGATCGGCAGCATGCCGGCGACCATCGCCACGGTGGTCATAACGATCGGCTGGGCACGCTTGTGTCCGGCTTCCCAGATCGCCTCATTCTTGGGCATGCCGTGGCCCATCATTTCGACCGCGAAATCGACCAGCAGGATCGAATTCTTGGCGACGATGCCGAACAGCATGAGGATGCCGATCAACACCGGCAGCGACACCGGGTTGCCGGTCAAATGCAGGGCGATCGCCGCTCCCAATGGAGCGAGCAGCAGCGAGCCCATGTTGACCAGCGGGGCGAGGAAGCGGCGATAGAGCAGCACCAGCACCGCGAACACCAAGAGCACGCCCGACAGCAAGGCGATGGCGAAATAATAGACCAATTCCGCCTGCCATTTCTGGTCGCCGAGCGTCAGCTTGGTGACGCCCTGCGGCAGATGCTTCATCGTCGGCAGCTCGTTGATCTTCGGCCACACGTCGCCGGTGACCTTACCCGGAGCCAGATCGGCTGTGACCGCGATGCGCCGGGTCTGGTTGGTTCGCTGGACCGTCGTCGGGCCAGCGCCGAAGCCGATCTCGGCGACCGACTTCAACGCCACTGAACCGCCGCTCGACGTCGGCACCGGAAGATTCTCGATCGTCGAGAGATCGCGCCGCGCATTCTCCGAAAGCGCCACGGTGATCGGCACCTGGCGATCCGACAGTGAGAATTTGGCACTGTTCTGCGCGATGTCGCCCATCGTCGCGATGCGCACGGTCTGGCTCAGCGCCGAGGTCGTAACGCCAAGGTCGGCGGCAAGATCGAAGCGCGGCTTGATGGTGATTTCCGGCCGGACCAGGTCTCCGCCGACGCGCGGTGCCCGCAGCTCGGGAAGCGTTTGCATTTCGTCCGCGATCTTGTTGCCCACCGCGAGCAATTTCGCGGGGTCGTCACCGCCCAGATACAGCATGATGTCACGGCTAACGCCGCCGCTGCCGTCGCCGCCGCCGTTCTGGCTGCGGAAGTTGACGCGAGCGTCGGCGATCTCCGCCAGTTTCGGCGACAAGGCCCGCTCGAATTCGGTGCTGGTTCTGGTGCGGTCTTTCTTGAGGACGATGGCGAGCCGGCCATTGCCGACGAAAATGCGCTGGAAGACACGATCGACGTCCGGGTCGGCTTCGACGATCTTGGCTGCGCGGCCGATGACGTCTTCGGTCTGTTTCAGCGTCGAGCCCGGCGGCATGACAATGCCGACGCTGGAGAAATCAAGGTCGAGCGGCGGCTGGAAGGTCATCGACAAGGTCGCGAACAGCACGACCTGGATGACAAACGCCACGAAGCCGGCGAACACCATCGCGATGCGATGGTCACGGACCATCGACCAGATCGCGCGGAAAAATCCTGGATGCTTTGCGCGGTAAGCCTCGGCCTTGCTCGTATCGAGGCTCCACTTCAGGATGCCGAGATAGCGGCCCATTGTCTTGCCTGCCGCGTGCGGCTGCACGCCGTGGGCACGAAGGAAATAAGCCGCGATCATCGGGGTGATCATCCGCGCGACGAACAGGCTCATCATCACCGAAATGACCACGGTGTAGCCGAAGCTCTGGAAGAACTGCCCCGAAATGCCCGGCATCAGCGCGACCGGCAGGAACACCGCGACGATCGCCATGGTTGTCGCCAGCACCGCCAGGCCGATCTCGTCGGCAGCGTCGATCGACGCCTGATAGGCGCTCTTGCCCATGCGCATGTGTCTGACGATGTTCTCGATCTCGACGATCGCGTCGTCGACCAATACGCCCGCGACCAGGCTCATCGCCAGCAGCGACAGGCCGTTCAGGGTGATCCCCATCAGGCTCATGAACCAGAATGCCGGGATCGCCGACAATGGGATCGCCAGCGCCGAGATCAACGTCGCGCGGATGTCGCGCAGGAACAGGAACACGACGAACACCGCAAGCACCGCGCCAATCACCAAAGATTCCATTGCGGAGGTATATTGCGCCTTGGTGTAATCAACCTCGTTGACGATTTCCTTGAACCGGACGCGCGGATTTTCCTTCTCGATCTTGCGCAGCTCAGCCCAGGCCTTGTCGTAGGCGGTGACTTCCGATGCACCCTTGGAGCGCTGGACGTTGAAGCTGATCACCTGCCGCCCGTTCATCTTGGCGATGGCGCGCTGCTCCGAATAAGCGTCCTTGACCTCGGCGATGTCGGAAAGCCGGATTGTCCGGCCGCCGGGCACGGAGATCTGGGTCTGCGACAATTGATAGGCGTCCTGGGCATTGCCAAGCACGCGCACGGCTTGCTCAGAGCCGGCGATTTCGGCGCGGCCGCCCGACGCGTTGAGATTGGTCTGGCGCAGCTGGGTGTTGACCTGCGCGGCGGTGATGCCCTGCGCCTGCAGCGCGACCGGATCGAGCACGACGCGGATTTCGCGGGCGACGCCCCCTTCGCGGGTGACCGCGGCAATGCCCTCGACGCCGAGCAAGTCCTTGGTCACGTCATTGTCGACGTACCAGCTCAATTCCTCGAGGCTCATGTCGGACGTTTCGGCGGCGACGTAGAGGATTGGGTCGCCGGCGATGTCGATCCGCTCGACCTGCGGCTCTAAGATGCCGTCAGGCAAGTCGCTACGGATCTGGCTGATCGCGTCGCGCACGTCGTTGACCGCGCGGTCGGTATTGGTGCCGATCACGAACTGGACAAAGGTGTTGCTGTTGCCCTCGCGGACCGAGCTGTTGATCTCGTCGACGCCGGTCACTCCGCGCACTGCCGCCTCAACCCGCTGGGTGACCTGGTTTTCCATTTCGGTCGGCGCGGCACCCGGCTGGACGATGTTGATCTGGGCCGCCGGGAAGTCGATGTCGGGATTGTTGTTGACGTCCATCGTCATGAAAGAGACGAGGCCGGCCAGCAGCAGCCCGATGAACAGGACGATCGGCGGAACCGGGTTGCGGATGCACCAGGACGAGATGTTGCGGAAGTTCATGGCTCAAGCGTTCCCGTTCAGCGTGCCGCGGCCTGGCGCTTCGGCGCGACCTTCTGGCCTGGGTTGAGGAACGGCCCTGCCGACAGCACGACGCGTTCCTGGCCCGACAGGCCCTCGGCGATAGTCACGCCGCTGTCGTCGACAGTGCCGATCTTGATCGCGCGCCGCTCGACTAGGTTCTTGGCATCGATGACATAGACGTAATTGCCTTTCTCATCGCTCAGCACCGCGCTTTGCGGAAGCAGGGGCGCGGTGGTTGTGCCGGAAGCAATCTTGGCCTCTGCGAAACCGCCGGGGCGGAGCGATGGGTCATAGGGAACCGCGATGCGGACCTCGCCCTGGCGCGACACGGGGTCGATCACCGGCGCGACCTGCCAGATCGATCCGGCGAAACTGCGGTCGGATCCCAGCGGCGTGACGCTGGCCGGCAGCCCGACGCGCATCAGCGCCAGATCCTGCTGCGACAATTGCGCGCGCATTTCCATTTCGCCGCCGTTGGCCAGCCGGAACAGCCCGCCCGCTGCGGGGCCGACGACCTGGCCCACCTCGACCGTCCGCGACAGGATCAGGCCGGAGGTTGGAGCGCGGACGTCGAGCCGGCCGATCCGGGCACGGTTGCTGCCGAGATTGGCCTGGGCCACGCGAACCCGGGCATTGGCCGCGTCACGCGCGGCACGTTTGCGGTCCATATCGGCCTTGGAGACGAATCCGCGGGCGACGAGCTTCTGGCTGCGGTCGACCTCATTCTGGGCGAGCGCCGCGTCGGCGCGCGCTACGGCGACGAGAGCTGCCATCTGGCTGGTTTCCTGGGCCTGGACCGATCGATCGATCGAGGCGAGCACCTGGCCCTGGCGGACCCAGCTTCCGGCGTCGACATAGACGCGCGTGACAAGCCCGCCTTCGCCGGGGATGCCGATCGGCTGGTCGCGCCGTGCGGCGAGTGCGCCGCTGGCGGTGACCGTGCGCGCGACTTCGCTGCGCCCCGGGATGACCACGCTGACGGTGGGAATCTGGCCGCCGGGGCCGCCAGCTTCCTTGTCCGCCGCGCCGCCCGCCGAATCGCCGCCGCCGCGCATCATCATCGCGGCAAGCGCGATCGCCAGCACGGCGATCAGCACGCCGGCGGCGATAATCCAGCGCCGCCGCCGCGCGCTATCGACCACCACGAGAGTGTCCGACGTGTGGAATCCTGTTTCCCGGTTCATGCGCAACATTCTTTCGCCTTGGCCGCGTTAATATTTAGCAGCATCTCTGCTCCGCACTGTATTAGCGTAATAAGTCACCCGCTGCAACACAGGCTTCGCGGGGGCGCAAATCCATCCTTTTTCGACTAACGGCGGCACTTGTTTCGCGAACCGACGTTGGCGCATTAGGAATGATCCGCGGGCAGCTTAGGCGGCGGCAAAGGGAGTGGAAAGAGATGATCGTACCGCACGGAATCTTCTGGTGGATCGTGATCGGGTTTCTTGCCGGCGGAATCGCCAAGTTGCTGATGCCGGGGAAGGATCCCGGTGGCTGCATCGTCACGATCCTTTTGGGCATCGCCGGCGCGTTTCTGGCGGGTTTCATCGGCAAGTCGATCGGCTGGTATGAAGAGGGTGAAGCGGCCAGCTTCGTCGCCGCGATCGTCGGCGCTTTCCTGATCCTTTTGATCTATCGCCTGATCGTCACCCGCCGCCGCTAAAATCGTCGTTCATTGACCAGCCATGCCGCTGCGGCCAGCGTGCGGGGCTATGACTGATTCAGGACAGGATGACGACCATGGTTAAGTCCCTTTTCGTGGCGCTGGCGCTTGCCGGCGCGGCCACCCCTGGCGCCGCGCTGGCGCAAAGCGTGGCGATTGCCCAGCCGGTCGCTGGCACCCGCCTCGACATCAGCGCGACCGGCACGGTCACCCGCGTGCCCGATCTCGCGATCATTTCGGCTGGGGTGGTGACCAAGGCCTCCACCGCAACCGGGGCCATATCCGAGAATGCGGCGCGCATGGAACGCGTCCGAGCGGCGCTCAAGCGCGCGGGCATCGCCGACCGCGACATCCAGACCAGTTCGATCAACCTGAACCCCGATTATCGCTACGAAAATAACCAGCCGCCGGTCCTGACCGGCTATCAGGCGACGAACAACGTCTCGGTCAAATTCCGCGACATCCGCAACTCGGGCAAGATCCTCGACGCCCTGGTCGCCGAGGGCGCCAACCAGATCAATGGGCCGAGCCTGACGATCGACAAGCCCGAGGCGGCTTACGACGAAGCGCGCACCCGGGCGATCGCCGAAGGCCGCGCCCGCGCCGATCTTTATGCCCGGGCTTTGGGGATGCGGGTCACCCGCCTGCTGTCGGTCAGCGAAAGCGGCGGCTACAGCCGCCCGCCGATGCCTTATGCCGCAGATATGATGGTCACCGCGCAGCGCGCCAAGACCGAGATCGATCCGGGCACGCAGGACCTTCAAATCAGCCTGTCGATGAGTTTCGAGCTGCAATGAAAAGGGCCGCGCGGCCCGTGCCGCGCGGCCCTTCGGTGATAGCGTTGAATCGCTGGTGGCTAGCGAACCGAGCCGCGGCGGACGAGGTTGACCACGCCCAGCAGGATTACCGCGCCGAGCAACGACCACAGGATGTTGGTCACGTCGAGCGCATCGGCGTTGATCGAGCCGCGGCCGATCACGAGGCCGGCGATGGCGGCGCCGACGATGCCGACAACGATGTTGAGAAGGATGCCCTGTTGAGCATCCGTGCGCATTATGAGGCTCGCGAGCCAGCCGACGATACCGCCGACGATTAACCAGGTAATGATTCCCATGAGCGTTCCCTCCTGTATCGTGGCCGCTAATGGAGTACGCTTGCGGCCTTGCGGCATCCTAGACGCGTGATGCCGGTCACTTGTTCCGCATATGGGATGAGCTGTCTAGTGTCGGGTCCGAAACCATCGGCCTTACGCTGGGGGAATCTGTGGATAAAATTGCCTCTTCGGCGCTGCTGGCCACCTTTCACGGCAGGCTCTTGCATAATCCCGCACGGCCATGGCGTTCACGCTCACGAAACCCAAACAACCTCAGGGAGTTTGGTCAGGTAAGAACCTTTGGGAGCGCGCCGCACACGCGGCGCTAAATTTATGCGCAAGAAGCTTCATTTGATCCTCGGCGCCGCGGCATTGCTGGCTGCGACACCGCTTTCGGCCGTTCCGAAAGGCGATGAGCCGGTCGCGGTCCCTCGCACCATCAAGCAGGGGATCGATTTCGTCTATGTCGATCCGCAGATGAGCAGCGTGGCCAAGCGGCGCCAGCGGCCGCAGAATTGGCTCCAGCGCATTTTCGACTTCGGCGCGAACAGCCGCCGGCGGGGCGCTCCCAATCCGATGTTCGACGACCTGGCGATGGGCCTGCAGCAATATCAGGCGACCTGGGGGCGCTTGCCCCAGACCAAGATTCCAGCTGGGGCGGCGCTCAAGCGCGGCGCGACCGGCAAGCGCGTGAACGTGCTCAGGACCCGGCTCGGGCTGCCGGCGGGCGGCGGATATGACGACAGCGTAGCTCAGCGCGTGGCGGACTATCAGGGCATACACGGCCTCGGCACCGCCGATGGGGTCGCCGGCAAGGCTACGATCGCGTCGCTGAATCGCGGCTCGATCTATTACGCCCGCCGGATCGCGATCAACATGGAGCGTGCGTTCCGGCTGCCGCAAACCCGCGCCTTCGATCGTTATGTGGTCGTCGATTCAGGCGCCGCGCAAGTCTATCTGTTCGATCGCGACCGGCTCGCGGACAGGATGCGCGTGGTTGTCGGGACTTCGAAAACCAAGACCCCGATGATGGCCGTCCTGATGCGCAATGCCAGGGTCAATCCCTATTGGAACGTTCCGCCGGAGCTGGTCCGCAGCCTGACGGCGAAAAAGGTCGGCGAGCAGGGCCTCTCTTACTTCAAGAATTTCCATTACGAAGTGCTGTCGGACTGGGGCCCGAATGCTCGTGTGATCGACCCCAAGACCGTCAACTGGAAGGGCATAGCCTCGGGCAAGGTTAAGCCCACGATCCACGTGCGCCAGCTTCCGGGTCCGTGGAATTCGATGCGCAACATGAAGTTCGAAATGCCCAACGACTACGGCATTTACCTGCACGACACGCCGCACCCCGAACTGTTCGCGCAAACCGACCGTTGGCTGAGCAACGGCTGCGTGCGCCTGGAGGATTACCGCCGCTTCGCGACCTGGGTGTTCGGCAACGTGCCGCAGGCGACGTCCCAATATGAGCAGAACTTCGCGCTGCCGCGCCCGGTGCCGGTCTACATGACCTATTTGACGGTCGCGGCGAGCGCCAACGGCGTCACCTTCCGCCCCGACCCCTATGGCTTGGACGCCCTGGCGATGCCGCAAATGTTCGGTCCGCCGGGCAAGATCGCGTCCGCTTCCTAGCCAGCGCCGCTCTGGCGTGGGTGAAGGGCTTGTTCAGTGAGCGCCCTTCACCGCACCGTCATTTCCGGCTGTCGGCTCGGTCGTGGCTGGCTCATCCGGCCAGGGCAGGAACGCCTGGTCGTCCTTGCGGCTGTCCTCACAACCGTAAGTGAAATGCTTGCAGTCGAACCACCAGCGGGTGCGGCGCGCAGCATCGCTGTCCGGGAAGCGCTGGTGGAGCGTTTCCCACGCCGCCTTGGACCAAGGGCCGTGCCCACCCTGGAACTGGCAGCCGTAGCGGGTCGCCCGCACCGCGAAGGCGAGCGCCTCATCGGCACCCTCGGGTCGACGTGGGTTGGCCTTTTGTCCCCAGGCGACCGCGGCTTCCGCCAGCATCCGCGGCGCCATCGGCCGCTCCGCAAGCCGCAACCGCTCGCCGCGGTCGAACGCCTGCCACAGCCAGCTGTCGGACAGCATGTGCTCGGCTGCCGGCCGCGACTGCGCATCGCCCAGCGCGCTCGACAGAGCGGTTTCCTCGCGCTCGGCATATTCGAGCGCGACCGGTCCGCACCACCAATTGTTGAGGCTGTGCTGATAGACGTCGAGCTCGGCCGGCTTGAGCGGCTCGGTTTGATCGTAATTCGCCTCGGCGCGGCTGGCGGCGCGAAGGTTCATCGCCGGAGTCCGCAGCATGTCGAGCAGCAGCGCATGGTCGTCGGTTCGCGCCCCGATTTTCGAGTGCCAGCCCGCCGCCAGGTCCGGATTGAGCGAGCGCATCAGGCCGTCGACGTCCTTGGGCATCCGTCGCTCGATCAAATAAGCGCGGGTCCAGGCGACGCGGGCAAGGCGTGCGCGGTCGCGGGCCGGAATGCGGGCGTCGCCGGCCAATTCCTCCAGCCGCGCGATCGGAAGGCGATCGAGCAAAGGCGATCCCGCTTGCTCATGCTCGACCAGCGCCATCACCAAATGATCGCGGTCCTCGGCCAGCAGCAAAAGCAGATCGCCGGGCACCAGCCAGCGATTGGTGGTGGAAATCCGCGGCCCGACCCGATCGCGCAGCGCCCGCGCTTCGCTGATCAACCCCGAGCTCGCCGTCGTCCGCAGCCCTTTGACATATTGGCGGGTGAACCAGGCGGCGTCGGGCCACGGCCAGCGGACCATCAGCGTGATCGCCCGCCGCCGGTCGGCCCGCGCGTCGTTCTCGTCGTAGCGATAGCCCTCGAATGCCTGGCGCATCTGCTCGCCCGCAAGCAGCGCAAGCAAAGCCACATCATGGTCGGTCGGCGCGCGCTGTACCTGACCGACCAGCCGGTCGATCTCGGCCCAATGCTCCTCCTGACCGTAGTTTCCGGCCTGCTGGATCGAAGCGAACCGCCAGGCGTCGCGGTCGCCGGCTTTGTCCGAATCGGCCAGCCGCTGCTCGATGAAGTCGCGGACCGCCTCTGCGCTGCTGGCGCAGCCGTTTTCACCGCACGCCTCGCCGGTCAGGCTATAGGCCGCGAGGCGATCGCTCTTCGCCGCCTTGGCGATCGCCAGGCTGCCGAAATATCCGTCCGGAATCGCTCCGTTCAGCCACCAGTCCTTGTTGGGGAAGTCGGTGGACAGTTGGGACAGGTCGTCGGCCGAACGGCTGTAGCGGGCAGCCGCCTCGGCATCCGAGCGGATCCTCGCCAGCGGCAAGTGAAGCGCGTCGAGCGTCACCGCGACCTGGGCCGCGCGGGTCTCCCTTGTGTCGGCGGTCGCGCCCAGCCAGCCAACCAGCTCGTGCGCCTCGACGCGCATGCCGGCGGTCCTGGGGCTGGTCAGCAGGGCCTTGGCCTCGGCGATGGCGCCGGGCCGCGGGTCGGCGGTCCGGCCCGCTCGGCTTCCCGCGTCGATCGCCGCGACCATGAACGCGGCGGTCGCCTGGTGCGGGCCGCGCTGCGCCGCGATCGACGCGAAGGCGGCGCGCGCCTCGGCGATTTGCGCGCGATAGAATGCTTGCGAAGCCGCCTGGTAGGCGCGGTCGGCTTGCTGGAGCCGCGCAAGCTCGACATCGCCGAGCGCCAGCGGCGGCGGCAAGGGGTCGACCTTGCGGTCCTGGCCCCAGCCCTTGCAGGCGGTGAACACCGCGCGCTGCACCTTGAGCCATT
Organism: Sphingomicrobium sp.; assembly: GCA_035318245.1. GTDB lineage: Bacteria > Pseudomonadota > Alphaproteobacteria > Sphingomonadales > Sphingomonadaceae > Sphingomicrobium. Next base: position 14,411 of record DATHFE010000058.1, on the reverse strand, counting down.
GCGCGACATAGCGATGATGCTCGCCAAGCCGGGTGACGCGCTCGCGGTACGTCTTGTGGGCATAGTCGGTCCGGCACCCGCCGCCCCAATCCACGTCGAACAGGGTGCGCGCGCTCTCCTGCTCCTGCCACGAATAGGACCCATTACTCTCCTCGGGCCGGAATTCCGGGTCGCCGAGGCCGGCCAGTGCGCGATAGGTGCCCGGCGCGCGTGGATGGTCGGCATAGCGGTCCATCTGGCTTGCGATATTGATTGTTGGAGCCGCCGACGCTGGCGCGGCGACCATCAGCAGCGTACAAATCACCCCCGCCCAACTCGGCGCTCGCCACGCAATACGCATTCCCGACCCCCGATCTCGAGCGGCAACTATGCCATGCCCGCTGCCAAAGAGAAGTGGGGGAGGTCACCTCTTTTTTGGCCAAAATCCGGAATTACGCTGACGCGATTGCGGGGGATTACGGTGGATTGCGGATTACGGCGACTGGATTACTGAATGCACCTAATCGCGGCTCCGCCGAAGAGCCAAACGATCCCGTGCTACAGTGTGGCATTGTTCCCTTTCGCATACCCAAACCTGATAGTGAGGCCCCGTCCGGTGGCGACAGGTCTGGCGCTGCAGTGCAGGGTGGACCTCAGCAAAGCGCGGGGTCGCGGGCACAGCATTGGGTCGAACCCACCTAGACTCAAATTCGATTCTGACTAAAACGGGTCCCGCTCGGTTAATTGGGGGTGCTGTCATGCTCCGGACCGAGCTTCTTTTTGCCATTTTGCTGACGTCATTTCTCGTGGCCTACTTGTGCTGGCGGCGTCAGATTAGGCCGTGGCGCTCGAAACGCGATCGCCGTCGCTAGCGGCCGCCTGTTATCTAAAGTGCATATAGTCCACGGCGTTGGATCGAACCCTCCTAAGGGCCAGCCGTCAGCTATTTGGGCCGAGATTTCTTCGTCCGCTTCGCGATATCGGCGCTGCGGATCGGGCAATTACGGCAATTGCGGTGACAGTTACCGTAATTCACCTGATCGGCTCGGCCAAGACAGCCAAAAAACCCCCTGTCCTACAGTGTGCCAAATAGGTTAGAATACCAGCGAATCGGCGAGGGAGGGCGACGTGAGACTTGACGACGAAAGGCACATTGTCACCCTGGCTGTAACCCTCGCGGGGTCGAATTTGATGCCCGGACGCCGGGCAAGCCACTGGCAAACCGCCAAAAATCGGCAAAGGTGATAGTGAAGTTTACAACCCCCGTCCGGGGGTGGGGTGGGTGACGTTTGGTGATTTTCGGGGCGATCCCGCAAGCCGCGCCACACCGTCAACCGTATCAACCTTCACCCTCGCTGACGCGGGGGCGGATGGCGCAGACGGCTCAGTAGCGCTGCTGGCGCTCGTAGACTTCGCGGTAATGCTGGATGCGGGTGACGCGCAGGCCAGGCATGCCGCTGCGGTCGACCGCGCGCTGCCAGCTGGCGAATTCCTCAAGGCTCAACGTGTAGCGCGCGCAGGCCTCGTCGACGCTGAGCAGCCCCCCGGCCACCGCGGCGACCACTTCGGCCTTGCGGCGGACGACCCAACGGGTGGTCGAGGGCGCGGGAAGCGAATCGAGCGTCAGCGGCTCGCCGAGCGGGCCGATGACCTGTGCTGGTCGAATTTTCTGATTCTCGAGCATTTGCTTCCTCAACCTAAATTCGTGTCGATGGCTTCGGTATTAATTCACGGCATTGAAGATTTTCTGAAACGCGGTGGTAAACGCTTTCCTCATTCCTTCTCGCCGCTGCTTAACCCTGACCCGTCTTCCCTCCTGGCAAAGGCCCGGCCGGCAAATGCACCGCCCAGTCTTTGAGAGGCGTTTCGCCAGCCCTCGCTGGCCGAAAGGTAGCAGGCGATGGCGGCCTGGCGGTCGCGGTCGCTCAGTTGCGCCTGCTGCCCCGCCAATTCCGCCAGCAGCAGCGACACGTCGAGCGACACCGCGGCTTCACCCTGAAATTTGCCTTCGTAACGCGACAAACCCGACCCCCTTGCGGCCTTCACTTGCCCAACACCTAGCGAACAGGGGTGAACTTCGGGTAAAGACGGCCAATGCCTGCTGATTTTGACCTTGGAAGCGCACCCGGCGCAGCGCGGATCGTCGTCGCCATGTCCGGCGGGGTCGATTCGTCGGTCGCGGCTGCGCTGGCCGCCCAGAGCGGCGCGGAAGTGATCGGCGTGACGCTCCAGCTTTACGATCATGGTGAAGCAATTAAGCGCACCGGCTCCTGCTGTGCCGGGCAGGACATCTACGACGCCAAGACCGTCGCCGACCGCCTGGGTATCGCCCACTACGTTCTCGACTATGAAAGCCGCTTCCGCACCGGCGTGATCGACCGTTTCGCCGACGAATATGCGCTGGGCCGGACCCCGGTGCCGTGCAGCCTGTGCAACCAGGGGGTCAAGTTCACCGACTTGATCGCCTTTGCCCGCGAACTCGGCGCCGATTGCCTCGCCACCGGTCATTATGTCCGGCGCATGGTCAATGGAGGCCGGGTCGAGCTGCACAAGGGCGCCGATTTGAGCCGCGACCAGAGCTATTTCCTGTACGGGACGACCGCCGAGCAGCTCGATTTCCTGCGCTTCCCCGTCGGCGACCTGCCCAAGCCGGAAGTGCGGCGGCTGGCGGCGGAAGCGGGGCTGGAAGTCGCCGCCAAGCCCGACAGCCAGGACATCTGCTTCGTCCCCGACGGCGACTATGCCGGGCTGGTCAAGAAATTGCGGCCCGAGACTGCCGCGCCGGGCGAGATCGTCTCACAGGACGGCCGCGTGCTCGGCGAGCATGCCGGCGTCGTCCATTTCACCGTCGGCCAGCGGCGCGGGATCGACGTCGGCGGGCAGGCGGAGCCGCTCTATGTGGTCAGGATCGAACCCGACACGCGGCGGCTGGTGGTCGGGCCGCGCCGCGCCTTGGCGGTATCGGCGATGCGGATCGAGGACATGAACTGGCTCGGCGAAAGCCAGCGCGAGGTCGCAGTCAAGGTCCGCTCGATGGCTCCGCCGGTTTCAGCCCGGATCGATCGGGACTGGGCCATGTTCGACAAGCCCGAATATGGCGTCGCGCCGGGGCAGGCGGCGGTGTTTTACGACGGATCGCGGTTGCTTGGCGGCGGCTGGATCGACGAGACCGTCGTCGCCGAGGATTCCGAGCCGGTCGCCCGTCGCGCGATGGCGTAAAGAGCGATGCCGGCAAGCGCGAGGGCCGCAAGCGTCTTCCACGCTGCCGCGTCGGCCTGGAGCGCGGCCCAGCCGCACAGCAGGATGCCGGCGCCGCCGGAGATGATGGCGAAGGGAGTGACACGCGGCTTCAGTGGGGCGCGGGGCAGAGAGGCGATGGTCACGGCATAGATGATCATCCGTGCCAGCGTGCTGACCACGGCCAGCCAGACGAAGCTGCCGCTGATCGCCAGCAGCGCGGTGAAGGCGGCGAGGAACAGGATCGAGTTGGAGGGCGTGGCGAAACGAGGACTGACCCCGGCGAACCAGCGCGGAAGATCGCCCCGTGCCGCCATCGCGTAGGTCACGCGGGGGGTCGAGACCATGATGCCGTGGAGGTTGCCGCCGAGCGAGCATGCCGCGGCGAAGGTTAGGGCCAGCGCTCCGAATGGCCCGGCGAGACGGCTGCCGAGGTCGATCAGCGGCGCGGCTTTGTCGGCGCCGCCTTCGGGAAACATCGCGACGAATGCCATCTGGACCAGGAAATAGAGCGTGGCGGTGATGGCGATGGTGGTCAGCATGGCCCTTGGCAGCGTGGATTCGGGGCGCTTGGTTTCTCCCGCCGGGACGACCGCATTCTCGAAGCCGACGAAGGCGTAGAATACCAGCAAGGCGCCGGCCTCGAACGCATCGAGGGGCGGCGGCGGGCCGGGAGCGGGGAGCGGGGCATAGAGAAAAAGGGCGGTGATCGCGGCGATGAGCAGGGGAAGGGCTTTGAGGAGCGTCAATCCCCCGAGAACGCGGATCGCTCGGCCGGTTCCGGCGATGTTGATCGCGGCGAGGCCGGCACAAACGGTTAGCAGGACGGCGGCGCGGGCGGGACCTTCGCCGACGATCGGCCACCATCGGGCAAGATAGCTGACCAGGACATTGGCGTTGGCGGCGAAGGCGGCGGCGCGGGCGACATAGTAGATCCAGCCGAGCTCGAACCCGGCGAATCGTCCGAACACCGCGCCATAGGCCGCGGGGCCGCCGCTTTCGGGAAACGCCGCCACGCTGCGGGAAAAGGGGACGATGACAATCAGCGCCGCGAGCGCGACCAACGGGAACAGCCAAGGCGAAAAAGTGCCGAAATCCGCCGCCAGGGTTGCAGGGAGGGCGAAGATCGCCGCGCCGACCGCACCGTTGAACGACAACAGGATCGCGCCGCCGAGGCCGATCTGCCGTTCGAGGGCGGGAGCGGCGGTCAAAGCTGGAATGTGCCCTCGATGACCGTGAAGCATCGCCCGCCGAGAATCACGCGGTCGCCTTTGAGCTCGCATTCAATCAGGCCGACGCGCTCGCTCGCCTGGATCGCGCTGAACTTGTCGCGGCCGAGGCGCTTGGCCCAGAACGGCACCAGGGCGGCGTGGGCCGCGCCGGTCACCGGATCTTCCGGGATGCCGTGGAAGGCGGCGAACACCCGGCTGGCAATGGCGTGGTCGTTGCCGGGGGCGGTGACCGTGACCAGTTGGGGCATGGTCGCCAGCGCGGCGAAATCGGGTTTGACCGCGCGGACCGCGGCCTCATCGGCGAGCAGCACGATTGCGTTGCCATTGCCCGCGGTGCCGGTGAACAACTCGCCGGTTACGCCGAGCGCCTTGAGAAGCGCCGGGTCGGACGCTGGCTCGACCGGAGCGGCAGGCAGGTCCAGCTGGAGCAGCTCACCGTCGCGAGTGACGGTCAAAATGCCCGATTTCGTGGAAAAACGCACCATTTTGCCAGTAAGCAATATATGTGCACTTGCAAGCGTTGCATGACCGCACAGATCAACCTCGACGGTCGGGGTGAACCAGCGCAGGTCATAGTCGGCGTCGTCGCGTTCGGACGGAACCGCGAACGCCGTCTCGCTGAGGTTATTCTCCGCTGCGATGGCCTGCATCAGCGCGTCATCGAGCCAGTGCGTCAGCGGCATCACCCCCGCCGGATTGCCGCCCAGCGGCCGCTCGGCGAAGGCATCGACCTGGAAGAAGGGCGTGGTCGCCATCAGATATTCTCGGTGAGGTCAGAGGGCAGCATGGTCTCGCGGTCGGTATGGCCTTCGGGGTCGAGGTGGATGAGGATTTCGGTCCCAGGGAAGCGCTCCTGCAGCGCTTCCTCGACCGCGTCCATCCGGTCATGCGCGTGGCGCACCGTCCAGTCGGCCGGCACCCAGACATGGAACTGGACGAAATTGTGCGACCCGCTGGTCCGGGTGCGCAGATCGTGAAGTCCGGCAAGCTCCGGGTAGTCGGCCGCGGCTGCGAGGAATTCGGCGCGCTGCGCCTCGGGCCATTCACGATCCATCAACTGGTCGATCGAGCGCGACGAGGCGCGCCATGCGCCCCACAACAGCCAGGCGGCGATGAGCAGGCCAAACACCGCGTCTGCGCCGACCAGTCCGGCATATTGATCGAGCACCAATGCGGCGATGACCGATCCGTTAAGCAGCAAATCGGACTGGTAGTGCGCCCGGTCGGTCGCGATCGCGACTGAGCCTGTGCGGGCGACGACGTGGCGCTGGTACGTGATCAGAGCGAAAGTCACAGCAATTGCGGCGAGCGAAACACCGACCCCAAGTTCGGCCGACCCAGTTTCCGCGCCCGTTATCAGGCGCTGGCCCGAACGGAAGCCGATCGCCAGCGCCGAGAAGGTGATCAGGACGATCTGAACAAGGGCGACCAGAGCTTCGGCCTTCCCGTGGCCGAAGCGGTGGTCACTGTCGGCTGGCAGCGCCGCAATGCGCACGCCGGCGAGGGTGACGAGGCTGGCGATGAGATCGAGGCCGGTATCGGCGAGGCTGCCGAGCATCGCCATCGATCCGGTCGCCATTGCCGCCCAGCCCTTAAGGCAAAGCAGGAACAGCGCGGCGGAGACGCTGGCCGCGGCAGCGCGGGTCGAAAGCTTCGAGCGAAGTTCGTGGAGGTCGTTGAACGCCGTCACGGGTAGAGCAGGCTTTCACTCCATGCACCCTGCCAGGTGAACAAGCGGCGCTCGTGGAGGCGGTGCTCGCGGTCGATCCAGAATTCCATCGTTTGCGGTGCGACCCGGAATCCCGACCAGCGCGGCGGGCGAGGAATGTCGCGGCCTTCGAAGCTCAAGCGCAAATCATTGAACCGTGCTTCAAAGGTTGCGCAATCGGACAGCGGCCGCGATTGGTCCGATGCCCAGGCACCCAGCTGCGAATCGCGGCTGCGGCTGGCGAAGTAGATATCGGCATCGGAATCGCTGACCAGCGCGACCGGTCCTTCGATACGGATCTGGCGGCGCAGCGCCTTCCAATGGAACAGCAAGGCGGCGTGAGGATTGCCCGCCAAGTCCTCGCCCTTGCGGCTGTCGAGGTTGGTGTAAAAGACGAAGCCGTCGGGGCCATGTCCTTTGAGCAGCACCATACGCACAGATGGTCGCCCGGCAGCGTCGGCTGTGGCAAGCGCCATCGTTTCCGGGTCGTTGGGCTCCGACGCGCGCGCCTCGGCGAACCAGGCGTCGAAGAGCTTGATGGGATCGTGGGCAATGGGGTCGGCGGCCATGGAACGCGGCCTTAGGACGCAGCGCGGTTTCCCCGCAAGACCCGTCACCCATCTGGAAACATGTCACCGCTTGCGGCATGGGAGCTGTCATGGATTTGTATCAACGGCTCGGAATCAAGCGCGGGGCAACCGAGGCGGAGGTCAAAAAGGCCTATCGGAGCCTCGCGAAACAGCTTCATCCCGACCGCAACCAGGACAATCCGCAAGCAGCGAAGCGCTTCGGCGAGGTCACCAACGCCTACGACATCCTGTCCGACAAGGATAAGCGCGCGCGCTACGACCGCGGCGAGATCGACGAGGACGGCAATCCCAAATCACCGTTCGGAGGTGGCGGATTTGGCGGCGGCGGATACGGGGGCGGAGGAGCGGGGCCGCACCCCGGAGCAGGCGGCGGGTTCGAAGGCTTCCCGGGCGGCTTCGAAATGGGCGGCGACGCGGCCGATCTCAGCGATCTGTTCGAAGGCTTGTTCGGTGCTGCCGGAGCGCGGCGCGGCGGCGGCGGCTTTGGCGGACGCGCCCGCGCCGCGAGGAAGGGCGACGATATTGCCTATCGCTTGAAAGTACCGTTCATCGATGCCGCGACATTGAAACAGCAGCGGGTCACGCTCGCAGGTGGTCGGACGATCGACGTCAAGCTGCCCAAAGGGGTCGAAAACGGGACCCGCATTCGCCTTGCCGGCCAGGGCGAAAATGGACCGGCCGGACCGGGCGATGCGATCATCACCATCGAAATCGCGCCGCATCCTTTTTATGTTCGTGACGGAAACGACATCCGGCTGACGCTGCCCGTGACCCTGAAAGAAGCGGCATTGGGCGCGAAGGTGAAGGTGCCGACGCCCGAGGGCGCGGTGATGCTGACCATCCCCAAAGGCAGCACGTCGGGCAAGGTCCTGCGGCTGAAGGGGCGGGGATTCACCGACAAGGCTGGCAAGCGCGGCGATGAATTGGTCGTGCTGAGCGTCGACCTGCCCAAGGACGATCCGGATCTCGAAAAATTCGCGGAGAGCTGGAACGGCGGTGGCAACCCGCGTACTGCGCTGGGCGTATAGACGCGGCGCATGAAGGACATTTCGCCCCAATCTCCCGAAGCGAGGCGCAAACGGCTGGCGGCGGCGAGAGCGAAATTCGGCCAGGATGTGGTCGATGCGATCCGTCCGGGGAGCAAACCGTTCGAAGTGGTCAAGCGGGTCGTGGTCGGGGTCTATAACGACGGCTTCATCCACGCCGGAAACCTCGCGTATTTGGCGCTTCTGGCGCTGTTCCCGTTCCTCATCCTTGCCGCCGCGGTGGCGCATCTGATCGGCCGCAACGAAGATTCGCAGCTGGCCGTAGCGACCATCCTCAGCCGCCTACCAGCCAATGTCGCAAGCGTGCTCAGCGCGCCGATCCAGGAAGTGCTGACGGTACGTACCGGGCCATTGCTGTGGTTCGGCGCAATCGTCGGATTGTGGACCGCGGCGAGCTTTATCGAGACGATCCGTGACATCCTCCGCCGCGCTTACGGCATTGAGTTCTGCGCGCCATTCTGGTCGTATCGTCTGGGCTCGATCGGCTTGATCGTGGGCGCTGTGTTCCTGCTAATGACCGCCTTCGGCGCAACCGTGGCCCTGGCTTCGGTGCATCATTATGTGGTCACCAAACTGCCCTTTTCGGAAGGACTGGGGACGAAACTCGGATTCTATCGCCTGGTGCCAGCGGCGACTCTATTTTTCACCTTCTACATCCTGTTCCTGGCGTTGACCCCGTCACGCTATCGCAAGATGGGCTGCCGAAAATGGCCTGGCGCGCTACTGGTCACGGCATGGTGGCTGGTGACCGTCGAGCTTCTGCCCAGCGCGATCGAATTGCTTGGCGGGTACAGCCTGACCTACGGCAGTCTCGCCGGCGTGATGATCGCCCTGATCTTCTTTTTCGTCATTGGGCTGGGAGTGGTGATGGGCGCCGAATTGAACGCCGCACTGGCGGAAACCGGCGGCACGGCGTTAAAGGGCGAAATCTATTCGGGACCCTATAGCGACGAGCTGGTGGTCGAGGAGCCCGAGCCGGGCGAAGACGTCCGCAAGGAAGAAGGGGCAGGTGCCTTGTGAGCGGATTGATGCAAGGGAAGCGCGGTCTGATCATGGGCCTCGCCAACGACAAGTCGCTGGCTTGGGGCATATCGAAGCAATTGGCCGAGCAGGGAGCCGAGCTTGCCTTCAGCTATCAGGGCGAGGCGCTCGGCAAGCGGGTCCGCCCGCTGGCCGCGGAGCTCGGCAGCGACATGGTGGTCGAGTGCGACGTCAGCGGCATGGCGTTGCTGGACCAGACATTCGAGGCGATTGCGAAACGCTGGGACGGGATCGATTTCGTCGTCCACGCGATCGGTTTCTCGGACAAGAACGAGCTTCGTGGCGGCTACGTCGATACCAGCCTCGACAATTTCCTGATGACCATGAACATCTCCGTCTACAGTTTCTGCGCGGTGGCGCAGCGCGCGCGACGGGTGATGAAACCGGGCGGCAGCCTGCTGACCCTGTCCTATTACGGCGCCGAGAAGGTTATCCCGCACTATAACGTGATGGGCGTCGCCAAGGCCGCGCTCGAAACCAGCGTCCGTTATCTCGCCGCCGACCTTGGGCCCGAAGGAATCCGCGTCAACGCGATCAGCGCCGGCCCGATCAAGACGCTGGCGGCGAGCGGGATTGGCGACTTCCGCTACATCATGAAGTGGAACGAATATAATTCGCCGCTGCGCCGCAATGTGACGATCGAGGATGTCGGCGGGGCGGGGCTGTATCTGCTCAGCGACCTGGCGAGCGGCGTGACCGGCGAGATCCACCATGTCGACGCGGGCTACAACGTCGTCGGAATGAAGGCCGAGGACGCCCCCGACATCGCGACGGTGTGATGGCGGCGGTCGGCCGCCGAATCCGCATAGCGGGTCGCGTCCAGGGCGTGTTCTTCCGCCAGTGGACCGCCGATATGGCCAAGCGCCTCGGCGTTTCAGGCTGGGCGCGCAATTGCCCCGATGGGTCGGTCGAGGTCAGCGCATCGGGTGAGCCGGATGCGGTCGGAGCGCTGATCGCGGAACTCCGTCGCGGCCCGCCGATGGCCGAAGTCGATGACGTTGCGATCGAAGAAATTGCGGCCGAGCCGGGACGCGGTTTCTCTATCCGGCATTAGCCGGCGAACGGATCCCGCACCAAGATCGTGTCGTCGCGCTCGGGCGAGGTTGAGACCAGCGCCACCGGGCAGCGGATCAATTCCTCGATGCGGCGGACATATTTGATCGCCTGCGCGGGAAGCTCGGCCCAGCTCTTGGCGCCGCGGGTCGAATCGCTCCAGCCGGGCATTTCCTCGTAGATCGGCTCGACCCGCGCCTGGTCAGCGGCGTGGGGCGGGAGATAATCGAACGTGCGGCCTTCGATGCGATAGCTGGTGCAGATCTTGATCGTTTCGAAATGGTCGAGCACGTCGATCTTGGTCAGCGCGATGCCGGTCACGCCCGACACCGCGACCGACTGGCGGACCAGCACCGCGTCGAACCAGCCGCAGCGGCGCTGGCGGCCGGTGACGGTGCCGAATTCATGGCCGCGCTCCCCGAGCCGCTGGCCGATTTCATCGCCGAGCTCGGTCGGAAAGGGGCCGGAGCCGACCCGGGTGGTGTAGGCCTTGACGATGCCGAGCACGAACCCGGCCGACGACGGCCCGGTGCCCGATCCGGCGCCGGTGGTCCCGGCGACGGTGTTGGACGAGGTGACGAAGGGATAGGTGCCGTGGTCGACATCGAGCAGCACGCCCTGCGCGCCTTCGAACAGGATCCGGCGGCCGGCGCGGCGGGCTTCGTCGAGGTCCCGCCAGATCGGGCGGGCGAAAGGCAAGACGAAATCGGCGATCGCGGAGAGGTCGCGGCGGAGGCGTTCGCGGTCGACCGGCGGCTCGTTGAACCCGGCGCGAAGCGCGTCGTGGTGGGCGCAGAGGCGGTCGAGCTGCGGCTCGAGCTCGGACAAATGGGCGAGGTCGCAGACGCGGATCGCGCGGCGACCGACCTTGTCCTCATAGGCCGGGCCGATGCCGCGGCGGGTGGTACCGATCTTGCCCGCCCCGCTGGCGTCTTCGCGAAGCGCGTCGAGATCGCGGTGGATCGGCAGGATCAGCGGGCAGGTCTCGGCGATCATCAATACGTTGGGCGTGATCGCAATGCCCTGGGCGGCGATCTTTTCGACTTCGGCTCTAAGCGCCCACGGATCGAGAACCACGCCATTGCCGATCACCGACGGCGTGCCGCGGACGATGCCCGACGGCAGCAACGACAATTTGTAGGTCTGATCGCCGACGACGAGCGTGTGGCCGGCGTTGTGGCCGCCTTGGAAGCGGACGACCATGTCGGCGCGGCTGGCGAGCCAGTCGACGATCTTCCCCTTGCCTTCGTCGCCCCATTGCGCGCCGATGACGGTGACGTTGCCCACGGTGATTCCCTTTGAAAGCCCGAGCGGCTCCTAGGGTGCCGCCGCCGATGCGTCTAGCTGGCTAGGCTGCGGGTTAGGGAGTTCAATGTCCGCTAAGGCTGGAAAGCCGACACTCAGTGATGGCTTAGGATTATTGGCTTACTTCACTCAGCGTCTAGCCAAGAAACTATCTAGTTCCTTGATAATGCCGGCAAGCGGTTTTGAGAGAGCATATAGCAGCCGATCTGGATCAAATCTTAAGGCGACCTCTACGCTATTCATTCAGAGCAAGGTCCTCGGTTTGCGCCACGGGGGAACCTCAACGCAATGCATCACACCGTTGCTGGCCTAGTTCACGACCATAATCCGGGGCTCGTTGCCGTCGGCGCTTTGGTATGTGTGCTTGCGGCATTTACGGTGTTCACGATCCTCGATCACGCCGAGATGGCGAAACGCCAACGGGCCGGATGGCCTATACTGGCTGGAGTGGTTTCGGTGACGGGCACATGGGCGACGCATTTCATCGCGATGCTTGCCTACGACCCGGGAATCCCTGTTTTTTACGATCCGGCGCTGACCCTAGCTTCCGCCCTCGCCGCTTTGGCACTGATGCCGCTCGGCTGGTGGCTCTCGCTAAAGCCCAGCAAATTTTCGGCGGTCGCCGGCGGGTTGCTGGTCGCCGCCGGCATTTGCACGGTTCATTATCTGGGCATGGCGGCGATGAGGGTGTCGGGTGTCTTGGTTTGGGACCCCGGCCTGGTCGCAGCCTCGGTGTTTGGCGCCGCCCTGTTCAGCGTCTGGGCTGTGCGCCTGCAGCGCCGGCATCACGGCACCATCCCGTGGCGGCCGTCGCTGGCGTTGATTGGTGCGATCTGCATGCTGCATTTCGTAGGCATGGGCGCATTAACAATCGTCCCGGTGCCGGAGCAGGTGTTGGCAGGGCAACTGCTGGATAATAATTCAATAGTCGCGCTGGTCGTTGCGGGGACGGTGTTGCTGGTCGTGCTTGCATTCCTCGTGGTCGTCTTCGACAGGGTAACTGATCGTGAGAAGGCCGCGTTGCGGATCGCTCACCTCGCCTATCATGACCCCCTGACCGGACTTAGCAATCGCCTGCTGCTCGAATCGCACCTGCTGCGAGTTGTCGGGCAAGCGAAGGAAGCCGGTGAGCCGCTGGCAGTCCTCTGTATCGATCTCGACGGCTTCAAGGCCGTCAACGACTCCCACGGGCATTATGTGGGTGATGGGCTCCTGATCGCGGTTGCTGAACGACTTCGGAGTGTCGTCCGGGCTGAAGATCTGGTGGCCCGCACGGGCGGCGATGAGTTTGTCGTTGTCCAATGCGGTGGGGCCCAGCCTGCCAACGCTCATACCCTAGCGGATCGCGTGCTCGCCAGCCTGGGGCGTTCGTTCACGATCCACAGTCACACTCTAATGATCAGCGCGAGCGTCGGCGTCGCCATTTTTCCTAAGGACTCACACTGTGCTGACGAACTGAGTCGGCAAGCAGATGTCGCGCTTTATCGCGCCAAGGTGTTAGGTCGAGGTCTGGCTTGCTTTTACGACGGGTCGATCGAAGAGAAACTGAGGGACCGCTTCAAGCTTCAGGCAGACATGGCGCTGGCGATCCACGATGATCAGTTCCGGATCGAGTATCAACCCATCGTTGATGCCAAGAGCGGGGCGCTGGAATGCCTCGAGGCGCTTTTGCGTTGGGATCATCCGGACCTCGGGCCGATCGCACCAGACGTGTTCATTCCGCTCGCCGAAGAGCGTGCATTGATCCAGAAGCTGGGGCTGTGGGTGCTTCGCAAGAGCTGTCGCGACGCCGCCCGCTGGGGCCCCCGGATTACCTTATGCGTCAATGTATCGCCGTTGCAGTTCCTCGAAGAGGATCTCTGCCAGAGGATCGCAATGGTGCTCGCGGAAACCGGGCTCGACCCGCGCCGACTGGAGATCGAAGTCACGGAAAGCGCGCTGCTGATCAATCCGCAACAGGCTCTACGGATCTTTAATGACCTCAAAGCGCTTGGCGTCCGCGTTTCGCTCGACGACTTCGGGACCGGTTTCTCGTCTCTCAGCTATTTCAGGATGTTCCCGTTCGACAAGGTCAAGATCGACCAAAGCTTCGTTGCGGACATGAGCGGACGCGCATCGCGCGAGATCATCCGGTCGGTCATCGACCTTAGCCGGAACCTCGGGATCATCGTTGTCGCCGAAGGGGTGGAGCAACAGGCCCAGCTCAAAGCTTTGCGCGAAATGGGCTGCACCCAAGTCCAAGGATTTCTCATAGGGCGGCCCAAACCCATCGAATATTACGAGCGGCCGCTGATGATCGGCCGCCGGGCCAGGGCGAAGGCCGCCTAGTCGATGACCTGTTCACAGTTCGCGTGTTCACTTGCTCGTACGCACGTCCTTTGATTGTCCGCAATGGATCGTTAACGGACATTCGCATTCAGAAGCGCAAAGGCACAACCTCTCGCACGCCGGGCAGCTCGCATAACGTTTGGATCACCTCCGTATCCACTGGATCGTCGACCGCCACCAACGCCACCGCTTCGCCACCCTCGGCGCGGCGGCCGAGGTTGAAGGTGGCGATGTTGATGGCCGCTTCGCCAAGCGTGGTGCCGAGCTTGCCGATGAAGCCCGGTGCGTCGGTGTTGACGATGTAAAGCATCGCGCCGCTAAGCTCTGCCTCGACTTCGACCCCGAACATCTCGACCAGGCGCGGCGCCTTGTTGCCGAACAGGGTTCCCGCGACGCGGCGATCTCCGCTCGCGGTGCCGACCGTCACTGCGACGAGCGTATGATAATCGCCTTCGCGGTCGTGTCGGATTTCGCGCACGTCGAGCCCGCGTTCCTTGGCCAGGAACGGCGCGTTGACCATGTTGACCGTGTCCGAATAGGTGCCCATCAAACCGGCCAGCACGGCGCCCGTGATCGGCTTCATGTTGAGCTCGGCCGCCGCGCCCTCCACCTCCACAGCGATTGAGCGAACTTCGGTGCCGACGATCTGGCCGACCAGCGACCCGAGCTTTTCCGCCAGCGCCATGTAGGGTTTGAGCCGCGGAGCTTCCTCGGCGGTCAGGCTGGGCATGTTGATCGCGTTGGTGACCCCTCCGAGCAACAGGAAGTCGGCCATCTGCTCGGCGACCTGGATTGCGACATTGACCTGCGCCTCGTTGGTCGATGCGCCAAGATGCGGGGTCGAGATGAAATTGGGAGTGCCGAACAACGGGGAGGCGGTGGCCGGCTCGGT
>DATHFE010000057.1:0-2153 GCA_035318245.1 Sphingomicrobium sp. | reverse complement strand
CCCGACACGTCCGCCGAAGAATATTTTGCCAAGGGCTTGGCGCTCGAAGAAACCGATCCGCCGACGGCGCGCAGCGCCTACGAAGCGACCCTCAAAGCGGATCCGAATCATCTGGAAGCGCGAATCAATTTAGGGAGGCTGCTGCATTTGGACGGCCGCCTGGCCGAAGCGGAACAGGTCTATCGATTCAGCGGTCAGGCGGAGCCGTTTCTGGTATTCAATCTCGCCGTGCTGCTCGAGGATCTGGGCCGCGAGCCCGAGGCCATCGTCGCGTACCGTGAAGCGCTGGCTCTCGATCCTCAGTTCGCCGATGCTCACTTCAATCTGGCTCGTCTTTACGAACGGGCCAGAGACCCGAAGTCCTCGTTGCGCCACCTGCTGGCATACCGGCGCATGATGGATCAGGGCGCGTGATGGCGAAGCCCGCGCTTAACCTCTATCAAACCAAACGCGATTTTTCGAAAACCGCCGAGCCTTCCGGCGAGCGGCGCGTGGCGCCCTCCCCGCGACTGCGCTTCGTGGTGCAAAAGCACGCCGCCCGGCAACTGCACTACGACCTGCGCTTGGAATGGGACGGCGTGTTCAAATCCTGGGCGGTCGCGCGCGGCCCGTCGAACGATCCGGCCGACAAGCGGCTCGCGGTGGAAGTGGAAGATCATCCGCTCGACTACGGTGATTTCGAAGGCACCATCCCGAAAGGCGAATACGGCGGCGGCACGGTTCTCTTATGGGACCGCGGCTACTGGATCCCGGAAGGCGCCAAGTCGACGGAAGACGGCTTCAAGGGCGGCGACCTGAAGTTCACGCTGGAAGGCCAAAAGCTTCAGGGCAGCTGGGTTCTGGTGCGCATGCGCGGCGACAAATTTGGCGGCAAGCGAACCAACTGGCTGCTGATCAAGCACCGTGATGACAGTTCAAAGGCCGGCGGCGCCGAAGCGCTGCTGAATGAGGACCACTCGGTCGCCTCGGGCCGATCCATGGAACAAATCGCAGCCGGCGCGGGGAAGCCCCCCAAGCCCTTCATGCTCGCCACCACCAAACCCGGCAAGGCCAATGCGGTCTGGATCGGCAAGAACCCCGAGGACGAAACCGCGGCGCTAGCGCCGGCAACGCCCGCGACGTCGGCGACTCGCGGGGCACCGGCGACTCGCACAGCACCGGCGACTCGCGCAGCACCGGCGACTCGCGCGGCACCGGCGAAGCCCGTTCGCGCGAAGCCCGTGATGGTGCGCGTTATGCCGAAGTTCGTTGAGCCGCAATTGGCCAAACTGGTTGACCGGCCGCCGGACCAAGCCGGTTGGGCACACGAGGTCAAATTCGACGGCTATCGAGCGCAGATCAGGGTTGAAAAGCGCCGCGCGGTGATCCGCACGCGCAAGGGTCTTGATTGGACCGACCGATTCGCGGCCATCGCCAAGGACGCCGCCGAGTTGCCCGACTGCATCGTCGACAGCGAAATCGTCGCGCTGGATGAGCGTCAACTGCCGAAATTCGCCGCGCTGCAGGCAGCGCTCTCCGAGGAGAAGACCGACGAGCTGGTCTGCTATGCCTTTGACCTGTTGTTCGCAGCCAAAGAGGATTTGCGCACGCTGCCCCTGAGCGAGCGCAAGGCCCGGCTCGAAAAGCTGTTGAGCGGCCAAGGCCCGAACAGCCGCATTCGCTACGTTGCGCACCTGCAGTCGAATGCCGAGGCCGTGCTGGCCTCCGCCTGCAAGATGGGACTCGAAGGCATCATCTCGAAACAACTCAGCGCTCCCTACTTCTCCGGCCGCGGCTACAGTTGGGTCAAAGCAAAATGCCGCGCGGGACAAGAAGTCGTGCTCGGCGGCTGGACGACGGAGGAAGGCACGGTGCGATCGCTGCTCGCCGGCGTCAACCGTGACGGCCGCCTGGAGTACGTTGGCCGCATCGGCACCGGCTTCGGCCGCGAGGCGGTGAAAACGCTGCTGCCCAAACTGCAGAAACTGACGCGCGAGACGAGCCCCTTCAGCGGGGCGAACGCGCCCCCGAAGGAGAAGAACGTCCGCTGGCTCAAACCTGCGTTGCTTGCGGAAATCGAGTTCGAGGGCTGGACCGGATCGGGCATGATTAGGCAAGCTTCCTTCAAGGGCCTGCGCGAGGACAAAGATGCGGAAGATGTCGTGGCGGAATCA
>DATHFE010000056.1:0-2329 GCA_035318245.1 Sphingomicrobium sp. | reverse complement strand
CGTTGTGCTGGCGTTCCTGCTCGGCCGCGGACTGTCGCGCCCATTGGCGGCGATCACCGCGGTCATGAACCGTCTTTCCAGCGGCGATATCGAGGTGACGATCCCCGGCGGCGAGCGCAAGGACGAACTCGGCACCATGGCAGTAGCGGTCGACGTGTTCCGCCGCAGCATGATCGACGCGCGAGGCATGCGCGAGGCGCAGGAAACCGCAAAACTGAATACCGAGCAGGAAAAGAAGGCGTTGCAACGCGAGATGGCCGACCGGTTCGAGGCCGACGTCAAGGGCGTCGTCACCGCCGTCGCCAACGCGACAAAGGACATGCAGCGCGTCGCCGGCGAGATCACCGCCAGCGTCAACGGCACCTCGGAACGGGCTGCGGCCGCCGCCGCCGCATCCGAGGAAGCTTCCGCCAGCGTCAGCACGGTCGCCGCCGCCACCGAGGAGCTTGCCTCTTCCGTGGCCGAGATCGGCCGTCAGGTCACCCATTCCAGCGGCGTCGCCGATGGCGCCGTGGTCAAGGCCGGGCAAACCACCGAAATGGTCGAGAGTCTCTCCGCCGCCGGCGAAAAAATCGGCGACGTGCTTCGCCTGATCGGCGCCATCGCCAGCCAGACCAATCTTTTGGCGCTCAACGCGACCATCGAGGCGGCGCGTGCCGGCGACGCCGGCCGCGGCTTCGCCGTGGTCGCCTCCGAGGTCAAGGAACTCGCCAGCCAGACCGCGAAGGCGACCGAGGAGATCGCCGGTCAGGTCGCCGCGATCCAGTCCGCCACCGGCGATTGCGTCATCGCGATCGGCGGCATCAGCGACACCATCCGGGAGATCAGCGGCATCGCCACCACCATCGCTGCCGCCGTCGAGGAGCAGGATTCGGCGACGCGCGAGATTGCGCGCAGCGTGCAGCAGGCCGCCATGGGCACCAGCGAAGTCTCGCTCAACGTCACCGGCGCCAGCCAGGCCGCCGACCGGTCGCGCGTGCTCGCCAACAATGTGCTGGTCGCTTCCGGCGAACTCAACCAGCACGCCACCGCGCTGTTCAAGAGCGTCGACAGTTTCCTGGCCGGCCTGCGCGAGGCGGCCTAGAGCGGGATGAATTTAGGTTGAGGCGTATCCCGCGTTTTCGAAGTAGTTGGCGCATTCGTTTGGCATGAAGGCTGTGAGCGCCTGACCGATTGCGGCCCAGACGGCCTCGACGGTTCGTGCGGCAGCTTTGCGCAGCAGGTGCTTGAGCTTGGCGAAGACCTGCTCGATCGGGTTCAGATCGGGCGAATATTTCGGCAGGAAGAACAGCTTGGCGCCAACCGAGCGGATGAGTGCTCGCACGACTTTACCTTTGTGGCTGCCGAGATTGTCCATGATGACGATGTCGCCCGGCTGCAGGGTCCGGAGCAGAACTTTCTCGACGTAAATTGTAAAGCTCTCACCGTCGATCGGGCCATCGAGAACCCATGGTGCCTCGATCCGATCATAGCGCAACGCGGCCAGGAACGTTGTGGTCTTCCAGTGTCCGTGCGGGACCTTGGCTGTGAGCCTGGCGCCGCACGGCGCCCAACCCCGCAAGGCGGCCATGTTGGTCTTGGTCCAGGTCTCGTCGATGAAGACCAGGCGCTCAGGATCGATCTGGCCCTGGTACTTCTGCCATTGCGCGCGCCGGCGGGCGACGTCAGGACGGTCGCGTTCGCTGGCGACGACGCTTTTTTTTGAAGCTTAGATTCTCGGCGTGGACGAACTCCCATACCGACCGATAGTCGACCTTGAGCCCACGCTCGGCAAGTTCGGCCACCAGCCCGCGCAAGGTGAAGTCCCTTGCCCTGGTGCGCTCCAGCAACCAATCACGGTGCTTCCCCGAAATCTTCTTCGGCTTGTGCCCACCCATCTGGCCCGGCGCAACGCTGCCGGTCTCTCGGAAGCGCCGAACCCAGAGAATCGCGGTGTTAACCCCCACCCCGAATTGCGCCGCCGCCCGGTGGCAAGACAGACCACCCGGATCGACTGCCGCAACGACCCGCTCACGAAGATCCATCGAATAAGGCTTGCCCATCCATGCTGGCCTCCGTCCCAGCCAGCATGTTGAATCAGAGCCGCCCTGATTTGGGAATCCCAAATCGAATCAACCTGACCTCATCCCGCTCTAGGGCATGAATCCATAATCCAGTGGCGTGGCAGCACGCGTTTCGACCGATCGGTTCGACTATTTCGGCCAGACGGGCCAACTGACATAAACCTGACATGTGTCGCCCGCGCTGATCTGGCACCCATTCGTGCCGGTTTCAGCCGTGACGTCATCTGTTTCGGCCTCAAGCTCCCTCGCGCTGGGTACCCCGGAAT
>DATHFE010000055.1:0-4387 GCA_035318245.1 Sphingomicrobium sp. | reverse complement strand
TTTCTGAAGGTCAGGGGCGACCGCCTTGGGCTGCCGCGCGAGGTCTGGGGATCGATCCTGCTGCTGGCGCTGCTCAACAATGCCTTGCCCTTCACTCTGTTCGGCTGGGGACAGACACACATCGCCAGCGGGCTGGCTTCGATCCTCAATGCCACTACGCCGATCTGGGGCGTACTCGTCGCCCATCTCTTCACCGAGGACGAAAGGATGACGCCGCGCAAGGTCGCGGGGGTCCTGCTCGGCTTCGGCGGCGTCGCGACGATGATTGGGCCGACCCTGCTGGCCAATGTCGGCACAGATGCGCTCGCCCAACTTGCCTGCATTGCCGCCGCGCTCTGCTATGCGGTTGCGGCGGTCTGGGCGCGCCGATTCCGGCGCATGGGTCTGTCGCCGATGTCGGTCACGACCGGCCAGCTTACGGCCGGCGCGCTGATGATGCTGCCGGTGGCGATGATGGTCGACCAGCCTTGGACCCAGCCGCTGCCGCCGATGACTGCGTGGGGCGCGATCGTCGCGCTGGCACTGCTGTGCACCGCGTTCGGCTACGTCCTCTATTTCAAGCTGATCGATTCGGCGGGCGCGACCAATGCCCTGCTGGTCACCTTGCTGGTGCCGCCGTTCGCCATCCTGTTCGGCAGCCTGTTCCTGGACGAAGTGCTTGCCGCGCAGGATTTCGCTGGTCTGGCGCTGATTGCCCTCGGCTTGGCCGCGATCGACGGGCGGCTGCTCCGCAAGCTGCGGCGATCCAAGCCTGTTACCTCGCCTCGCTGAGCAGCTTTTTGGCCTCGTCGCTCGTCCAATCGAGGTCGCCGACATAGCGCCACACCTCGCGCCCATGAGAATCATATAGCACGCTGGTCGGCAGGACCTGGGCGTAGAGCGCGGACATCAGGTGCGATTCAGGGTCGTGGAAAGCGGCGTAGCGCCCAATGTGATTCTGCGCGAGGAAGGCGTCGACCGACGCTTTGGGCGCCATGTCCTGGCTGACCGCGATCACCCCCAACTGCCCGTCAACGGCGTGCGATTCTTCAAGTTTCCCGAGAGTCGGCAATTCCTTGATGCACGGCACGCACCAGCTCGCCCAAAGATTGACCAGCACCGGAACGCCGCGAAATTCCGACAGGGTGATGTCCTCGCCGTCGGGATCGTGAAACACGCTGTCGGGCGCACCGGCTCCGGCGTGGCTGCGGTCGATCCCGCGCTTCGGCCCGGCCGGCACGCCCTCAGCCGCCTCGCCTTGCTGCGCCCCGCCTTGCTGGCCAACGGGCTTTTGCCTATCGCATCCGGCAATCGCCAGCAGCGCAAGGAACAGCAGCATCACCCGCACAGGCAACTCCAATAAAATGTGGGGCGGGCGGTTCGCCGGTGGCCCCGCCGATGTGATGCGCGAGATAAATGCCTCGATCGGAATCGACAAGCGCCTGTGGCGCGAAGACCTCGCCGCGAGCCGCGCGCACGCCGCGATGCTTGGGCAACAAGGAATCCTTTCGAGCGACGACACCGCGGCGATTGATAAGGGGCTCACGACGATTGCCGACGAATATGAATCGGGCAAGCTGGTTGAAGACCCGGCGCTAGAAGACATCCATATGCACATCGAGCACCGCCTCGGCGAGCTGATCGGCCCTGCCGCCGGCCGCCTTCACACCGCGCGATCGCGCAACGACCAGGTGGCGACCGATTTCAAATTGTTTGTCCGCTCGGCGATCGACGAAGTGCTGGGGCGGATCGACGCGCTCGAGAACGTCCTGCTGGACCGCGCCGAGGAACATGCCGCGACGGTCACGCCGGGCTTTACGCATCTGCAATCGGGCCAGCCGGTGACGCTCGGCCACCATTTGATGGCCTATCAGGCGATGCTCGCAAGGGACCGCAGCCGCTTTGTCGATGCCCGCGCAAGAATGAACGAATGCCCGCTGGGATCCGCCGCGCTTGCCGGGACCGGATTCCCAATCGACCGCGATGCGACCGCGTCGGCGCTAGGCTTCGACCGTCCGGCCGCCAACAGCCTCGACGCGGTCAGCGACCGCGATTTCGTCGTCGATTATCTTGCCGCCGCCGCTCTGACCGCGATCCATTTGTCGCGGCTGGCCGAGGAAATCATATTGTGGGCATCGCAGCCATTCGGATTCGTGCGCCTGCCCGACGCCTGGTCGACCGGATCGTCGATCATGCCCAACAAGCGCAATCCCGACGCCGCCGAGCTTGTCCGCGGCCATTCGGCGCGGATTGTCGGCGACCTCGTCGCGCTGCTGGTGCTGCTGAAGGGACTGCCGCTCGCCTACGCCAAGGATTTGCAGGACGACAAGACGCCCTTGTTCGA
Source organism: Sphingomicrobium sp. (assembly GCA_035318245.1). Lineage (GTDB taxonomy): Bacteria > Pseudomonadota > Alphaproteobacteria > Sphingomonadales > Sphingomonadaceae > Sphingomicrobium. The sequence goes on along the minus strand of DATHFE010000055.1, from coordinate 2,064 downwards.
CGCACACGATCTGCTTTCGTTAAGCCTAGCGGCGATGGCCGGAATGCTCGCTGACCTGACCTTCGTGCCCGAAAAAATGCGCGCCGCGGCGGCCGCGGGCCACGCGACTGCGACGGATCTCGCCGACTGGCTGGCGCGCGAAGCCGATGTTCCCTTCCGCGAAGCCCACCGCATCGCCGGCCTAGCGGTCGCCGCAGCCGAAGCACGCGGGGTGGTGCTTGACGCGCTGTCGCTCGATGAACTCCGGGCGATCGACCCTCGCATCACCGAAGCGGCGCTCACCGTGCTCAGCGTCGAATCCTCGGTCGCCTCGCGCGTCTCGGCTGGCGGAACCGCGCCGGTCCGGGTAATCGAAGCGATCGCGGCGGCGCGCGCCGCACGGCGGAGCAAATGATGAAACGCTGGATCCTTGTCCTGGCCACGCTCGCGCTCGCTGCATGCGGCAAGACTGCGCAATTGGAGCCGCCACCCGGCAAGTCGCTTCCGGTCCGGCCGCTGATGGCGACGAAGACGCCCGACGCCGAGGACTTGTTGACCTACGCGCCGCAGGCCCGCCCGGAACGGGTCGACGAGCTGGTGCGCAAATCGGTGCCGCGCAAGGTCGACCGCTTCGACCTGCCGCCGCCCGATGGCGGTGCCGCACCCACGCTCGAAGGCGAACCGCTGTCCCCGGCCGAACAAGCCGATCCGGCAACTCCGCAATGATCAAACCGATCCGCAAGGCCGTTTTCCCGGTCGCCGGACTCGGCACGCGCTTGCTGCCCGCGACGAAGTCCATTCCCAAGGAAATGCTGACGATCGTCGACCGGCCGCTGATCCAGTACGCCGTCGATGAGGCGCGCGAGGCGGGGATCGAGCAGATCATCTTCGTCACCGGCCGCGGCAAAGGCGCGCTCGAGGATTATTTCGATATTGGCTTCGAGATCGAGGCGGCGCTGCGCGGCGCGGGCAAGAACCTCGATCCGCTCAGCGCGTCGCGATCCGATTTCGGCGAGATCGTCGCCGTCCGCCAGCAGCAGCCATTGGGTCTCGGCCACGCCGTCTGGTGCGCCCGCCACATCGTCGGCGACGAGCCGTTCGCGGTGCTGCTTCCCGACGATCTGATGGTCGGGAAACCCGGCGCTCTCAAGCAAATGGTCGACGCCTACGCCAAGCTCGGCGGCAACCTCGTCTGCACTGAGGAAGTCGCGGCGGACCGCACCGCGAGCTACGGCATTATCTCGCCCGGCAGCAGCGAAGGCGCCCTGACCGAAGTCCGCGGCCTGATCGAAAAGCCCCAGCCGGCCGACGCCCCGTCGCGGCTCGGCGTGATCGGCCGCTACATTCTCCAGCCCGAAGTGATGGCGATCCTCGGCAAGGGCGAAAAGGGTGCGGGCGGCGAAATCCAGCTGACCGACGCACTGGCCAAATTGATCGGCGACCAGCCATTCCACGCGCTGAAAGTTGACGCGGTGCGTCATGATTGCGGCGACAAGGCCGGCTTCGTCCTCGCCAATCTCGCGATCGCTCTCGACCGCGAGGATCTGGCGCCGAAAATCAGGGAGTTTCTGGCCGCTCGGTGACGACCAGGCCAGCCAACCGGCGCAGCTCCGCCTCGCTTTCCAGCAGGCGGACGCGCACTTCGCCCAGCTCGATTGCCCTGGTCACCACCCGCGCGTCCAGGGTCGCATTGTCGCGGCGCAATTCCTCGATCGCCTTGGCGCGCGCCAGCCGCCGCTCGATCCGTGCCGCCAGCACTTCGAAATGGAACGGCTTCAGCACGACGTCGTCGGCCCCCGCGGCATAGGCCTGAACCGCGCCGCCGGGCGCCGATCGGCCGGTGATCAGGATGATCGGGATGTCGCGCCAGACGGACTCGCTGCGCACCGCCCGGACCAGCTCGCTGCCGCTCATGCCGGGCATATAGAGCTCGGCGAGGATCATCTGGAAAGTGTTGCGGTGCAGCTCGGCGATCGCCGCCTGTCCGGTTTCGGCGGTGGCGATCCGGTAGCCCTCGTCGCCCAGCCGCCGCGCCAGCACGGTCAGATTGGTCCTTTTGGGATCGACGATCAGGATCCGCGGCCC
>DATHFE010000054.1:0-9681 GCA_035318245.1 Sphingomicrobium sp. | reverse complement strand
CGGCACCCTCCTTCGCTGGAGCTAGCGGGTCACCGTGGCTTGTGAGCCTGCGATTGCCGAGCCGCCGGCAGCCGCAACGCGCGAGCTTGTGTGATCCCGGCCATAGATGTCGTCGGCGTAGACGATCCTGCCGTCGCTCGGCGTCGCCGTCAGGTAGGTGACATAGACCGGTACGCCCTGGGGCAGTTTGACGAACTGTTCCGGCTCCGACGTGATCGTGACCGGATCGCGGCCGAGCAGCCAGCTTCCGAGCCTTTTGGCGTCCTCCAGGCGGATGCAACCGTTGCTCTCGGTCCGCTGGGTCTCGGCGAACAATTCCTTCTGCGGCGTGTCGTGAAGGAAGATGTTGGTGACGTTGGGGAACGAGAATTTCATCTTGCCCATCGCGTTGGTCGGGCCCGGAAGCTCGCGAACGCGGATGATCTTGTTCCCCGCGGCCACGGCCTTCCAGTCGATCGTGCTCGGCGGAATGATCGTCGGGTTCGGCCCCCAATCGGACAGGATCTGGTAGCCGTGGAGCTTGAGATATTTCTCGCCGCCCTTGAGGTAGCCGGCGGCGACGATCTTGCGGACGAGGCTGTCCGGGACGTTCCAATAGGGATTGAGCGTCGCATAATGGATCATGCTGGAGATCAGGGGGGTCGGCGTTTCGAGCTTGCCGACGACGACCTTCATCGAATCGATCGGCTGGCCATTCTCGTACATCCACAAACGCTGGTTGGCGGCATCGACGAGGACGAAGCGGCCGCTGGCCGGCATCGAGCGGACGCGATCCATGTTCGCCAGCAAGCGCGGATCGGGAACGCCTCCGTTGGTTTGGGCCTGGAGCACCGCCGCATCGCGCAGCTGGGCATAGATCGGATTGAGGTTCGACACCGACTGCAAATGCTGCCCCAGCGACGGGGCATTGGCGGCTTCGTATAAGATCCGGTCGCCATTGGGGACGCGGGCCGGCAGGTAGCCGAAAATCATGCCTTCCGTGGGTGTGCTGATCGCCTGGACATAGCGCACCCATGCCGACGACAGCACCCGCTCCGCGGCGGCGACCTTCGCCTTGTCGCCGCTCTGGGCGGCGCGGATTGCGGCGTCGACCTCGTTGGCAAGATCGGGCCCGCCGGAAAAGCCTTCATATTGGGCCCGGCGCAGAATCGTAACCAGTTGGCCGGCCGCGTCGCTGGTCGCACCGGGACGGAACCACAAGGGCGCGCTTTGGCGGGCACCATAGAAGCGCGCGACGGCTGAATCCGTCGGCTGCGCGACCGTCTGCGCCATCGCGGCGGCGGGCATTGCGCCCAGCATCAGCGCCGCAAGGGCCACGCGCCCAATCTTCCACGAACCCATGATTTCTTTCCGGTCGGCCATGTCGTCGTTGATAAGCATTTCCTGGGCAAAACGCGAGCGGCCCGCAACGGGTTCAACATGCTAAGAAATTAGTCGCGACGACCTGCATGGCACATGTCCGCCTGTGACCTGTTTGCAACAGCTCGGCCGCCTTTTCCCGAAGCGAACCAAATCACGGAAACCTTCCCAAGCCACCCGAGTTGAGGGGCCACTGATACGGCTCCAGAACAAGGACTTATTATGCGTAAATACTTGCTCGCCGCGGTGGCCGCGGCTGCGGTGACATCGTCGCCGGCATTTGCCCGCGACGGCTCGTTTTATGTCGGCGTTGAGGGCGGCATCATGTTCCCGCGGGACAATGATGCCGACGTGTTCGCCGATTATACGACGACCCAAAATCCTGTGGCGCCATTGATCCCGGCGCCGGCCCCCGTCGATACGAATTTCAGCAATGCATTCGGGATCGACTATAAGACCGGCATCGATCTTGACGCGATCGCCGGTTACGATTTCGGCATGTTCAGGATCGAGGGCGAGCTCGGCTGGAAGAAGGCCAAGCTGGACAAGCTCGAGGTTGACGACGGCTTCATCGCCAGCCTCAACACGGCACTGAACCGGCCGTCCGCCCCACCGGATCCGGGCGCTCCGGGCCTGGCCCCCTTCGTCGCCAGCGATTTCGACCTTAACGGCAAGACCACCGTCTTTTCGGCGATGCTCAATGGCCTTCTCGACTTTGGCAACGAGGATGGCCTGTCGTTCTACGCGGGCGGCGGTGCCGGCTGGGCGAAGGTGAAAATCGATAATGGCTTCGGGAGCGACAGCGACGGCGCCTTTGCATGGCAGCTGATCGCGGGCTTGCGCTATGCCATCAGCCCAAACATCGATCTCGGCCTCAAATATCGTTATTTCCGGACCGGCAAGCTCAGCTTCGTTGATGACTCGGCACTTATTGCCTTGGGCAACCCGGACCGGTTCGATCTTGGCGTAGTGGCGCCTCTTCTCGTTGACCGGACGACGAACGCGGTGCTGTCGACCGACATTGAGGATCATTTCAGCTCGCACAGCCTGCTTGCCAGCCTGATCTTCAACTTCGGCGCGGCACCGCCTCCGCCGCCTCCGCCGCCGCCGCCGCCACCTCCGCCACCTCCGCCGCCGCCTCCGGCGACGCAGACGTGCCCGGACGGCTCGGTGATCCTGGCGACGGACGTCTGTCCGCCTCCGCCTCCGCCGCCTCCGCCGCCTCCGGCGCCCGAACGCGGATAATAAAGGTAACAATCCCCTATTACCCGGGCGAATCGATTGATTCGCCCGGGTTTTTTACGCCTTGCTCTGACCCGCCAAATACCAGTCGACACTTAAAACAATCTAATCATTCGCTACTTTTGCGCGACAACAACACGTGTTAAGCATCGATCACTCAGCGCTTGAACAAGGGGAAATGGCATGCGCAAGTATCTGCTCGCCGCAGTCGCAGCGGCTGCAATCACCTCAACTCCGGCTATGGCTCGCGATCATTCATTCTACGTGGGGCTCGAAGGCGGCATCATTATCGATGCGGATGCCAAGACCGATCTGGATGTCGACTGCCTGACTTGTGACGGCACCAGCGTCTTTTCGGACAATAATGCATTCGACATCGATTACGGCATGGGCCTCGATGTCGACCTGATCGCCGGCTATGACTTCGGCATGGTCAAGACCGAGCTCGAGCTCGGCTACAAGCACCTCAATGGCGATAAGGTCAAAGTCAGCGACGATCTGGCGGACTTCCTTGGTCTTTCCGACAATGACACCGACATCGACGGTGACACAAACGTCGTTTCGCTGATGGGCAACGTCCTGCTCGACTTCGGCAATGACGACGGATGGGGCGGCTATGTCGGCGGCGGCCTCGGCTATGCCTGGGTCAAGGCGTTCGATTTCGACGACGACAAGGACGGCGCATTTGCCTGGCAGCTCATCGCCGGCGTTCGCACCGCGATCAGCCCGAACGTCGATCTCGGCCTGAAGTATCGCTACTTCAAGACGGGCAAGCTCCATTTTGGCGACGAATTCGATTCGGGCTTCGATCTGTTCGACTTCGACAGCGACACCAAGCTGCATTCGCACAGCCTGCTGCTGAGCCTGGTCTACAACTTCGCTCCGCCGCCTCCGCCGCCTCCGCCGCCGCCTCCTCCACCTCCGCCGCCTCCGCCGCCGCCTCCGGCGACGCAGACGTGCCCGGATGGCTCGGTGATCCTGGCAACGGACGTCTGTCCGCCTCCACCGCCGCCGCCTCCGCCGCCACCGGCGCCCGAACGCGGCTGATCAGCTGATGCGCTAGACGCACAAAAAACTTCCCGGGCGAATCCCTGGATTCGCCCGGGATTATTTTTGCCCGTTCCATCGTCCACGGAGGAACAGAGTCGGGACAGGTGGCGTTCAGGACGAGGATCGGATAAGAAACGCCTATGAGCCGGATCGCCGCCCTTTGCCGCATCCCCGCCCCGACCGCCGCGTCGGGCAATTCCTATTATATGCTCGCGGTGAAGACCGGCTGAGCTAAACGCGTCTAGCCATATTCACCGCCCCGCCAAGCATCCGCCTGGCGGGGTTTTTTATTGCCCGAAAAGGACCGCCCCATGTTGCAGCAAGCCCTCCACAAGACCCCGCTCCGCGCGAGCACCCGCTGGCGGGATTATGTCATTCCGCAATGCTGGGACGCGTTCACGCCCGACGACCACCGGGTGTGGGACATTTTGTTCGAGCGGCAGGTCGACGCCTTGGGAACAAGGATCGTCACGCCGTTCCGCGACGGGCTCGACATGCTGCACCTGTCGCATCCGGGAATCCCGGATCTCGCGGAACTGAACGCCAAGCTCGAGGCCCGGACGGGATGGACGACGGTCGCGGTGCCGGGTCTGGTGCCCGACGTGATCTTCTTCGCAATGCTCGCCGATCGCGTGTTCCCGGTCGGCAATTTTATCCGCAGTTTCGAGCAACTTGACTATCTCGAAGAGCCCGATCTGTTCCACGACATATTCGGCCATGTGCCGATGCTCAGCCATCCGGGCTTCGCCGCGATGATGAAGCATTCGGGGGACCTCGGGCTCGCCGCGATCGCGGCCGGGCATGGCGATTGGGCGGCGCGCCTGTACTGGCACAGCGTGGAATTCAGCCTCGCCCAGGAGGATGGCGAAGTGAGGATCCTCGGCGCGGGGCTGGCGTCGAGCTTCGGCGAATTTCGCATCAGTCTCGACAGCCCGAAGGTGGCGCGGCCGCGCTTCACCATCAGAGACGCGATCGCGACGCCCTATCACTCCGACGCGTTCCAGCCGCTGTACATGGTGTCGGACGATGTGGACTCGTTGAGCGCGCAACTGCTGGCGATCGATCTGGCGGGACTCGAGCGACTGTCGCGCGGGGTGTGACGCGGGCTTCGGCACGGCTATAGCCTTGAGCATGGCCGCCGACTTCTCCCTCGCCGAATATCGCACGGGGTCCGACCCGCGCACCCTGCGCGATGCGCTTGGCTGTTTCGCCACGGGAGTGACGGTTGTTACTGCGATCAGCGGAGACGGCGTGCCGGTTGGGCTGACCGTTAACAGCTTCACCTCTCTGTCGCTCGATCCGCCGCTGCTCTTGGTATGCATCGCCAAGGCGGCAACCTGCGCCAAGGCACTGATCGACGCCGAATATTTCGCGGTCAACGTGCTGCAGAATTGCCAGCAGCCGGAATCGATCCGCTTTTCGACCCGCGCCGAGGACCGCTTCGGCACGACCATCTGGTCGCCGGGGGAATATGGCGCGCCGGTCCTGCAGGAATCGCTGAGCGTATTCGAGTGTATCGCGCACGCCGTTCATGACGGCGGCGACCATCACATCTTGGTCGGGCAAGTGGTCAAGGCGAGCTTCGATGCGCAATTGGACCCCCTGCTCTACTTCCGCGGAAGCTATCGCCGGCTGCACTTCGACTAAGCGAAACCCCGAGAGATCAGGAATCCGACGGCGGTCGCCAGCAGTGATAGCGTGACCGACAGACCGACATAGAGAAGCCACGGGCCGTAGGCGCCTCTCCCCCATAAGGTCAGCGCATCGAGGCTGAAGGTGGAGAAAGTGGTGAAGCCGCCGAGCACCCCGGTCGCGAGAAACAGGCGCGTATGCTGGCTGAGCGACGGCGTGGCGGCGAACAGGCCAACCAGAAGGCCCATCACCAGCGATCCGACGATGTTGACGATCATCGTTCCGGCGGGAAATGACGGCCAGAGGTGAAAGGCGAGGCGATTGACGCCGTGACGCAGAGCCGCGCCGATGCCGCCGCCGAGGAACACGATCAGAAAATGGTTCATGCGTCGACCACATAGCGTTCAGGGTGCTTGGTAAGTTGGCGGACGATGACGACGAGAATCCCGCCGATGACCAGCCCGACGATCGCCGCGGCGAGAGCCCGGGCGAGCCACGACGTGACGTCTTCGAGAACGCTGATCTGGGCGGCGAGCCAATCGGCGCTCTCGTGGACGGCGTGCGGGAAGCTCTCCAACCCCAAATCTTCGACGCCGTGAAGCAGGATGCCCCCGCCAACCCACAGCATCGCCGCGGTGCCGATGGACGATAGTGAGGACAGCAGCCAGGGTACGCCTCGCACCAGTCCCTTGCCGATAAGTTGGGCCATGCGCGCCCGACGCGCGGCGAGATGAAGTCCGATGTCGTCCAACTTCACGATCAGCCCGACGACGCCGTAGACCGCGAATGTGATCGCGATTCCGACCGCAGCGAGCGCGAAGCCCTGCATGACCAGCGAATTGCCCTCAAGGCTGGCGAGCGCGATCGCCATGATCTCGGCCGACAATATGAAATCCGTGCGGATCGCGCCCTTGACCTGGCGCGCTTCGAGTTCGGCCGGCGTGTCGGCTTCGGCCAGCTCGGCTTCGGCGTGATGGTCGCCCAAGAGCACCTCGACGATTTTCTCGGTTGCTTCGAAGGCGAGATAGGCGCCCCCGATCATCAGCAAAGGCGTGATCGCCCAGGGCGCGAAGGCGGCCAGGAGCATCGCCACCGGAAGCAGGATCAGCAATTTATTCTTGAGACTGCCAACCGCGATCTTGGCGATGATCGGCAGCTCGCGGTCGGGTGACAGGCCGGTGACATAGCGCGGGGTGACCGCGGTATCGTCGATCACCACGCCGGCGGCCTTGGTCCCGGCCTTGGCCGTCGCCGCGCCAATGTCGTCGATCGACGCGGCGGCGAGCTTGGTCAAGGTGGCGACATCGTCGAGCAGCGCAATAAGGCCGGAAGGCATGGGCGGCCTTTGGCCGAAGCTTCGCGGCTCGGCAAGCTTGCCAGCGTTCGCCGACCTTGGCCGCACGTTCGCCGGACATTCGCTTTACAAAATTGCTGCGATAAGCCCCCTGTCCGGACCTTTCGGGAGTGCAAGGATGAATTTGCGATTGTTCGTCGCGCTTATGCTGGCAGCAACGCCAGTCGACGCCTATTCCGCCGATCCGGCCGGGCGACCGCCGACGGCTGCCACGTCGGCCCCCCGCGACGGCCCGCATGACTTCGACTGGGAAATCGGACGCTGGACCACCCAGTTGCGCTACCTGCCGGAGCCGCTGACCGGATCGAATCACTGGCTCGACTATCGTGGGACAAGCGACGTGCGTGCGGTTCTGGGCGGGCGGGCCAACCTTGTGGAGCTTTCGGTTGCGGGGACCGCGGGGAAGATCGAAGGCGTGGCGCTGCGGCTGTACAATCCGAAGGCACACCAGTGGACACTCAATTTTGCGAGCATTCGCAACGGCCAGCTAACTGCGCCCGTCCATGGCGCATTCGACGCGAATGGGCGCGGGCTGTTCTACGGCCAGGACACGCTCGACGGCCGCGCCGTGCTGGTGCGGTTCGTGATTTCGGAGGTGACGCCTCACTCCGCGCGCTTCGAGCAGGCCTATTCGGCCGACGCGGGTGCAACATGGGAGGTGAACTGGATCGCGGTCGATACACGGCGCTGACCTCCGCCCGATTCTGCGTAGCGCTCCACCGGAAAGAACGATCCAAATGCCAAACCAGCTGCAAGGCAAAGCCGAACAAACCCGCCGAACCTTCATCGCGACAGCCGCCATTGCGGCGACATTGGTGATCGGACTGGCACAGTCCTCGGCATCGGCGCGGCCCGAAGGTACCAAGTTGCCACCCGACCTCGCGCAGGCATGGAAAGACTATAACCAGGCGACCATGCGCAAAGACGTCGCCAAGCTATCGTCCCTGGTCACCGACGATTACATGCTCGTGAATTCGGACAGCAGCGTCCAGGACAAGACGTCGTACCTCGCCGATTTCAGGGTCCCCGGATTCACACTGGATCCCTATGAAATCGAGCAGCCTTTGCAAAAAATGTGGGGGAATACGGCGCTGACCGGCGGTCTGTTCAATCTTGGCTGGACGCAGGATGGCCGGCATCAGAGTCGCCGGCTGCGCATCGCCCATGTCTGGTCCAAAAAAGACGGTCGCTGGCGCATTGCCTACACTCAGCTAACGCGCGTTCCCGAATAGGCTCATGGGCCATCTGCCTAGACCGGGCGGGCGGATAAAATCTGGCGACGAACGGGATCGCGGACTTTATCAGAGCCGGATGACAAGATTCGCATTGGCACTGGCTGCCGTTTTCGCGCTTATCCTTCCTCCGCCCGTCAACGCCGCACCAAGCGACAAGGCATCGCTGATTGCCGCCGCCGATGCCTTCGACAAAGCGCAACTCACCAAGGACGGCGCGGTGCTCGAGCGGATGATTTTGAACGACCTTATTTACATCGACGGGTCGGGCAAACGGCTCGGCAAGAAGGCCTTCATCGACGGATGGACCGCGCCCGGCGACACATTCGACCCGATTACCTTGATCGATCGGGCGGTGACCATGCTGGGATCGGACGCCGGAATCGTCGGCGCCGAGGTCAATTTGTGCGGGATGTCCGGCGGCGAGCGTTTCTGCAGCCGCATCCGCTATTCCGATACGTTTCGACGAGTGGGCGGGCGGTGGCGGGCGGCCTATATTCAGGTCACCCGCATCAAGAGCTAGCCCGTCCGGCTTGCCTCATTGAAGAGTTTCGCGCAGGTGCCTGCCCCATGTTGAGCATGGATTTCATTCGCGAGCAGCCGGACGTTGTTCGAAAGGCGATTGCGGTCAAAGGGGTCGATATCGACCTCGATGCGCTGCTGGCGTTCGACGCCGAAGTGCGCGCCGCCAAAGTCGAGATCGAGGCGCTTCGGGCCGAGCGCAATGCGATAAGCGCCGGATTCCAGAGCGCGGCGCCCGAGGAGCGCGCGGCGCTGGGTGCCAAGGCCAAGGCGGCGGGCGCCAAGGCGGGAGAATTGGAAGCCGCGCTGGCCGACAAGGACGCGGCGCTGAAGGCAATGCTGCTCATGCTGCCGGGGATTCCGTGGCAGGGCGCGCCGGTCGGGCCGAACGAGGACAGCAATGTCGTCATCCGGACCGAAGGCGCGGTTCCAAAATTCGAGTTCGAGCCGCTCGACCATGTCGCTTTGATCGAGAAGAACGACTGGGGCGATCTAAGCCGGATCGTCCAGGTGTCGGGATCGCGAACCTATTGCCTCAAGGGGCGTCTGGCGCTGCTCGAAACCAAGCTGATGGGCTGGGCCCTCGACCAGATCGCGGAGTCGGGGTTCACGCCGATTACAGTTCCGGCAATCGCGCGGGAGCAGGCCTTCCTCAACCAGGGGCAGTTCCCCGGCCACAAGGAAGAGACATACGAACTTCCCAACGACGAATTGTGGCTGGCTGGAACCGCCGAGGTCGCGCTGACCTCGCTCCATTCGGGGGAGATCCTCGACGGCTCGCAACTGCCGATCCTCTACGCCGGCTATTCGCCGTGCTTCCGCCGCGAAGCGGGGAGCGCCGGTCGCGACGTGCGCGGGCTGCTCCGGGTCCACCAATTCTTGAAGGTCGAGCAATATGTCCTGTGCGAGGCCGATGAGGGGGTTTCAGCGGAGTGGCACGCCAAATTGCTCGGACTGGCCGAAATGCTGCTCAAGGAGCTCGAAATTCCCTACCAGGTGATCGAGACGTCGACCGGCGACATGGGGCTGGGCAAATTTCGCATGAACGACATCGAAAGCTGGGTGCCGAGCCTTGGCAAATACCGCGAGACGCACAGCTGCTCGACCTTGCACGATTGGCAGGCGCGGCGGGCCAACCTTCGCTACCGCGATGTCGACGGCAAGGTGCGGTTCGCCCACACGCTTAACAATACCGCGCTGGCGAGTCCGAGGATTCTCGTGCCTTTGCTCGAGAATCACCAGACCGAGGACGGGCGGGTGCGGCTGCCGAAGGCGCTGCGCGACCTGATG
>DATHFE010000053.1:0-8351 GCA_035318245.1 Sphingomicrobium sp. | reverse complement strand
GTCCAGTTCAATGTTGGCGGGCGTCCGCGCACCCGTCGCCGCGACCGCTGCCGCGACATCCGCCGGCTTGCCCAGCTTCGCCGCCGCCGGAATGCTTGTTACCAGCAGCGCAATTGCCGCCGCCTGAATCCATCCGCGCATAGTCTGTCTCCCTCAATCTCGCCCAAGGCTTATCGCGCCGCCAACCGCCGCGCCAGCCGCATCTAAGCCGCGACGGCGCGCTCGGCCGCCATCGCCTGAACGATCTTCAGTGCTTCATGCGCCGACAGCGCCGCACCTTCCTGCCACAGGCCGACATAGCTCAAATGCTCGCCGGCGAAGACGATCGGGCCTTCTGGCCTCAGCAACTCATCATATTGCGCGTCGCGTTTCTCCTCGCCGAAGTTGCGGCCGATCGCGCCCACGCCTTCGGAATAGCGCACCTGCCCCCAATTGATGGCGACCGGCGAGGTCAGCAACCGCGACTTACCCGGATGCAGCGCCTCGACCGATTCTCGGCTGATCCGGATCTGCTCGGCGATCGGCAGCTTGGTGAAGGCCTCGGGCGTGTCCGGGTGGGTCCAGCCAGCGACATAAGCGCCGACCAGCACCCCACGCGGCGCATGATGGTGATCGCTTGGATAAATCAGGTTCTCGTTCAATCGATCGGTCCACGCCAGCCCGCCGTAAATGCCCTCCTCTTCCCAGAATCGCGGCGCCTCGAACGCGACCTTGGCGCTCTTTAGGTATTCAACGCTTTTGAGCGCCGCTTTCTTGGCCGGCGAGAAATCGCTCGGGATCCGGCTCAGCAGGTTGGCCGGAAGCGTGCACACGCAATAGTCGGCCCTTGTCACCCCGCTGCGATGCTCGATGCGCACGCCCGTGCCGTCCCGGCGGATAGCGCTTATCGGCTCGCCCAGCCGCAAGCTCGCCTTCACTTCGCGGTGCAGCGCTTCGGCGATCCGGTCCATGCCGCCGACCGGCTGGAGCATGGTCGGCTGCATGTCGATGATCGCTTCGAAGACTTGCGGGAAAGCGGCGCTGCGGCCGGGAATTGTTTCTTTGAGCGTCAGCGGATCGAGCGGCTTGCCGGGATGGTCATAGCCGCCCGGCCAAGCCGTAAAGCCGAGGCTCGATTGGCCGCTTGCGACGCCCTTTTCGTTGAGCCCGCCATAGGCGCCGAGGAATTCGCGGAACGCCCCCAGTTCCTCCTTGGGCATCGCCGCGTCGAGTGCGTGGAGGTCGATCGCCTTGGCCAGAAGCTCGGCGATCCGCGACTGGAAGCTGTACAGCATGTGCCGGCCGCGATGGACCTTGCCGCCGAAGTCCCACCCGGTCGCATGGTGGCTGTTGACGAAGGTCTCGAGCGGCACGTTCAATCTCTTGGCATAGCCGAGAATTGCATGATGCCACGACGGCAACCGCGCCGGCCCGGCGTTGAAATATTGACCTGGCGAAAATCCCGCCCGCTGGTCGGGCCGATCCATTTGAACGACGCGCTCGCCACCGCGGATCGTCCAGACCCGCCCGCCGACGCGGTCGCGCGCTTCGAGCAAGGTCACGCGATAGCCTGCGCGCTGCAATTCATAGGCAGCGACGAGGCCCGCGATCCCCGCACCCAGGATCACCACCGACCGACCGTTGCCCGACCTTGGCGGCATCGTGAAATCGGCGGCGGAGGCCGGCGTCGGTCCGCTCAATCCCAGCAGCTGCATGGCGGCAAGCGTCGCACCCGCGCCGCCGACCGCGCCTACCCGCATCAAAACGTCGCGCCGGCTGATCTGCATTTTGCCCTCCCCCTATTTCTTCGCCGCGGTCGCCTCGATTTCGACCAGCCACCCTGGGTCGACCAGGCCGCCGACCTGCATCGTCGACCGCGCCGGCTTGGCCGGCTGGACGGCAGTGCCGAATTTCTCGCGATAAGCGGTCATCATGCCGGCGAAGTCCATTCGCTGGCCCGGCGGCGCGACCAGGAACACGCGCATCATGACAAGGTCGCCGAGGCCCATGCCGTGCTGTTTCAATTGCGCTTCGATCTTGCCCAGCACCGATCGCGTCTGGGCCACGGTGTCGCCGAACCGCGCGACGCTTCCCGCCGGCGCGGCAGGATCGACCGCATCGGGAACGGTCCCGCTGATATAGACGATGCGGCTGTCCGCGGCGATCTCGACCGAAGCGGATATCGGCGATTCCGCCGCCCCCAGCCGCTTGACCGATTGCGCTTCCGCCCCGCTCGCGACCGCCAGCGCCGCCACCAGGCAAACCATGCATCGCATCGCTGCTCTCCCCCGTTCGAGGATAAAGACTTACCGCGCCGCCAATCGCCGCGCCAGCGGCTTTACGAAGCTGCCGGCCTTCCTCGAAGACGTGCAGAAAAACCACAGTTTGCAACAACTTCTTCACGCCCGTTGACGCCAGCAACAGACTCATGGTCTTGGGCGATCCGAACACGATCGAATGATTTCCGGGGGGCAATCGGTAATGCGTAAACATCTGCTCGCGGTGGGCTTTGCCGCGGCCGCGTCGACCAGCTTGGCATCCGCGCAACCGGCTTCTCCGCAGCCGCCCGCCAATCCCGTGATTTCGGCTTCGCCGGCCGCGCCGTTGATCGTATCGCCGCCGCCGGGACCGCCCGCCCAATGTTGCGTGCTGGCCAAGCTCACTCCGGTTTTCCTGACCATCGATGAGCCGGTGGAATCCGACAAGGCCAAGATCGGGCAATCCTTCAGGTTGAAACTGGCCCAGCCACTCTCTCTCGCGGGGGGCGTCGTCATTCCTGCCGGAACGCCGGGCAGCGGCGAAGTCGTCCACGCCGCCAAGTCTCGCGCCATGGGCAAGCCGGGCGAGCTGGTTCTTGCCGCCCGCTATCTCGATTATCAGGGCATTCGAATTCCCTTGCGCAGCCTTCGCTATGGCAAGGGTCAGGGCACGGACAACGCCGAGACCGCGATGTGGGTCGGCATTGCGGTCAGCGCTTTCATCACCCCGTTCATCACCGGCGGCGAGGTCCGCATTCCGGCCGGAGCGGATGTCTGGGCCAAGACTGCCGCGGATGTTTCGTTTCCGCCCCTCGCTCCGGCGCAAATTGTTCCTGCCGAAGTTCCAACCCAAGTGCCGACCCAAAATCCAACCCAAGGAGTGAATTGAATGCGCAAATTGATGTTTGTTCTCGCCGCCGCGACGGCACTCACGGCGGTCCCCGCCATCGCTGGCGATACCGCCAAGGTTCCCGTGACGATCTCGGCACCCGCCGCGGGCCAGGGCCAGGTCGTGTTCTTCCGCCCCGGCAAGTTCGTCGGTTCGGCGATCCGCTGCACCGTGCGCGAAGATGGCAAGATGCTGGGACGCGCCGGTAACGGCCATTATTTCGTCGTCTCGGCAGCGCCGGGCGCCCATCGCTACACCACCAAGACCGAAGCGACCGATACGCTGAATGTCGAGGTCGAGCCTGACGAGACCACTTACGTCAAATGCTCGATCGGCATGGGCGTAATGGCCGGCCGCCCGAACTTGTCGCCGGCAACCCCGGAGGATTTCGGCCAGGTCGCACATAAGATCAAGCCGACGGACATGGCGGACATCGCCAAGGACATCGCCAAGGATGATGCCGAGCGCGCCAGCAAGGCCCCAGCCGCGGCGGCGGCTTCGAACTGAGCCCGGCATAGGCCGGAGCGCCGGAGGACCAGGTTCCGCCGGCGCTCCGCGCTAACCTGTATCTGACGCTCCCAGCGCGAGGGCCTTGGCGGCTTGGTCCGCGCTCGTTAGACTCGCCCCACTTCACTTCCCGGGGGAATGGCGATGGCGACGATCACCGGCGATGTACGCGACCGCCAGTCGGCCGAGCGCCGCTTTTACTCGCGCATGGCCCTGTTCATGGTTCTGCTGGTGTTCCTCGGCTTCGCGCCGAGCTTTTACCTGCGCGGCATCGTCCCGTCCTACCCGCGCCCCAACCCGACGCTTTCTCCGTCGGTGATCATCCATGGGTTGCTGTTCACGACCTGGCTACTGGTGTTCGTCGCCCAGACCCAGCTGGTCGCCGCCGGCCGCCGCGATATTCACATGAAGCTCGGCGCCGCTTCGATGGTGCTGGCGTTGGCAATCATTCCGATGATGTATCTCGTCGGCGTGTGGCAAGTCGGGCGCGCCAACAACCCGCCGTTCACCGATCCGCTCAATTGGAGCATCGTCCCGCTCGCTGGGATTCCGGCTTACGCCTTCCTCGTCTGGACCGGCTGGCGCAACCGACGCAAAGCCGCGGTGCACAAGCGAGCGATGCTTTCCGCCGCGCTCAGCCTGATGCATCCGGCAATCGGCCGAATTCCGCTCGGCCCGCCGATTCTCCCGGTGTTCGCCATCACTGGCTTGCTATCGGTCGCGACGTTCATCCCGTTGATTCTGTGGGACCGGCGCACGCTCGGCCACGTGCATCCGACGACGATCCTCGGCGTGTCGCTCAACCTCGCCGTGCTCGCCGTCCAGATAGCTTTCCTCGCTACCGGTACCTGGGCACCGATCGCCGCGCATCTGCCGGGGGTCTGACCAAAAGCGCGACCGCTTCGGCGCATCGCGTCGGCACCAATCTCCTTCCCCAAGCGTTCTTCCCGGCACTAACCCCTTGTTTTTGCCCGGGAGACACTCATGACCGATACTAGCCACGACATTCACGTTCTTAACGGCCTGACCGCCACCACCATCGACAGTATAAACGGCTATGAAGAATCCGCGAAGGCGGTGGAGAGCGGCCGTTTCGCCGAGTTGTTCCGCGCCCGTGCCGATGAGCGCCGCCAGATCGCCAGCCGGCTGCGCAGCGAAGTCGGACGCCTCGGCGGCAACCCCGAAGATGACGGAACCGTCCTTGCCGCCGCCCACCGCACTTTCCTCGACCTGAAGGCGGCCGTCACCAGCCGCGACGACAAGGCGATCATCGACGAAGTCGAGCGCGGCGAAGATCATATCAAGGCAAAATTCGAAAACGCGTTCAAGGACGACAAGGTGTCGCCGGAAACCCGCGCCGTAATCGAATCCGCGTTCCAGTCGGTCAAGGCCGGCCACGATCAGATGAGCGCACTCAAGCACAGCATGACCGCCTGAAGGGAGACGAAGAATGAGCATTTTCAGCAAGATCAAGGACGCCATTTTTGGTCACAAGACCGCCGATTCTGGCGCCCAGCCGCAAGCGCCGACGGGAACGCAGGGCGTTCCTCCGGCCGGCACAACCACCGGAAGCGTGGCCACCGCTCCGGCTCCGACGATTCAGCCGACAACCCAGGTCGACGTTGAGCAGGTGCTGACCCAGATGGCCGTCGCCAAGGGCAACCCCGACCTCAATTGGCGCACATCGATCGTCGATTTGATGAAGCTGATCGGGTTGGATTCAAGCCTCGATCATCGCAAGGAACTGGCGACCGAATTGGGCTACACCGGCGCCAAGGACGGCAGCGCGGAGATGAACATCTGGCTGCACAAAGCCGTGATGCGAGAATTGGCCAAGAACGGCGGGAAGGTTCCCGCGAACCTTACTGACTAGCCTTTTGGGAGCCGCTCCGGCGGCTCCCTTTTCGTGCCGGGGTGGAGCTGCGGGGCGGTGGTCTGGCCATGAAGCGCAGCAGCTCGTTACCCAAACAAGCTGACCGCTTCATCGCCGCCCCGTTTGGTGCAACATTTTCGCCGCAACGCGCGTTGCCGCTACTCCTCACCCAACAGGCGCCTGGAGATGCTTATGACCGCGCTTCGCATTTCGGCAGCAGCCGCGCTCGTTCTCGCCTTTGCCGCCCCCGCGCGGGCCGATGCCGTGCCGACTATTACGATCGCCCTCGACAGCTACTCCTACGCGCCCAGCCCGATCCGCCTTGCCGCCGGGCAGAGGGTACGGTTGGTGTTCGTCAACCGTTCGGGCTCGGGCCATGATTTCACGGCCCGCGAATTCTTCAAATCGTCACGCATCCTCCAAGGCGCCGTCCCGGGAGGCGAGGTCGAGCTGAGAGGACATCAAACCGCCGCGGTGCAGCTCATCCCGACGCGCGGACGCTATAAAGTCCATTGCAGCCATTTCGGCCACGCATTGTTGGGCATGAGCACCGAGATCCTCGTCATCTAGGGCTGAGGCATTTTTAGCGCCTGGAGATCAGCCGGGCGATTGCGTCGTGTCGCACCAACTCGTCGCCGCCGGCCTTTTCCAGCGCATCCCGGATCGAATCTAGTTCCCGCTCGGTCAGATGCTCGATGCCGATGAATTCGTTGCGGGCATGGCCGACCGCGCGGATCAATTCGTCCAGTTTGGCCTGGATCGCGCAGCCGTCGCGGTTCTGCGCATTCTGGATCAGGAACACCATCAGGAAGGTGATGATCGTCGTTCCGGTATTGATCACCAATTGCCACGTGTCGGACCAGTGAAACACCGGGCCCGAGACGGCCCAAATGATGATCACTGCCAGCGCCAGGGTGAAGGCCATCGGCCGACCGGTCGCCGCCGCGATCCTGGCCGCAAGTTGCTCGAAGAAATGGGTCATTGGCGCCTCCTTCTCGCGAGGGGCTTAGCCCGCAACGCAAGCACCGACTAGTTCCGCGGAAGCAATGCAGTTGCGCAGATATCGACTCTATACTTGTCGGCGAAACGCGAAATCGTTACGGCGCCGACGCCGGATCGCGACGTTCAGGGGGGCGTCGATGATCGCCTTGCTGCGACAGAAGCTGTCGAGCCTATCACTTCCGCCCGACCGGCGGCCGCCACAGCGTGTCACCCGCCGAGTCCGGCTGGGTTTCTACGGTTACCGCTATCGCAAGGCGCGCAGCCGCACCTCGATCGTCGCCCGATGGGCGATCGCGGCAATCCTCCTGATCGCCACCCTCGCCGCCGCGAGCGCGCAGTTGAGCCGGTAAGCCAAGGCGCACCGGTAATTTGAGCCTACCGGATTCTGCGTGTTTCAGTGACGATCGTTGCCTCGATCGACGTCGGCAGGCCAGCCTTGGTCGTGGGCATTTGAAAGGATGCACCGGAAATACCCTCACAGGCAGTGGCGGTATCCGATCCCGGACCAACGGATTCCAGTGTAGTGCAGCGGGAAACCTTGCCCGCGGGATCGATTGTAACGCGAACGACCTTGCGCGTGATCAACTCGGTCCTGGGATCGCTCGCCATTCGATCCTTCATTTCGCCAGGTAGGAATTTTGTGTCCATGAAAACCGTCGAAATATCCGTTGTGGCGCGGGCTAGGAGCGGGGCAAGGAAGGCGCTGGGGATCATAGAAAAGAACCCGCATGCACCTTCGTCGACCTTGAACCCGCCACTCCGCTCCTGCTTGCATGACATCACGACACCGCCTTTGGCGAGTGTCAGGGTAATCCTGCTGGACCAGGGATTGATCGGTACCGGGTCGGGCTGAGGGAGCTGCCATCGCACTCGTTGGCGAAGGGCGCTTGAGATCGGCTTTCCGGACTTGTCGCGCGCAGGCTCGAAATGGGCACGAAGCCACAGAATACGGCAAGTTTGAAAGTCCAGGGAGGAAGAGTCCGACGTAAATTCGACCAAACAGTCGGCGACATTTCCTCGCTCGTTGATCTTCACAATGACGCCAACTGTTCCCTGCTCGCCGTAACGCATCGCATCGAGCGGATAATCGTCAGCACGGAAGTATTGAGGCAAATTGCCGCGCGGCTGGACCGGTCGATTGAAAAGCTCCACCGGCGGAATCGAACGCATGGATTCAGCCTGTGGAAGCAACGGCCGCGGCGGCCGAATGGTTGGATCGAGGGTCGGGCTGACAGCGACCAGAAGAAGAATCAGCGCGGTCATTCGCCCTCCCGCAACGCACGAATGTCGGCGTTGCTCAAACTCTCGCGGTTCGGCGGCGTCAGCGTGAACGAGCATCCGGCTCGACGCAAGCCATGCGGATTGTGCTGAGCAGGACGCAGAACCGGGGTTCGGGTTGACAGATCCGGGGGCGAAGCCGGCGCCCCTAAAAACTACGCGGTTGATTAGGGAATGCGCGAATGATCGGCGATATCGCGATGAATCATATGCGCCAAACAGAAATGGGGGCCGGCATTGCTGCCAGCCCCCACTGCGCCGAGCGAAGGATCTGCCGGTGTTCGTGACCTGATCCGCCGAAGCTTCACCGTCCTCGATCCTGGCTCACCAGCTCAGGCGTCGCTTCCGATCGTGGTCGTGTCCCGAAGGACACGTTCTCGACCTTCCGCGGCCCTTCTTGGATCGATCCCCTTCCGCGTCTGCCTCCCCCCGGAGGGTTCGGCTTTCGCGACAGAAGGATCAACTCTTCCGGCGCCTCTTGCCAGCTGGTCCGAAACTCGTTTCGCAGCATCATCGCTCTTTCGAGCAGTTCTCCCGCGATCCTCATTTCATCGCCTGCCGGCGG
>DATHFE010000052.1:0-47672 GCA_035318245.1 Sphingomicrobium sp. | reverse complement strand
GTCGCCATCACCCGCGAAGCGCCCAATTACCCGACGCGCTAGGCCATGACACCTTCAGCGCGAGTCCAGGCGGCGATCGAGATCCTCGATCTGGTGATCGCCTCCGCGCGCGACGACGGGCCGCCGGCCGACGCCGTCGTCCAGGCCTATTTCAAGGCCCGCCGCTACGCCGGGTCGAAGGACCGCCGCGCGGTGCGCGAACTGGTGTTTCGCGCCATCCGCCGCTCGGGCGATCCGCCGGCAACCGGGCGAGTCGCGATGATCGGCCTGGCCGGCGAGGACGAGGCTATTGCGACGGCGTTCGATGGATCGCCGCATGCGCCGCCCAAGATCGGGTCGCGCGAGAGGGGCAGCGAGACTGCGCTGCTGCCGCAATGGATCGAGCATGAGCTATCCGCCCTTGTCACGCCTGACGAATGGCCCGCATTGCTCGATCGCGCACCGCTCGACGTCCGCGCCAATGTCGCTCGAACTTCGCGAGACTCGATGGTCGAGGCCTTTGAGGGGTCCGAACCCACTTTGCTGAGCCCGTGGGGATTGCGTTTGCCGTCGGACAGCCGGGTCACCGAGCATCCGGCGTTCGCCGAGGGCCTTGCCGAAATCCAGGATGAGGGCAGCCAATTGATCGCGCTGGCGTGCGGAGCGCAGCAGGGCCAGCGAATCGTCGACCTGTGCGCCGGTGCCGGCGGCAAATCGCTCGCGCTCGCCGCCGCAGCCGGCGGGCAAGCCGAAGTAATCGCCTGCGACACAAGTCGTGCGAGGCTGAGCAAACTGCCCGACCGGGCGCGCCGAGCGGGCGCGACAATCGTCACACGCTTGCTCGACGCCCCGCGCGAAGCCGAGGCCTTGCTTGATCTCGAGGGAACAGCCGACGTCGTTCTGGTCGATGCGCCATGTTCGGGCAGTGGGACGTGGCGGCGCAATCCCGAGGGCCGCTGGCGGCTCACCCCCGACCGGCTCGACCGCGTGATCGCGCTTCAGCAACGAGTACTCGATCTCGCCGCACCGCTTGTAAAACCTGGCGGAAAGCTGGTTTACGCGGTTTGTTCGCTGTTGACGCGCGAAGGCGCCGATCAAGCGGCGGCTTTCTTAGGGCGCCATTCAGGTTGGATCGTGCAGGACCCGTTACTGAACGTCGGGCGTTGGGATGGGGCTGGCAAGCTCCTCTCTCCGGCTCATGACCGGACCGACGGGTTTTTCATCGCGTGCCTCGCCCGGCCATGATAGGGCGGGAACCGCGTTTGTTGTTGGAGATACTGATGCGCTTGTCACCGATTGTCCTCGCCCTTGGCCTCGTCGCGTCGTCCGCGGCGGTCCCCGTTCAGGGGCAGGCGCCCGACGATCAGATCAATCCGCGCTCGGTGGCCTTATTGAAGCAGGGTGAAACGGCGCTCGCCGCTGGCAAGTTCAGCGATGCCGACGACGCATTCGAAACCGCGCTCGCGGTCGATCCGCGCAATCGCAAGGCGTTCATCGCGCTTGGCCGCACCGCCCAGCGTCAGAAGCTCTTCGGCCAGGCTATCCGCTTCTACAATAAGGCGCTGGCGCTCGAGCCCAACGATCTCGACGCGCTGACCGCGCAAGGCACGGCGATGGTCGAGCTTGGCGCATTGTCGCGCGCCAAAGAAAATCTCGCCAAGGTCCAGAAGATTTGCGCCAGCAATTGCGCGCAGGCGACCACGCTGGCCGCCGCAATCGCACGTGGGCCGACGGTCGCCGCGATCAAGCCACCGCCGACGCCCAAGACGAACTAAGTCAGAGCACGCGCCACAGCGACAAAGTCGGCAACGCTCAGCGTTTCCGCGCGGCGCTGCGAGTCGATACCGAGTTGCTCCAATGCTTCGAGCGCCCGAGGTAGGCCTTTCAAACTTGACCTGAGCATCTTGCGGCGCTGGCCGAATGCCGCTGCGGTGGCCTGCTCGAGCCTCGCCGGATCGACTCCCTCGGGCATCGTCACGGGCACGATATGGACCACCGCCGAGGCGACCTTGGGTGACGGGACGAACGACGACCGGTGGATCGCCATCGCGATTCGCGGGGTCGACCGCCACTGTGCCGCGACCGCAAGCCGCCCGTAATGCTCGGTGTCGGGCGCGGCGATGATGCGCTCGGCCACCTCGCGCTGGAACATCAGGGTCAGCGACTGCCACCACGGCGGCCAAGGTCCGCCGAGCCAGCGGAGCAGCAGAGCCGTGCCGACATTATAGGGAAGGTTGGCGACGACATGCGCGCCTGTCCCGACTTCGGCCGGTTCGTCGACGTCCATGGCGTCGCCCTCGATCAGCCGCAGGCGCCCGGCATATTCCACTTCAAGCTCGCCTAGTGCCGGGAGGCAACGCCGGTCGCGTTCGACCGCGACGACATTGGCCCCAGCATCGAGCAGGGCGCGCGTCAGGCCGCCCGGGCCCGGCCCGACTTCATAGACATTTTGTCCTTCGAGTGGCCCGGGGATTGCCGCAATTCGCGCCAGCAGTTGGCGGTCTAATATGAAATTCTGGCCTAAAGATTTTGTTGCCTGCAAACCGTGCCGAGCAATGACCTCCCGAAGCGGCTCGACGTCGCCGCTCACGCCATCGCCATACGAAGCGCCGCGCATTCGGCCGCCATGCGCAGCGCGGCAGCCATCGCGCGCGGATCGGCCCGATCCTCGCCGGCAATATCGAAAGCGGTGCCATGATCGGGCGAGGTGCGGACAATCGGCAGGCCCAAGGTAATGTTGACGCCTTCGTCGAAATGAAGCGCTTTCAGCGGGATCAGGGCCTGGTCGTGATAGATGCACAACGCGGCGTCGTAGCGCGCCCGCGCCGCCTGGTGGAACATGGTGTCGGCGGGGTGGGGGCCGGTGACGCGCCAGCCTTCTTCGCGGAGGATCGCGATGGCCGGCTCGATGATCTCGATTTCCTCGAGCCCCAGCGTGCCGCCTTCTCCGGCATGCGGATTGAATGCCGCCACGGCCAGCCGCGGCTCGGCGATCCCGAAATTGCGCTGCAACCCACGCAAGGCCGCCCGGCCGCGCGCCTCAACCAGGCCGATCGACAACTGCCCGGCGACCTCCGCCAGCGGCATGTGGGTCGTCACCGGCACCGTCCGCAGGGTCGGTCCGGCGAGCATCATCGCGACGTTGGCCGGCGCTACTCCGCAGCGCTCGGCGACGAATTCGGTCTGGCCGGGATGGGCGAAGCCGATGCTGTAGAGTTGCTGCTTCGAGACCGGGCCGGTGATCACCGCCGCGGCCGAGCTCGAGCGGGCCAGCCCGACCGCCAATTCAAGCGCGTCGAGCGAGCAGTGCGCACCCGCCATGCTCGGCCGGCCCGGAAGGTCGGCTTCAGCCGAAGAAATGTGCAGTAAGGGCAGCCCGAGATCGAACGCCGAATCCGCTTCGCGCGGGTCGTCGATTATCGCCAGCGGGCCGTCCCAAACTGCGGCAAGAGAGCGCGAATCACCTATTGCGACGAACGGCTGCAGCCCGAAACGGTCGCGATTGTCCCAGCATTTGGCGACCACTTCCGGCCCGATTCCAGCGGGATCGCCAAGGGAAATCGCCAGAGGAGAGGATAGGGACTGCGCCATCGCGCGATCCCTTTAGCGGAAGTCGATCACCGCATCACGCCGAAGATCGCGAAGATACCGCCGAGCGCGCATATTGACCCGCTCTTCGTTCAGCTGGGCATAAACCTGGTCATAGGTCGGCGCCGACGAATCAACCTCGTCGCGGCCGCACAAGACGAGGATGCGAACTCCGTCATCGAGCGAGCCGAAAGGACGCGTTGCCTGGCCGACCTGCATCGGCAGCATCATCTCCTGGAGGGCGGCCGGCAATTCCTTCAATTTGACCTGGTCGCTCTGTACGACCTCGCCGTTGAAATCGGTTGCGATCCGCTCGGCGCCGCCGCAGCCCCCGACATTCTGCGCGGCGGTGGCGAAGCGCGCGACGATCGGCTCGGCCTGCGCCTTGGTCGCGCCCTTGGGGAAGGCGATCGACACCTGCTTGAGGCTCAAAACGGCATTGCGCGGGTCGGCGGTGAGGATCTTTCGCGTGTCCTGGACGGCGATGATCGAATAGCCGCCGGGGACCGCGATCGGGTTGCTGACCTGCCCTGGGCCCATCGTGCGGAGCGACGCCCCCAACGGCTCGGGAAGCTGTTCGGGCCGCACCCAGCCCAAATCACCGCCGACCGCGGCGGTCGACGCTTCCGAAAATTGGCGGGCGTAACCGACGAATGATGCGCCGGACTTCAACTGCTCAAGGATCTTGTTGGCGTTGGCCAGCACTTGTGGCTGATTGTCCCGGGTGGACGACAGGAAGATTTCGCCGACGCGATATTCCGCAGTGCCTTTGGACGCGTTCAATTTGGAAATGACCGATTTCACTTCCTCGTCGCCGACGCTGACCTGCGATTCGATCTTGGCGCGCTGCAGACGGGTCCAGGCAATCTCACCCTCGATCTGGCGGCGGATCGATCGCATCGACGAGCCCTGGCTCTTCAGATAGTCGGCCATCTGATCGGGAGTCTGCTTCACATTCGCGGCCACGCGCGTGACCATCTTGTCGACGTCCGCCGGCGTGATTTTGATTTCGGCTGCCTTGGCCGCCTGGATCTGCAGCGTCTCGTCGATCAGGTTGCGCAGAACCTGGGCACGGAGGCGCTCAATCTCGTCGCTGGCAATCTTTCCGCCGTTGGCGATCGCCAGTAGCGCGAGCCTTTGGTCGATGTCGGTCTGGGTGATGATCTCGCCGTTGATAATCGCGGTCGCCTTGACGACCGACGGCAAATTGGTTCCGAACAGGGTCGGGTTTTCCGGCAGGTTGAGCGCGCTCACACTGCTGGACGCGGGCGGTGCTTCCTGCGCCGCCGCACCGCTTGCGATTGCCATCGCAATGGCGGCCGATGCCAACGCTGCCCGTGTCGAATTCAAATCAAGACCTGCTGCCACCTGAAAATCCTTGTAGGCGAATGGAAATCGGGGCTTTGGTTGACCGATCCCCGCTGAACGCAAGCTTAGCGCCCGAGACCTTTCAACGCAAAGCTGAAGGAGAATGTGCTGCCCTTTTTGAAAGCGCCGACGCGCTCATAATCGCGGCGCCACGAAACTCCAAGCTCCAGGCATTCGTCCTCATAGGCGATGGCAAGGCGATTGCGCACCGGCTCGAACCCATCGGCCAGCGATAGCGGGTCCTCTTTGGTGTCGGTGAGGTCGATCACCGTTGCGCCGAAAACCGACCAGTAGCGCGCGAACTTTATCCGGCCGGCGAGGCGCAGCTCTTCCTTGTCGCGCAAATCCTCGACCGTCGAACTAATGTCGCGATTGAGAACCAAATAGCCGATCTGGGCATAGGTTTGTTCGCTGCCGACGGTCAGGTCCAGCTCGTGGCGGCGGAACGCTAGACTATCCTTGTCGAGGCGATAGCGCTGGGTGAAGTCGATCCATCGGCCATATCGGACGCGTGTTCGCCCGACGATGTCCGACAAGCGGTCGGTCAGGCCGGTGCCGTCCGGGAACAGACTGGGATCGCGGGTCAGTCGGTAGCTCTGGCCGATATTGCTGGCGATCGAAAGGTTCGGGCGCTCGAACGACCATTCGACCCCGTAAGTCACGCGCGAGCCGTCTTCCCATCGGTCGTACCCCGGAAAGCGGCTCAGCGCGAACAGATTGCTGTCCTCAAGATCGACCGCGCGAGCATCCTCGTTGGGGATGTCCAAATTGGGTGTCGGCGGCGTCAGCACCAGCTGAATGCGCGGAACCACGCGCTGCGTCCCCCCGAATATTTCGCCGACCAGGGGCCATGTAACGTCGGCGGCGAGCGCGCCGATGCCGCGGAAGTGCCATCCATCGGTCCCGCGATAGATCGGCACCACGGTGCTTGCCGCGTCATTGGTATGATAGGCGTCCCCGCGACCGAAGGCGGTAAGCGTTAGTTCCTGGCCCCATGGCGTAATCCGCCGAAGGTCCCATTGCGCGCTGACAAATGCCCGCTGGGTGTCTTGGCCCTCGGATCGGATGATCGACAGGCTGTTGGCCTTCAATTCGACTTTGCCGCCAACGATCGGCGCATCGAGCCTCAATCGGGCATCTAGCGCGGGCAGGGCGATGGGAATGCGCTTCTGGACGTCGTCGACGCGCATGCCCTGGAAAGCCCAGCCGGCGAGCGAGAAATAGGCGTCCGGGCTGATCCGCTCGAGGTTGGCGAAGCTCCGCAACTTGTCGTCGCGGGTAATGTCATATTGGCGCGTGACGGTCTTGTCGGTGGCGACGCGGAAGGCTCCGGTCAGACTCCACAAGGGGTTGAACTGCGCCTTGCCATTGCCCTCGAAATAGCCGCGGATCCCGCGGCCGCCGCTGGTGTCGCTGTCGGTTAGGTCGGAATCCTCGCGCTTTCCGTAAGTCACGAAGCCGCCAATCTGGAACGCCCCCAGGCTGTCGAGCTGGCGATATTGGCCTTCGATCGCCGGCAAGTTGCCGGTGTAGAGGTGCGGGGTGAGGGTGAAGTCCCGGTTCGTACCGAACTGCCAATGATAAGGGACGGCGACTTCAAACCCGTTCTTGCTGCCGATGCTGAAGTTGGGGATGAGGACGCCGGTGACGCCGCCCTTTCCCGCGCCGCCGGTGCCGACGCTGAATAGCGGCAGCAATGGCAGGGTCACGCCCAATATTTCGAGCCGACCACCTTGGAAGCGGATGCGGTTATGGGTCGAATCCTGGATCACGCGAGCGGCGGTAATCCGCCAGCTCGGATTGCGCGGGCAACCGGTTGGGGTGGTTACCGGGCACGGCGAATAGACTGCATTGTCGAGAATGGTTTGCTCGCCGGTGCGGGTTGCGCGCGTAGCGGCGATACGGCCGCCCGATTCGAGGACGATCAGCAAATTGTCGATTGTCCCGTCGCGCAAGGTGTCGGTCAGGACGACCTTCTCGCTGACCAATTTATCGCCTTGGGGATTGACCACGACGACTTTGCCTTCGGCGGTGACCTGGCCGGTCTTGCGCAGCCACACCACTTTGTCCGCGGCGAGATGATTGCCCTCACGCGACATGCGCACCTGGCCGGTCGCGGTGACGATATCCGCGTCGCTGTCATATATGACCTGGTCGGCGCTGAAATCGATCGGCGTTTCGGGGTTCGTCGCAGTCGCGGGCTCGGCGGCGCCAGCGCCGGCGCTGGGCTGGGCGAGGGCGGTGCTGGGCAAGGCCAACAAAAGCGGCAACGCCGTCCAGCAAACAGACTTCGCTCGCAACGCCCGCGTTCCCCACTGAGTACTGGTTTTCGCCCTTGCCTATTGCACCTTGGCTTGACCGCGACAATCCGGAGACTGTCGCCTTGGCCTTTTGCCATCACCGTCTGGCCGTCCTACAGGGCGCTTCGATCCGACCGACTTCAAGGAAAATTGCATGCAGATTCGCTTCGCCGACAGCCGCCCCGACGGCGATTACGCGCTGGTCCTGCCCGCCGCGAACGCAGGCGCCGAATCGATCAAGGGCGTTGGTGCCGGGCTCGACGCCGCACTTAAGCGCCAGCGTTTCGACGGCGAACCTTCGAGCGCCGCCGAGCATTTTGTCGAAGCGCGCCGCATCCTGGTTGTCGGCACAGGCAAGGGAGCCACCACTTCGGAGGGCGCCGAAAAGCTTGGCGGGACGGTTTCGGCGCGGCTGCTTACCTCGGGCGAGAAACATGCGGTCATCGACCTCACCGGCCTTGGCTATGACGCCGAAGCCGCGGCCCACGTCGCCTTGGGGTCGGCGCTCCGCGCTTGGCGCTACGATCGTTACCGCACTAAATTGAAGGACAAGCAGAAGCCGACCTTGACCGAGATAACAATTGTCGGCGCGGGCGACGGCGCCGAAGCGCGCTGGTCCAGCCGTTGGCAACCGGTGGTGGAAGGCGTTTCGCTGACCCGCGAATTGGTCACTGAGCCGGCCAACATCATCTATCCCAAAAGCTTCGTCGATCGCTGCGCCGGCCTTGCCGAGCTCGGCATCGAGATTGAAGTGCTCGACGCCAAGGCGATGGAAAAGCTCGGCATGGGCGCGCTCTTGGGCGTTGCCCAGGGCTCGGTGCGCGAGCCCTATTTGCTCGTGCTGCGCTGGAATGGCGGCGCCAAGGGCGCGACGCCTCTGGTGTTCATCGGCAAAGGCGTGACCTTCGACACCGGCGGCATTTCGATCAAGCCGGCGCAGAACATGGAAGCGATGAAATGGGACATGGGCGGCGCCGGAGCCGTGGCCGGGGCGCTCAAAACGCTTGCACTCCGCAAGGCAAAAGCGAACGTCGTCGGCATCTGCGGCTTGGTCGAAAATATGCCGGACGGAAACGCGCAGCGTCCGGGCGACGTCGTCACCACCATGTCGGGCCAGACGGTCGAGGTGATCAACACCGACGCCGAAGGCCGCTTGGTGCTGTGCGACGCGTTGACTTGGGCGCAACAGACCATCAAGCCCAAGACGATCATCGACCTCGCGACCCTGACAGGCGCAATGGTGATCAGCCTCGGCCATGAATTTGGCGGGATGTTCTCGAACGATGATTCACTCGCGGCCGAGTTGGGCAAGGCGAGCGCCGCGTCCGGCGATAAATTATGGCGGATGCCGATGGCCGAGGCCTTTGACCGGCTGATCGATTCGCCGATCGCCGACGTCAAGAACGTCGGGCCGCGCGAGGGCGGTTCGATCACCGCCGCGCAATTCCTTGGCCGCTTCATCGACGAGGGCGTCCGCTGGGCCCATCTCGATATCGCCGGCATGGCGTGGAGCGACAAGCCCAGCTCGACCTTCGACAAGGGCGCGACCGGCTTTGGCGTGCGCGTCCTCGACCAATTCGTCGAGGACGTCGCCGAGGGCTGACGGCGGGAGAGGGCGGGGCGCCGATGCGGGTCGATTTCTACCAGCTTGGCGGCGCGCCGCTCGAGTCCGTCCTCGCCAGCCTCGCCGCGAGATTGCTCGCGGACGATCAGCGGCTGCTAGTCATCGCCGAGGATGTGGCCTTGCTCGCCCGCCTCGACCGCCAATTGTGGGATCAGGGTGCGGCGAGTTTTCTGCCCCACGGCCTGGCCGGCGGCGCCGACGACGCGCGTCAGCCGATCCTGCTTTCGACCACTCCCGACACGCCCAACCTCGCGCGCAATCTCGCCATTGCTGACGGTGTGTGGCGCGAGGCGGCATTGGGATTCGACCGCGCTTTCTATTTGTTCGACGCGGATACTCTCGACGCCGCGCGGCTTGCATGGAAATTGCTGTCGGGCCGCGAGGGCGTCGACCGCCAATATTGGGCGCAAGATGACGGCGGCGGCTGGGTCGAAAAAGCCTGAGCCTTGCCTCGGCGTCCGCTCGCCGCTAGGCGCTGCGGCCAATCACCAGCCCCCCAACACAGGAGACCGCTCGGCCATGACGACCGAACGCACCTTTTCGATCATCAAGCCCGATGCCACCCGCCGCAACCTGACCGGCGCGATCACCAAGATGCTGGAGGATGCCGGCCTGCGCGTCGTCGCCTCGCGTCGCATCCGTATGACCCGCGACCAGGCGGAGGGATTTTACGCGGTTCACCGTGAACGGCCGTTCTTCAGCGACCTCGTCAGCTTCATGATCTCCGACCCGGTGGTCGTGCAGGTCCTCGAAGGCGACAATGCGGTGGCCAGGAACCGCGAAGTGATGGGCGCGACCAACCCGGCCGATGCGGCCGAAGGCACGATCCGCAAGCTCCACGCCGAATCGATCGAAGCCAATTCGGTCCACGGCTCCGATAGCGCCGAGAATGCCGCGACCGAGATTGCTTTCTTCTTCAAGCCCGAAGAGATCGTCGGCTAGGCGCGAGCCAAGCTTACAAAACGGAGCGATCGACCGCCGAACAGGCCGCCGCCTTCCCAGCGGTAGGTCAGCACATAATCGTGGCTGGCGTGCCGCGCCGCGCCGGCTTCGACATAGTCCGCCTGGATACGCACGCGCAGCCGGTGGGTTCCCTTGCCGTCCTCTGCCTTCTTGCTCACCGCACTTTCGAGGTCGCTTGCCGAAAGCTGGCCGTCGCTGCCGACATTGATTGGCGACGCCCGTCCGGGCAGTCCGATCGCGAGCGACTGGAGAGCGTGACTCTGCTCGACCGGCGTGATCTCGAGCTTGCGTCCATCGTCTTCAGCCTTGCCGCGCAAGGTGAGGGCGATCGGCTGCCGCTGCTCAACCACAGCAGTGGGCTGGTTGCCACTGTTCCAGCTCTTCCATAGCCCGAGCGCCGAAATCGCCACCGCGACTACCGCGATTATCTCACCCAGCGTCAGCCAGCGCAGCCGTCGCCGCCGTTGCTCCGGAGTCTCGGTCATCGCCTGCTCGCCTTGGGCGCGGCCAATTCCCAGCTCCGCTTCAACCGGTCCGCGACATGGTCCCAATCCACCTCGTCGGTCGACAGGTTGAACCCGACCCATCCCGAAGGACCGAGGTAAGCGGGGCGGCTGTAGAGATCCGGATCGGCGTCGATCAGCATCGACTGCTCGTCGACCCCACTAGTCCGCACGCACACCACGATTCGCTCGTCGCCATGATGATATGCGCGATATTGCGCGAATTGCTTGCCCGCGACAAAGAAGGTTGGCTGACCATGCGACAGGCGCTCCTCGGTTTGCGGGAGCGCCAGCGCCGCGCCGCGAACGCGGTCGAGGCCGGGATAATCGATCATCGCTCCACAAACTCCGCCAGTGTCGCCGGATACAGGGCATGCTCGGCCATCAAGACCCTTTCCGATAATGCCGCAATGTCATCGCCAGGTTCGATCGCGACCGTGGTTTGCGCGAGAATCTTGCCGCTATCCAGCTCTTCGGTGACCACATGCACAGTGCACCCGGTCGCGCCTTCGCCCGCCGCCAGGGCACGCTCATGGGTTTTGAGGCCGCGATATTTGGGCAGCAGCGACGGGTGGATGTTGACGATCCGCCCGCGCCACTGCGCGATGAAGTCGGGCGAAAGCAACCGCATGTAGCCGGCTAGGGCGATGGTTCCGACGCGGTGGTCCTCGAGGCTTCGGGTTAGCATATCCTCGAATAACTCGCGGTCCACGCCGCGGGAATCGAGAGTCCAGGTCGGCAGTCCTGCTGCGCGGGCGACATCGAGCGCCTGCGCCTGCGGCTTGTTCGACGCGGCGAGCGCGATTTCGTAGCCGGATGCCCGATCGATCAGCGCCTTCAAATTGCTCCCGCGGCCCGAAACCAGTACCGCGACGCGCCGCGCGTCAACCGTCATGGCTCGCCGACCAGGCTTCGCGCGCGCTCCAGATTCCCGCCGATCCCTTGACTGTGCAGCCGCGCGCGCCGGCTTGTATGCTGCCGATCCGGAGCGCCGTCTCGCCGGCCTGTTCGAGCGCCTCACTTACTGAGATGGCGTCTCGTTCGCGGACGATCGCGACCATGCCGATTCCGCAATTGAAGGTGCGCGCCAGTTCACCGGGCTCGATCGCGCCGCCCGCCTGGAGGAACGCGAACACCGGCGGTAATTCCCATGTGCCAGCGTCGATCGCCGCGTGGCAGCCGTCGGGCAGGATGCGCGGGACATTTTCGAGCAGTCCGCCGCCGGTGATGTGGGCTAGGGCGGCGATCCTGCCCCCACGGACTTCTGGCAACAGGGACCGGACATAGATCCGCGTCGGCTCGAGCAAAATGTCGCCCAGTAGCCGATCGGCATCGAATCGCGCCGGCCGGTCGAGCTTCCAGCCATTACGTTCGATGATCCGGCGGACCAGCGAAAAGCCGTTCGAATGGACGCCCGAGCTCGCCAGCCCGAGGATAACGTCGCCCGGGGCAACTTGGCTGCCGGTCAGCGCCTCGGCCCGCTCGACGGCCCCGACGCAGAAGCCGGCTAGATCGTAATCGCCGGGAGCGTACATTCCGGGCATCTCGGCGGTTTCGCCGCCGATCAGCGCACACCCCGCCTGGCGGCAGCCGTCGGCGATGGACGCGACCACGGCCGCGGCAACGGCCGCATCGAGCTTTCCGGTCGCGAAATAATCGAGGAAGAACAATGGCTCAGCGCCTTGGACGATAAGGTCGTTGGCGCACATCGCGACCAGGTCCACGCCGACGCCGTCGTGTTTCCCGAGCTCGATCGCCACCTTCAGCTTGGTGCCGACGCCGTCGTTGGCCGCGACCAGCAAAGGATCGCAATAGCCTGCCGCCTTCAAATCGAAGAAGCCGCCGAATCCGCCCAATTCGGCGTTGGCCCCAGCGCGCGCGGTGGATTTTGCAAGGGGCCCAATGGCTTTGACCAACGCATTGCCGGCAGAAATCGAAACGCCTGAGTCGGCATAAGTCAGGGGCTTTTGCGACATGGCGGCGGGCCTAGACATATCCTGCTTGGAATTCCACGCCGTTGTCGCCAAAAGCCCTCCGGATGTTGTCACTTCGGCCAAAATTGCTGACCGTCCTGCTGGCGCTCGCCGGTCTGACCGTGTCGGGCGTGCTGCTCGCGCAGATGGAAAGTGCCGAGCGCGGGATCCTCCCCCTCAACAGTTCCGGCACATTGGAGATCGGCGGCGTCCACGTCGATGTTGGCGGCAAAGACGCACAATCCGCTCGATACGCCGGCTGGCGCATTGCCCAGCGCGAAGGCTTCAAGGCGCTTTGGGCGAAAATGCACGGCCGCCCGATTTCCGAAGCGCCCAACCTTGGCGATTCGGTCCTCGACACCCTGGTCAGCTCGATCATTGTCGAGCGCGAGCAGATCGGGACGAACCGCTATATTGCCGACCTAGGCATCCAGTTCGATCGCACTCGTTCCGCGCAGTTGCTCGGAGTCCCTGGAGAGATGCGCCGCTCCGATCCAATGCTGATCATCCCGATTATGATCACCGGCGGCGCCGAGACCACGGTCGAGCTGCGCAATCCGTGGCAGCGCGCCTGGGCGCAGTTCCGCACCTCGTCGAGCGCGATCGATTATGTCCGGGTCAGCGGCCTTGGCATCGACCCTTTGCTGATCAAGGCCGCGCAGACTACGCGCCCCGGCCGCGCTGCGTGGCGTAACATCGTCGACCTCTACGGTGCGGCCGATGTGCTGGTCGCCGAGGTCCAGGTCCACCGCCTCTACCCGGGCGGCCCCGCAATCGCGACGTTCATTGGTCGGGAGGGGGCCGACGGCCGGCTGCTCGGCAGCTTTAAACTCACCGCGCGCGACAGCGCGGGCATCCCCGCAATGATGAATGAAGGCGTGCAGCGGATGGACGCCTTGTTCAGCCAGGCGCTGGCCGCGGGCTGGCTGACCCCCGATCCGACCCTGATTACACTGCCGCCGCCACCGCCGCCCGAGGAACTTGAGGAGACACCCGCAATCGTCCCCGCGCAAGCGTATCAGATTCAAGTCTTCATTCGCGATTCCGCTTCGCTCGGAGCAGCGATCGCACGAATTCGCAGCATCGCGGGCGTAGAGGCAGTTGGTGAGCGCAGCGTCGCAATCGGCGCGTGGGGTCTGCTGTCTGTCACGTTTCGCGGAGACATGTCGGCTCTGCGCGATCAGCTGGTGGCGCGGGGGTGGTCCGTCGAGTATGTTGGCCCCACCTTGCGCATCACCGGCTCGCTTGCACCACCGCCGCCACCGCCGGTCCCCGCGCAGTGAATCGCGGGGCGGACCAGATCGCGCTCCCGCTCGACTGGCCGCAGGGAGACGATTCGAGCCGCTTCATCGTCAGCGACGCCAACCGCGACGCCTTCGAGCATTTTCGCAAATGGAGCATGTGGCCGGTCAAGGCGACTTTGCTGACCGGACCGCGCCGCTCGGGCCGCTCATTGCTCGCCCGCGGATTCGTCGAGCGGGTCGGCGGCCGCCTGTTCGACGGCGCCGACAAGCATGATGAGGAGGAATTGTTCCACGCCTGGAACCAGGCGCAAGACAGCGCGCGTCCCTTGGTGATGATTGTCGATGATGTTCCTCCGGCCTGGGAAATCCGCCTGCCCGATCTTCGCTCAAGGATCGCCGCGACTCCGACCGCACGGATCAACCAGCCCGACGATGCGCTCTTCCCGGCGTTGATCGAGCGATTGTTCGCCGACCGCGGCCTGCATATCCCCGGTGAGGCGCTGCGCTTCACTGCCACGCGCGTGACACGCGACTACTTTACCGCCGAGCGGGTGGTCGAAGCGGTCGACCGTTACGCCATCGCCGAGCGCGCCCGGCTGACGGTCCCGACCGTACGCCGGGCCTTGCTGCAGGCCGGGCTGATCGCCGGGGGAGACGAGGAATGAACGTGCGCACCGAAATTCGCGTCGCCGCGGTCGAGACGTCGCGCTATTTCAACCGCGAATTGAGCTGGCTGGCGTTCAAC
Organism: Sphingomicrobium sp.; assembly: GCA_035318245.1. Classification (GTDB taxonomy): domain Bacteria; phylum Pseudomonadota; class Alphaproteobacteria; order Sphingomonadales; family Sphingomonadaceae; genus Sphingomicrobium. The sequence continues at coordinate 33,385 of DATHFE010000052.1, read as the reverse complement.
AAGCGCGTGCTCGAGGAAGCTGAGAACAAGGCGCATCCCCTGCTCGAGCGGCTCCGATTCCTGTCGATTTCGGGGAGCAACCTCGATGAATTTTTCATGGTCCGCGTCGCCGGGCTCAAGGGCCAACAGATCGCCGGGGTCGAGGAACGCTCGACCGACGGTCTCACCCCGACCCAACAGCTCGACGCCATTTCCGAGGAAGCCGATTCGCTGGTCGTATCGCAGCAGGCCGAATGGCAGGTGCTGCGCGAATATCTCGCCGAATCGGACTTCGACGTGCTTGGGGCCGACCAGCTTACGGAAGACGAGCGGATCTGGCTGTCGGCGCATTTCCGCGAACAGATCTTGCCCGTCCTGACTCCGCAAGCGATCGATCCATCGCATCCCTTCCCGTTCATTCCCAACGGCGGGTTCAGCCTGATCTTCGCGCTCCATAACCCGGCGCAGGAAGATCCACTGACCGAACTGCTGATGATCCCGTCGACCCTGCCAAGGTTCATCCGGCTGCCGGGTAAGGATGTGCGGTTCATTGCCATCGAAACTGTCATCCGCGCCCATCTCGACATCTTGTTTCCCGGCTTTGGCCTGCTCGGCGGCGGTGCATTCAGGGTGCTGCGCGACAGCGATATCGAGGTCGAGGAGGAGGCCGAGGATCTGGTCCGTTACTTCCGCAGTGCGATCAAGCGACGGCGCCGCGGTGCGGTCATCCGTCTCGAATTCGACGCAGAGACCCCCGAGGATCTGGAACAGCTGGTCCGCATCGGCCTTGACGCCAGCCACGCGCTGATTTCGGAAAGTGCTGGTTTCATCGGCATCGCCAACCTCGCCATGCTGGTCGAGGCCGACCGTCCCGACCTCAAATTCGTGCCTTACAGTCCGCGCTTCCCCGAGCGGGTGCTTGAGCATGGCGGCGACTGTTTCGCCGCAATCCGCGCCAAGGACCTCATCGTCCACCATCCTTACGAAAGCTTCGAGGTGGTTGTCGCTTTCCTGCGCCAGGCGGCAGAGGATCCCGACGTAATCGCGATCAAGCAAACGCTCTATCGCGCCGGCAAGCAGAGCGCGATCATCGACGCTTTGGTCGCCGCTGCCGAGGCAGGAAAATCGGTTACCGCGGTGGTCGAATTGAAGGCCCGCTTCGACGAGGAGCAGAACCTCCTCTGGGCCAGCCGGCTCGAACGCGCAGGGGTTCAGGTCGTCTACGGTTTCGTCGAGTGGAAGACCCACGCCAAGGTGTCGATGGTCGTCCGCCGCGAAGGAGGCGCGTTCAAGACCTACTGCCACTTTGGCACCGGTAATTATCATCCGGCCACGGCGCGGATTTACACCGATTTGAGTTTCTTCACCGCCAGCCGCCGCGCGGCGCGAGACGCCGGCAAATTGTTCAACCTCATCACCGGCTATGTCACGCCCAAGGGGCTCGAGCTTTTGACACTGTCGCCGCGCGGCATGCGCGACAAGATCCTCTCGCTGATCGACGTCGAAATCGCCAATGCCAGGGAAGGCAAGCCGTCGGCGGTCTGGGCCAAGATGAACAGCCTCGTCGACCGCATTGTCATCGACAAATTATACGAAGCAAGTGAGGCAGGCGTATCGATCGAACTCGTCATCCGCGGCGTCTGCTGCCTGCGGCCGGGCATCGCTGGCCTGTCGTCGCGCATCCGCGTCAAGTCGATCGTTGGCCGCTTCCTCGAGCATAGCCGCATCTGGGCGTTCGCCAGCGGCGCGCGGCTGCCGCACCGCAAGGCGCGCGTGTACATTTCCTCCGCCGACTGGATGCCACGCAACTTCGACCGCCGGGTCGAATATATGATCCCGATCGAAAATCCGACCGTACATGCGCAGGTGCTCGACCAGGTGATGATCGCCAATTTGATCGATAATGAGCAAAGCTGGCAGCTCGAATCTTCGGGCAAGTATGTCCGCATCAAGCCCGGCAAGAGGCCGTTCAACCTCCACCATTATTTCATGACCAATCCGTCCTTGTCGGGGCGCGGCGCGGCGCTGGCCGGAAAAGCGGTGCCCAAACTCCGCCTGACCCAGCGCGGCTGATGGCCTTGCGCCCGTTCGGACCGGTCGGAATCATCGACATTGGCTCCAACTCGGTGCGCTTCGTCGCATATGGCGGCTCGGAGCGGGTGCCCAGCGCCCTGTTCAACGAGAAAGTCATGGCCGCGCTCGGCCGCGGCCTCGCCAAGTCGGGCCGGCTCAGCGACGATGCAATGGAAAAGACCCTGGAATCGCTCGCCCGCTTCCGGCTGCTGGGCCGCGAGATCGGGCTCAATAAATTGCACGTCGTCGCCACCGCCGCCGTGCGCGATGCGAGCAACGGCGCCGACTTCCTCAAGCGGGTTGCAGGCCTTGGCCTAAAGCCTCGGCTGCTCGCCGGGTCGGAGGAAGCGGAGCTTGCCGGATTGGGCGTTATTTCCGCAATTCCCAACGCCAACGGCATCGTCGCTGATCTCGGCGGCGGCAGCCTTGAGCTGATCGGGGTCGCGCGCGGCAATGCTGGAGAGGGGGTATCTCTGCCGCTCGGAGTATTGCGACTCGACGCACAACCCAAGGCGAGCGAGTTACTCGATCAGTTGAAGGTCGGCTTGAAGGGCAGCCGCCTGATCGACGCCGCTCGCGACCGCTCGCTCTACCTCGTCGGCGGCTCGTTCCGCGCGCTCGCTCAGCTCGACTTCAAGGACTCCCGGCACCCGCTGCCAATCGTCCATCAGCATAGCTTCACGCCGGCGCGGATTGCCGAGCTCCGAGTCATCCTGCGCGACAGGCCGCTGGACGAACTCAGGGCGACCTCCGGTGTATCGTCTTCGCGACTTCCGACACTCGCCGCCGCCGCTGCCTTGCTCGATGCGATGGTCCGGCTGCTCGGTCCCAAGCGCATTATCGTTTCCGCCTTCGGTCTTCGTGAAGGAATTCTCTATCGCGACCTCGACGAACCGACCCGCGGCCAGGATCCATTGCTTGCCGGCGCGCTCGAAGTCGGTGAGCGGCTCGGCCGCTTCGGCGATCATGGCGCCGCGCTCGATGAGTGGATTGCGCCCTTGTTTCCCGACGACGGCCCGGGGGCGTCGCGGCTTCGGCTTGCTACTTGCCTGCTCGCCGATATCGCCTGGAACGCTCACCCCGACTTTCGCGCCGAGCGCGCGGTCGACATGGCGATCCACGGCAATTGGGTCGGGATCGACGCGTCAGGGCGCGCGCTGCTCGGCCGCGCCTTGTGCAGCGCGTTCGGCGGCGACGGCGGGTTCAGCAAGGCACTGACCGCGCTGCTCAAGCCTGCCGACAACGAGCGGGCGATGGTGTGGGGCCGTGCCATCCGCCTCGCGCAGCGCTTCAGCGGCGGGACCGAGACTCTGTTGCGCAAGAGCAGCGTAGCGCTGACGTCCCGGGCAGTCGTGCTGACCCTCCAGAAGCGGCATGGCGTACTGTTTGCCGATGCCGTGTCGCGGCGCCTGCGCGCGCTGGCCGTTAGCCTGGACCGCGAGCCGGTGGTTGAACTCGCCTAGCCGCAGTTGGCCGATTGCACGCGGTTGGCTCCGTCGAGCTGCACCGTTACCCGAACCGGGCTGAAATCCATCGTGACCACGCCGCCGAGCGGAACCCAGCGGATGATTCGCGCGCCTGACACGCGCAGCATGTCGCTGCCCAGCTGTCCGGAGGCCGGGCGACCGATGAATTGGCCCAGCGCCTCACTTCGGCAGGTGCCGCCCATCGCGGGCGGGTTGGCGGCGGCGCACGCGCCGACCGTTAACAGCAAGGGCAGGGTGAAGCGCATCAGGCAATCAACGCCGAAGTCGGCGAAAAGTCGCTAGTCGGCGACTTCCACCACTTGCGCCATCGTCCGCGTCATCTTCAATTTGCCATTCTCGGTGGCGAAGGCGAGTCGGCCTTCGACCAAGTCGAGCGCATCGCGGCCGAATTGCTCGAACCGCCATCCGCCGAGAATGTTGAGCCCGTCGCGAACCCCCGCGGCGAGCATTTCCAGCTCATCGGTCCGCGCAATCAGTTTCGACGCAACTCCAGTCTCTTTCGAGCGGATCTTGAGAAGCAGTTTGAGCAAGTCGCTGACCAGGGCCGCGTCCTTGGTCAGTCCGGGACGGCGTGGCTCGCGGTCGGGCAGGTCCTCGGGCCCAAGCGGCTGGGCGTCGGCCAAGGCGGCCATCATCCGCGCGCCGATATCATTGTTCTTCCATCCGGCGGACAGGCCGCGGATCCGGCCGAGATCTTCCTGCGACTTGGGAGGATGGCTGCTGAGCTCGCCCAGCGTCTCGTCCTTGACGATTCGCCCGCGCGGCAAATTCTTGTTGCGCGCTTCGGTCTCGCGCCACGCGGCGAGCGCCTTCAGGCGGCCGAGCACCTGGGGGTTGCGGCCCGGCGCCTTCAGCCGCTTCCACGCATCTTCGGGCGGGAAAGCGAAGCTCGACGGATCGGCGAGCCGCTCCATTTCCTCATCGAGCCAGCCGCCGCGCCCGTTCTTGCGCAATTTGTCGACCATCTTGGGAAAGATCGTCGATAGATGGGTGACGTCGGCGATGGCATAATCGATCTGGCGCTTGTCGAGCGGGCGGCGGCTCCAGTCGGTGAAGCGCGCGCCCTTGTCGAGGCTGTGGCCGAGCATCGATTCGATCAGGCTCGAGTAACCGACCTGCTCGCCATAGCCCAAGGCCATCGCCGCGATCTGCGTGTCGAATAGGGGCGCCGGGGTCTTGCCCGTCAGATTGTGAACGATTTCGAGATCCTGCCCGCCGGCATGAAACACCTTCAAGACGTTACGATTCGTGACCAAAAGGTCGAGCAACGGCATTAGGTCGATGCCGTCGGCCAGCGGATCGATCGCCGCCGCTTCCTTGTCGTCGGCGATCTGGATCAGGCACAGCTCAGGCCAATAGGTGTTCTCGCGCATGAACTCGGTATCGACCGCGACGAACGGCGATTGGGACAGGCGGTCGATCAGCGCGGTGAGGGTAGCGGTGTCGGTGATTAAGGGATGAATCTTCATGTGACCGCGCCCATAGCCCGCCCGCGCGCCTTGACAAAGCGGGGAGTGAAGGGCGAAGCGCCACGGCGCAATTTCCAGCCCCGTCACCCTTCGCGAATGAGAGAATATTCTCCATGCACGCCTACCGTTCCCACACCTGCGCCGCGCTGCGCGCCTCCGATGTCGGCTCGACAGTCCGCCTGTCGGGCTGGATCCACCGCAAGCGCGACCATGGCGGCGTATTGTTCGTCGATTTGCGCGACCATTATGGCCTGACCCAGCTTGTCGCCCGTGCCGGGAGCGATGCCCTCGCCGTGCTCGATTCGCTTCGCGTCGAGTCGGTCGTCACGATCACCGGCGAAGTGGTCGAACGCGAAGGCGGGGCAGTCAATTCCAAGCTCGCGACGGGTGACATCGAGGTGGTGGTCCAAGCTGTCACGGTCCAATCCTCCGCCGCCGAGCTTCCGATGCCGGTCGCCGGAGAAGCCGATTATCCAGAGGATATCCGCCTGCGCTATCGCTATCTCGACCTTCGCCGCGAGCGGCTGCATGCCAACATCCTGCTCCGCTCCAACGTCATCTCGTCGATCCGCAAGCGCATGATCGGGCAGGGCTTCACCGAATTCCAGACGCCGATCCTGACCGCTTCGTCGCCCGAAGGCGCGCGCGACTATCTCGTGCCCAGCCGGATCCATCCCGGCAAATTCTATGCGCTTCCGCAGGCGCCGCAGATGTTCAAGCAGTTGATCATGGTCGCTGGCTTCGACCGCTATTTCCAGATCGCGCCTTGCTTCCGCGACGAAGACGCTCGCGCCGACCGCAGTCCCGGCGAATTCTACCAGCTCGATTTTGAAATGAGCTTCGTGACGCAAGACGACGTGTTCAACGCGATCGAACCGGTGCTCGCTGGCCTGTTCGAGGAATTCGCCGACGGCCGCAGCGTCACGCCGGCGGGCGAGTTCCCGCGCATTGCCTACAAGGAAGCGCTGCTCAAATACGGCAGCGACAAGCCCGATTTGCGCAACCCGCTCTTGATCCACGACGTCGGAGGCCTGTTCGAAGGCTCGGGCTTCGGCCTGTTCGCCAACATCGTCGCGGGCGGCGGCAAGGTCCGCGCGGTCGCCGCGCCGAACACCGCCGACAAGAGCCGCAAATTCTTCGACGAAATGAACGACTGGGCGCGCTCGGAAGGCTTCGCCGGTCTCGGCTACGCCACCCGCAAGGGCGGCGAATGGGGCGGCCCGATCGCCAAGAATCACGGCACCGAAGGCATGGACACGCTCGCCGACGGCATGGGCCTCGGCCCCGACGACGGAATCTTCTTCGCGGCGGGCAAGGAAGCCGACGCCGCCAGGCTCGCGGGTCTCGCGCGGACGCGGGTCGGCGAGCAGCTCGGCCTGATCGAGGAAAATGCGTTCAAATTCTGCTGGGTCGTCGACTATCCGATGTTCGAATATAATGACGAGCAGAAGAAGATCGACTTCAGCCACAATCCCTTCTCGATGCCGCAGGGCGAGCTGGAAGCGCTCGAGACGCGGGACCCGCTCGACATCCTCGCCTGGCAATATGACATCGTCTGCAATGGCGTTGAGCTGTCGTCGGGCGCGATCCGCAACCACCGTCCCGACATCATGTACAAAGCGTTCGAAATCGCCGGTTATTCGCGCGAAGAAGTCGACACCAGCTTCCCCGGCATGATCGGAGCGTTCAAATATGGCGCGCCGCCGCATGGCGGCTCGGCGCCGGGGATCGATCGCATCGTCATGCTGCTCGCTGGCGAGCCCAACATCAGGGAGGTCGTGCTGTTCCCGATGAACCAGAAGGCCGAGGATCTGATGATGAACGCCCCGGCGCCCGTCATGGCCAAGCAGCTCAAGGAGCTTCACATCCGGATCGTCGAGGAGGGGCAGCCAGCTGGCGCCAGCGCCAAGAATGTAGCCCCAACCTCGTAGGCCAAGCCCGAGTTTGGCACAGTCCAAAGTTAATCGATTGACCGGCATTTCATATGCCGCCAATCAGGCGCGGTGCCGATCGAGTTAACGAAATTTGAACGGGGGGAACTCTTCCCCGGGGACTATCATGCGGCGCTGAGGGCACTGCAGGATCGGTTGTCGGCACTCCAGCTGGCCCAAATCGTCCACCGCAAGCGGGCGATCATCCTGTTCGAAGGCTGGGAGGGCGCAGAAAAGAAATCGTCCCTCAAGCGTCTCGCGGCGGCGTGGGACCCGTGTCACTTCACCACTCATTCGGTCAGCAGCGGTGCCGGCGACGACAGCGACCGCCATTGGCTTGCGCGCTTCTGGGCGACGCTTCCGCCGGCGGGCAGCACAACCCTGTTTTACCGCAGCTGGTATCGCAAGGCGGTCGACGACCGCGCTCTCGGCCGCGGCAAGGCCAAGGACTGGGCGCGCGCCTATGATGAAATCAACGAATTCGAGGCCCAGCAGCGCGACCACGGCACGCTGATCGTCAAGCTCTTCTTCCATGTCTCCGCCACGGTCCAGGACCAACGCCTGCGCGAGCGCGCCGAGGATTCGTGGCGCAAATGGCTGGTCGATTCAGACGATTTACGCAGCCAGAGTGCGCGCGAAGCCTATCTCGCCGCATGGCAGGATATCTTCGCCCATACCGACACGCGCTGGGCGCCGTGGCACGTGATCGACGCCAACGATCGCCATGCGACACGCATCGCCGCTCTGACGGCAATCGTCGAATCGCTCGAGCAGGCGATTCCGCTCGAGCCGCCGGCTGACGGAGACAATGTCGTCAGGCTTGCCCAGCAAAAACAGCGCCAGCCCGCTCAAACAGGGTAAGTGCGCCTAACCCGGCCGCGATTTGCCGAGGTAGGTTGAAATATGAACCGGGGTCGGCGCGGTCGCCGACGGATTGAGCCGGTCGTAAACCACCGCATTCTCAAGCACGCGCTGGACGTAGCCGCGCGTCTCAATGAACGGAATATTCTCGATCCAGCGGACCATGTCGACGTTGGATTGTCGCGGGTCGCCATAGGCATTGATCCATTTGCGGACGTTGCCCGACCCGGCGTTATAGCTCGCCACCGCCAGCGGATAGCTTCCGTCCCAGGTATTGAGCATGCGCTGGAAATAATAGCTGCCGAGCATGACATTATAGGCCGGATCGGTGGTCAGCCGGCTGTAATCATAGCCGACGCCCATCTTGCCCGCTGTTTCGCGCGCGGTCGGCAGCATCAACTGCATCATCCCGCGCGCGCCCGCCCCACTGATCGCGGTGCGGTCGAACGAGCTTTCCTGCCGCGTGATTCCATGCGCCAGCGACCACATCCGCCCGCTCGGAGCCCCTGAAGTGGTTGGGAAAGCCGGGCGCATGTAGAAGGTCGTGCCGCTGTTGCGCGCCGACCGCGCCGTCCACACCGCGAGGTCCTGCCGCCCCATTTGGGTGGCCAGCTCGGTCGCCATCACGCGATCGGCATCCGTTTTCAACGTTTCGGACAGCGCCCGGACGAACAGTGCCTCTTCCGCGCGCGCCCCGCTCTGCCCGAGCCGGCGCGTGGCGCGGACCAATCGCCGCTGCGCGAAGGCCATACGCTGGGCGTCGGTCACCAGCATTGTTGGGACCCCCGCCGGGGCTGGAACCGGGCGGCCGAGCCGTTCGAGCGCCAGCTGGCCGTAGAACAACTCGGGATAGGCCGCGGCACGCTCGAAATAGCTTGTCGCATCGGCGCGTCCGGCCGATGCGGCCGCGCGGCCCGCCCAATAATAGCCTTTCGACGCGACCTGCAGCGAACGCCCGCCGCGCGAATAGCGGTCGAACAGTGCAATCGCGTCGGCCGGGCGGTTCAGATAATTGAGCGCCATCGTCCCAGCGAACCAGGTCAGACTGGTATAATCGTCACGGATGCCGAGCGGCTTCAGGCTGAGGTTGGTCCCCGCCGGAAGGGCGTCGTCGACCTGCCGGGCGATGTTATAGGCCGTGGTATATTGCCGGTCGGCCGCGGCGCCGCGCGCCAGTAGCAACTGAAGCTCAAACCATTTCTCCGGGTCGATCGGCCGGGTCGTGAAGCTGTGCGGCCGCGCCGCCAGCTGGCGCGCTGGCACTTCCCAATTGGCCTCGCGCAAATACCGCGCACGCTCGATCATCAGGCCTGCGTCCGATGTCACATTCGGCATCACCTTGGCGTAAAGCGTTTCCACATCGGGGCTACGCAATTGCATAGCGACGCGCGCTTGGAACGAGGCCCGTCGTCCGGCACTCGAATATGGCAGCAGCCGTTGGGCATCGGTCGCTTGGCGGTCGGACAGCAACCGGTCGAGACGCCGATCATAATCCAGTGCCGTGAGACTCGTTCCGAAGCGCGCCATCAGATTATATTCGTCGTAAGCGGACAGGCCGCTCGCCGCTAACGCCTCGCGCGCAGCGGCCAGTGCCTCGGTTGGCCTTGCCGTCGCCGAATAGCTCTCAGCCAGCCGGGCATAGCCATTGCCGATGGCCGGGGGATCGGTCCGGAAAAAGGCGATGACCGTGGCGGGATTCTCGCCTGGCCGCATCTGCCGCTCGGCGGCGCGCCGCATCGACGATTCGCCCGGCCAATCGGGATTGCTCGCCAGGAACCGTGCGTAGTCGGCAAAGGCGTAGCCGTCGCTTTGCCGCAGCCGCCGCCAATCGGCGATCGCATAATCGATGTCGGTCATCCCATAAGCGGGAGCCGCGGGCCGGGTGGAAGGCGCCTGATATTGCGTCGCCCCCGTCGCCGAGGTCGCGAGAATCACGGGAATGAGCATGGCTAGGCGCCTCATGCTGGACATAATGCGGTCGCGGTCCTTATCAGCGGCTGAACAGAGCTTCGTCGGGCGATACTAACGCCACCGATGACTCCCCGTGAAGGAAAAAATTCATGTTTTTCGGGTCGATACCGGCATTGGTCACGCCTTTTTCGGGCGGCAAGGTCGATGAAGAGGCGTTTCGCGACCTGGTCGATTGGCAGATCGAGGAAGGCAGCAATGCCCTCGTGCCGTGCGGGACGACCGGGGAGGGTGCGACTCTTTCGACAAACGAGCACCGCCGGCTCGTCGAGCTGGCCGTCGAAGGCGCGCACGGCCGCGTGCCGGTGATCGCCGGCTGCGGCTCGAATAATACCGCTCACGCCATCGAAATGACCAAAAACGCCAAGGACGCCGGCGCCGACGCGGCGCTGCACGTCCCGCCTTATTACAACCGTCCCAACCAGGACGGCATTTATGCTCACCTCTCTGCCGTCGCCGACCTCGATATACCGATCATTTTGTACAATGTGCCATCGCGGACCATCACCGACATCGCCGTCGACACGATGGCGCGGCTGTCGCGCTTGCCAAACGTCATCGGGGTCAAGGATGCGACCGGCATATTGTCGCGCGTTTCGGCTCAGCGGCTGGCCTGCGGCGAGGAATTCATCCAGCTGTCGGGCAATGACGACATGGCGCTTGGCTTCAGCGCCATGGGCGGACGCGGCTGCATCTCGGTCACCGCCAACGTCGCCCCGAAGCTCTGCGCCCAGTTCCAGGAAGCGATGCGCGAAGGCCGGTGGGGTGAAGCGCTCGATCTCCAGGACCGGCTCTTTCCGCTCCACGCCGCTTTATTCTCGGACGCCTCGCCGGGGCCGACCAAATATGCGCTCAGCCATGTCCGCCCGGGCTTTTCGACCGAGCTGCGCCTGCCGATGACTCCGCCGTCCATTGCCAGCTGCGCCGCGGTCGACGCCGCTCTGGTCAGTGCGGGCCTCATCTGACGCACCATGGCCAAGCCGCTTCCATCCCCGTTCGACAAGGCCAAAATCGTAGCCGAGAACCGGCGCGCGCGGTACGATTATTTTGTCGAGGAACGGTTCGAAACCGGGATTGAATTGCGCGGCACCGAGGTCAAGGCACTGCGCGGCGGGGAGGGGTCGATCGCCGAAAGCTATGCCGCGATCGAGGGCGAGGAGGTGTGGCTGATCAACAGCTCGATCCCCGAATATAGCCATGGCAACCGGATGAACCACGAGCCGCGCCGCAAGCGGAAATTGTTGCTCCGCGCGCGCGAAATCGCCAAGCTGCAGGGAGCGGTTGCCCGTCAGGGCCTGACGCTCGTTCCGCTGTCGATCTATTTCAACACTCGCGGGCGGGCCAAGGTCGAGCTGGCGATCGCCCGGGGCAAGAAAATGCACGACAAGCGTGACACAGAGAAAGAGCGCGACTGGAAGCGCGAGCAGGGCCGCCTGCTGCGCCAGCATGGCTGACTCGAACGGCGAAGCGCCGCGCGGCTGGCTGCAGCGCCACATTCCAACCCGCGAGACGATTGATCAATACCGGTTGCTGCGGCCGTTCGCCCGGCAGCTGCGGCAGCAGGCGCTGTGGCGTTTGCATCGACGCTCGGTACCGCGCGCCGTCGCATTGGGCTTGGCCGTCGGGGTGATCATCCCGGTGATGCACATGATCGTCGCGGCGCTTCTCGCCATTCCGCTTCGAGCCAACATCGCCATCGCCGCCGCGACCACCTTGCTGATAAATCCGCTGACCATCCCCCCAATGTATTATGCCGCCTACAGGATCGGCTCGTGGGAGCTGAGGCACGATGCCGTAGTGATCAATCCCGACGCCGCCGCGCGGGTGTCGGGCGAGCTCGGCCGGATCCTATTTTGGGTCCACGAGGCGTCGGGCCCGATCGCATTGGGCGTCCTGACCCTGGCAGCGATCTCCGCTTTGGTCGGCTACGTCGTGACGGCCGTGGGCTGGCGCCTGTGGCTGGGTAGCAAATGGCATGTGCGCCGCGAGGAACGGCGTGCGGCGCGGCCGTGATGACGGTCGTCTCAAACGCCGGTCGGCACCCCTATGCCGCTTGTCGTTTGGGGATTGGCGGGGTGCCCGCTTTTGGCGCATGTCACGGCACAGTTATTCGTGGCGGCCCGGCCGTTCCCTTTCGCACGGAGTGAAATGATGAAGCCTCTGCTTGTTGCCCTTGCCGCGTCGACCATCCTTGCCGGATGCGCGAGCGCTCCACCGCCGGCCGAACCGGTGGCGCTGGCGGAGCCGGTTGCCGCCGTCGCCGATCCCGCTCCGAAACCCGAGATCGGCAGCTTCGGCTTCGACACCTCGGGCATGGACACGACCGTCGTGCCCGGGGACAATTTCTATCAATATGCCAACGGCACCTGGGCAAGGAACACGCCGATCCCGGCCGACAAGTCCAATTACGGCATGTTCACCAAGCTCGACGACCTGTCGCGCGAGCGCACCAAGACCCTGATCGAGGAATCGGCCCAGGATCCGGGCAGCCGCATCGGCGCGGTCTATGCCAGCTTCATGGACGAAGCAGCGCTCGAGGCGAAGGGCCTCGCGCCGATCAATCCATGGCTCAACCAGATTCGCGGAGTCACGTCGAAGGCGGCCCTGCCCAAGCTCTACGCCGACGCCGGCCGGCTCTCGGTCGCGACGCCGTTTGGCGGTTTCGTCGGTCAGGACGACAAGCAGCCTGACCAATATATCTTGTCGATGTACCAGTCCGGCCTCGGCATGCCAGACCGCGATTATTATCTCTCGAAAGACGCCAAGCTGGTCGAAACCAAGGCCAAATATCTTGCCCATTTGACCAACATGCTGACCCTCGCCGGTGAGACGAACGCGGCCGCACGGGCCAGGGCGATCCTCGCTTTCGAAGATAAGATCGCCGCTGCAAGCTGGACCAAGATTGAGAGCCGCGACGCGACCAAGACCTATAACAAGATGACTCTCGCCGAGCTCGCGCGGAGCGCTCCTGGCTTCGATTTCACCCGGCTGATCCATGAGAGCGGCGCGGCCAGCGTCGATTCGCTCGTCGTTGCCCAGCCGAGCGCGATCACCAAGATTGCCGCTCTGGTCAGCAAGGCACCGCTGGGCGTGCTCAAGGACCAATTGCTGGTCCGCTCGCTCGACGCCTACGCGCCTTATCTCCCGTCAGCGTTCGACAAGGAGAATTTCGCATTCTTCGGAACCACCCTCAACGGCACGCCCGAGCAGGAGGCGCGGTGGAAGCGCGCGGTCAATTTCACCACCGGCGTGCTTCAGGATGACGTCAGCAAGCTCTACGTCGCCCGTTACTTCCCGCCCGAAACCAAGGCGGCGGCGGACGAACTGGTCCACAATGTCATCGCCGCGATGGACCGACGGATCGACAAGCTCGACTGGATGACCGCGGAAACCAAGGTCAAGGCGCACGCCAAGCTCGCCGCCTTCACCCCCAAGATCGGCTATCCCAGCCAATGGCGCGACATGTCGGGACTGGTCGTCGACCGCAATGATCTGCTCGGCAATGCGATGCGCTCAAACCAGTTCGATTTTGCCTACAACATCAACAAATTGGGCAAGGATATCTACCGCTGGGAATGGGGCATGACCCCGATGACGATCAATGCCTATGCCAATTTCGGCATGGTCGAGATCGTCTTCCCGGCGGCAATCCTTCAGCCGCCGTTCTTCGACCCGCATGCCGATTTGGCGGTCAATTATGGCGGGATCGGCGCGGTCATCGGACATGAGCTGAGCCATCACTTCGACGATCAGGGCGCCAAATATGACAAAACCGGCCGCCTGTCGGATTGGTGGACGCCCGCCGACGTCGCCGCCTTCAACAGCCGCCTCGACGCGTTCGGCAAGCAATATGATGCTTACGAGCCGCTTCCAGGCATGCATGTCCAGGGCAAGCTGACGATGGGCGAAAATGTTGCCGACCTTGCTGGACTTACGGTCGCTCATGACGCCTATGAAATGGCGCTGGGCGGCCAGCCTGCTCCGGTGATCGAGGGCACTACCGGCGATCAGCGCTTTTACCTCGGCTGGGCGCAGGTCTGGCGGCGCAACTATCGCGAGCCCAACCTTCGCCAGCGGCTGCTGACCGATCCGCATTCGCCATCGGAACAACGCGCCGCGGTCGTCCGCAACCTTGATCCCTGGTATCCAGCGTTCAACGTTCAGCCTGGGCAGAAACTGTACCTCGCGCCGCCTGCCCGGGTGCGCATTTGGTAGAAAGGGTCTGAATGCTGCACCGCCAGCTCGCCGCGATTGACGCCGAAACGCCGACCAGAGGTGTGCGCTGGCTGCTGCCGGCTCTGGTCGCTGCGGCGGCGGTCAGCGCGGCGCTTCTCCTGTGGATGATCGGCGAACAGCGGATCGCCGGAATGGTCGTGCTCGGGGGGCTGCTAATCGTCGGCATTCTGTCGGCGATCGAGCGGCGCACCCGCCCGGCCGTTCTGATCCGGCCGGTCGAACTGCCCGACTACGCAATCGTCGGCTCGGCGCTTGCCATGGCCGGCGATGCGGCGGCGTTGACCGATGGCGACGGCCGGCTGGTCATGGCCAACGCGCAATATGGCGAGCGCTTCAAGGGCGCCCCCGGCCCATTGACGCTCGGCGCCGACGAAGACGCTCGCGACCTCCTGGACACCGCGCGCGCCATGGCCTGGCGCGACGGCGCCGGCTGCGTCGCCGGGGTTGCCACTGTCGCTGGGCCTATCGCGGTCGAAACCCAGCGCGTCGGGGCGGGGGGCAATCTGTTGCTGTGGCGATTCCCCCGCGCCGCCCAGCCCGATTTGCTCTTGCTCGCCGCCAAGCGCATTGCCGGCGCGACCGGCGAACGCCTTGCGAATGCCGGCGTGCTCGCCGCGCTGATCGACAAGGAAGGCCGATTGCTGGCGGCCAACAAGCCGTTCACCGATCGCGCGCTGGCCCGCGACCAGAACGGCGAGGACCTTCGCTTCACCGACCTCGTCGATGCCCACGACGAAGGCCAGCTGCGCCTGCTTGCCGAAGGCGAGAACGCCCGCCCACTGCGCAGCGTCCACGTCCCGCTCGACCCCGCCAGCGAAGGCGGGGCGGGGACCTTCCTGATGTTCGACACATTGGAAAGCGGCTCGCTGTCGACGGCTGGCAACGTCCAGGTCTTACTGGAACTGCTTCCACTTGGCCTTGCCCTGGTCGACCGCGATGGCCGCTTCCTTACCATGAACAAGGCGTTTCGCACGGCCGGCGGGATCAAGGGTGACAAGATGCCCTCCTACCCCGGTGACCTCGTCGTCAAGGAAGACAAGGCTGCGGTCGCGGATGCGGTGCGCCGCAATGCGCGCGGGCCGGCGATGTCGGGCGATCTCGCGGTACGCCTCAGCCAGCAGCCGGCCGAACCGGTTGCGCTGACCGTCGCGGGGCTGCGGGGCCTCGGCGACGCTGCCGTGCTGCTGTTGCTCAAGGACAATAGTGAGGAAGCCAAGTTGAAGCGCCAGGTCGCCCAGGCGACCAAGATGCAGGCGGTCGGCCAGCTCGCCGGCGGCGTCGCCCACGACTTCAACAACATCCTAACTGCGATCATCGGCCATTGCGACCTGATGATGATGCGCCACACGCCCGGCGACAGCGATTATGACGACATCCAGCAGATCAAGTCGAACTCCAACCGTGCCGCCGGCCTTACCCGCCAATTGCTTGCTTTCTCGCGCCAGCAAACGCTGCGCCCGCAAGTGCTCCAGGTCCCCGACGTCGTCTCCGAAGTCTCGCATTTGCTGAAGCGCCTGCTCGGCGAGACCGTGCAGCTGGTCGTCAAGCACGGCCGCGACCTCGGCCCGGTCCGCGCCGACCCCGGCCAGCTTGAGCAGGTCATCATCAACCTTGCGGTCAACGCCCGCGATGCGATGGCCGACAAGGGCGGCGGGGCGGTGACGATCCAGACCTATGCGGTGCGCGCCGACCAGGTCGCGGAGATCGGCAGCGACATCCTGCCCGTCGCTGATTACAGCGCGATGTCGATCTCCGACACCGGCACCGGCATTTCGCCAAGCGTGTTGGGCAAGGTATTCGAGCCCTTCTTCACCACCAAGGAAGTCGGCAAGGGCACCGGTCTTGGCCTTTCGACCGTCTACGGGATCGTGAAACAGTCGGGCGGCTTCATCTTTGCCGATTCCAAGATCGGGGAGGGGACGCGCTTCACCATCTATTTGCCGGTCCACCACGTCGAGCCCGCCGCGCGGGCACGGACGCCCAAGAAGCCGCAGGAAAACGAGCTTTGGGGCACCGGCACCGTGCTGCTGGTGGAGGACGAGCCGATGGTCCGAACCGTCGCCGAGCGCGCGCTGACTCGTCACGGCTACAGCGTGATTACCGCATCCAACGGCCACGAAGCGCTCGAGGTGATCGCTCTTGGCGAGCCGATCGCTTTGCTGATCAGCGACGTCGTGATGCCGGAGATGGATGGTCCGACGATGGTCAGGGAGGCGCGCAAATCGCGTCCCGAACTGCCGATCCTGTTCATGTCGGGCTATGCCGAGGAGCAGCTTCGCAACTCGATCGATATCGATAATGTCGCTTTCCTGCCCAAGCCCTTCTCTGTGCAAGAGCTGGCGGAAGCGGCTCGCCGGGTGCTCGCGGCTAAAGGTCCAGACCCTAAATAATTCTTTTCAGGCCAGTAACGGACCTTTATGCGGTTGGAGGGTGACCGGGGCGCGAACCATTTTGATCGTCGAAGACGAGCCTCTGATCGCCATGATGCTCGAAGATTTCCTCGAATCTCTGGGACATACCGTCACGGCAAGCTGCGACAATGTCGCCGATGCGTTGAAGGCCGTCCACGGCAACGGCTTCGACGTCGCCATCCTCGACGTCAATTTGAAGGGCGAGAATGTCTGGCCGGTGGCGACCGAGCTTCGCCAGCGCGGCGTGCCGTTCGTGCTCGCCAGCGGCGGCCATGTCGACCCGCCCCCGCGCGAGTTTGCCAGCGTCCCCTTGATCGAAAAGCCGTTCACGATCGATCGGGTGACACCGGCGCTAGAAGCCGCGCTTGCGCAATAGCTTCGTCATTCCCGCGAAAGCGGGATTCCTGCTTCTTATTTCGTACTCATGATGAATTCGCTCCAAACCCAGCTGATTTTCCCAACCCACGCGGTCGGGCCGGCCGGGCCGCTGCCACGAGCCGCGGTCCCCGTCAGCCTTGAAACCCCGGATGGTGAGACGCTCCATGGAATCCGCATTCCCCCGGCGACGGTGGCCAAACCGCGCACGCTAATCCTCGGCTTGGGCGGCAATGCCTGGAACGGCTCGGACGTCGCTGCCTACCTACACCAAATCTTCCCGCAAGCGGACGTCGTCGCCTTTCACTATCGCGGCTACCGGCCTTCGACCGGCAATCCATCGGCCGAGGCGTTGCTTGCCGATGCGCCGCTCGTCCACAAGTTCGCGGTCGATCTGGTCAAGCCTGATCGCGCCATCGTCGTTGGTTTCAGCATCGGCAGCGGAGTTGCGGCCAGCCTTGCCAAACGCCGCCCGCTCGATGGCCTGATCCTGGTCACAGCCTTCGACTCGCTAAAGGCGGCGGCGAGCGATCTCTATCCCTGGGCGCCGATCGGCCCGTTCTTCGAGCATGAGCTCGACACCGTGGGTTTTCTGGAAGACGCGCAAGTGCCGGTGGCGATCGTATCCGGTGAGCATGACATGCTGATCCGCCCCGCCCGGACCGAATCGTTGCGCCGGAAAGTGCCCAATCTGGTGTTCGACCGGACGATCCAGGGGGCGGGGCACAACGACATTTATGTCCGGCCCGAATTTCAGCAGGCAATGCAGGACGCGTTGGCGGCACTGCGTTAGTTTTTCCTTCCAATGTAGGAGTGCGTCTGGAAGGGCGTGAAGAATGAAAGCCGCGAACCGCTGCTCGAGTCCCACATTCGCTCTGGTCTCCGCTTGGCCTTCGTGCGCGCACGCGTATGTTGAGTGTAACTTTTGGAACTTTTGGGTTGAATGTTCTCCTCTTGTTCTCCGCGAACAAACCATATACAAGCTGTAACTCACCGGGCAGCCAGGGGGCGCCCGATTGACGTAGGGATCAAGGCCATGGCAGCGCAGCTCAAAGTCGTCGGTTCGGTTGGAGAAGCAGGCAATATGGATCGGGCAAAAGCTCTGGAAGCCGCTCTGGCGCAGATCGACCGGGCGTTCGGCAAGGGCTCGGCGATGAAGCTCGGCAGCCGCGAGAAGATCGAGATCGACACGGTTTCAACTGGCAGCCTCGGGCTCGACATCGCGCTCGGTGTCGGCGGGCTTCCGCGTGGCCGGGTGATCGAGATTTACGGTCCCGAAAGTTCGGGCAAGACCACGCTGGCGCTCCACGCCATCGCCGAATCGCAGAAGCTCGGCGGAACCGCCGCCTTCGTCGACGCCGAGCATGCGCTCGATCCCGGCTATGCCAAGAAGCTGGGCGTCGACATCGACGAATTGATCGTCTCGCAACCCGACACCGGCGAGCAGGCGCTCGAAATCGTCGATACCTTGGTCCGCTCCAACGCGGTCGACGTGCTGGTAATCGATTCGGTCGCCGCGCTCGTCCCGCGCGCCGAAATCGAGGGCGAGATGGGCGACAGTCACGTCGGCCTCCAGGCCCGGCTGATGAGTCAGGCGCTGCGCAAGCTGACCGGCTCGATTAGCCGCTCGCGCTGCACCGTCATCTTCATCAATCAGGTGCGGATGAAGATCGGCGTGATGTACGGCAATCCCGAAACCACCAGCGGCGGCAACGCGCTCAAATTCTACGCCTCGGTCCGGCTCGACATCCGCCGCACCGGCCAGATCAAGGACCGCGACGACATCGTCGGCAACACCACCCGGGTCAAAGTGGTCAAGAACAAGGTCGCGCCGCCGTTCAAGCAGGTCGAGTTCGACATCATGTACGGCATCGGCATCTCCAAGGTCGGCGAGATCCTCGACCTCGGGGTCAAGGCCGGCCTGATCGAGAAATCGGGCGCCTGGTTCAGCTATGACTCGATCCGCATCGGCCAGGGCCGCGAGAACGCCAAGCAATATCTGCTCGAAAATCCCGAGATGGCGCAGAAGATCGAAGACGCCGTCCGCGGCCGCACCGCCGAAGTCGGCGAAGCGCTGATGGTCGGCCCCGACGACGACATCGAATCATGATCGGGTCGGGACGGCCCCCGGCTGTCCCGCTTCCGACTCATTCCCCAGCGGGCTCGGCGGTATGCGCCGGGCCCGCTCCCTTTGCTACACGGGCACGCGTTCCAGGGCAGCGAACAGGCGGCCGCGTTCAGTCCATAGCACCACGACGAGCGCAGTCAGGCCGCACAGCGCCAGGCCGACCAGGAACGGCAGCTGGGTACCGTCGAACGACTGGCCAATGGCGAGCCCAATCAGCGCCCCGCCGATCGTAGTCGTGACGCCCTGAAAGGAAGAAGCCGTCCCGGCAATCGGCGCCATGTTGCCCATCGCCAGCGTCCCGAAATTGCTCGTGGTGAAGGCGAAGGCGACCAGTGTCATGCCCATCATCACCACGAACAGCCACAATGGCTCGTGGATCAATTCGGCAATCGCGGCATGGGCGGCGGTGACGCTGACAAAGGCCAGCAGCCCGCCGTGGCCAATCCGGCGCAGGCCGAAGCGGCCGACGACGCTGGCATTGCCCCAGCTGGCCGCGGCCATCGGCGCGGCGATCGCGGCGAACACCAGCCCAATCAGTTGGGGCGTCCGGAACACGTCGAAAATGATCTGCTGGATGGAGGCGATGTAGGCAGTCAGACCTCCGAACACCGCGGTTAGCGCAGCGGTATAGCCGAGCGACAGCCGGTCGGTCGCCGCGATCCTCACGCCCTGGCCGATCTCGGTGAGATTGAGCGTGCGGCGATATTCCGGGTGCAAGGTTTCGGGCAGCCGAATGAAACTCCACGCCAACATCAACGCGCCATAGCCGGCCAGCACCCAGAAAATCGCCCGCCACGACCCCACCAGCAAAATGCCCTGGCCGATGTTGGGCGCTAACACCGGCACCAGCATGAATACCATGAACACCAGGCTCATGATCCGGGCCATTGCCTCGCCTTCGAACAGGTCGCGGACCATCGCGACCACCAGCACCCGGGTGACCGCGGCCGATGCGCCCATCGCGATACGGCCTGCGATCAACAGCGGAAAGCTGCCTGCGATGCCACACAGCAATGCGAAGCCGACATACAAAGCGACTCCAATTGCCAATACCGGCTTGCGTCCAAACCGATCGGCGAGCGGGCCCCAGAAAATCTGCCCGATGCCGAAGCCGAGGAAATAGCTCAGCACCACCAGCTGGCGCTCATTCTCGGTGGCGACATCTAGGCTGGCGCCGATCGCCGGCAAGGCCGGGATCATCGCGTCGATCGCGAACGCGTTCAGTGCCATCAGCCCGGCCAGCAAGGCGACGATTTCGCGGGACCCGGGCCGCGGTTCGCTGGCCGGCAAATTGGCGTTCGAAAAAGGCATGGCGCTGCTGCTGGCGCAGGAGCGCGCGACATGCAACTCTGCGGCGCAGATGACTGGAGCGCTGGATTGGGCCGCTGCAAGCGGGGATTCGTGGGCAGCGCGTTGGCGGGCGCTGGATTTGGCGCTTGGAAACCTCTCGCAGCATCTCATCCGGACAATATTCGATCGGGCGTCGGTGGGAGATATCCGCGCGCTCGATATCGGCTGCGGCGCGGGTGCAACCACCCTTGCCGTAGCCGACACGCCTCGGTTCAATATCATCGGGTGCGATCTCTCCCCGGCGCTAATTGCGATCGCCACTGAGCGTGCGGAAGGACGCCCCAATGTCAGATTCTGCCTTGGGGACGCTTGCTCTGTCGCGTCAAGCGAAGCGCCGTTCGACCTATTGTTCTCGCGTCACGGCGTTATGTTCTTTGCCGATCCAGTGGCTGCCTTTTCGAACCTCCTCGCCGCGGCCCGCCCTGGCGCATCCCTTGTCTTTTCCTGTTTCGCCGACTGGTCGCGCAATGCATGGGCTTCGCGTGTAGCAGAGGCCGCTGCCGGGCACGGCTTGGAACCGCCCGACAAAAGCCCTAGCGGCTTCGCCTTTGCCGATCCGGCTTATGTGGGCGCGATCCTCACGGATGCGGGCTGGGCGGGCTTGGAGCATCAGTTTGTCGAATTTCGCTATTCTGCGGGGAGCGGTGAGGGGGCAGTGGACGACGCTCTCGAGCTACTGGCCCACGTTGGACCCGCGTCGGCGCAGTTGCGCGACCTCGACGAGGGGGCGAGGCCGGCGGCAAAGATGAGAATGCGCCGTATCATCGAAGCACACCGAAACGATCGCGTGGTCGACTTTCCCGCCGCCGCGTGGATATGGTCCGCCCGGGCCGCAGGGGAGTCGCGATGACCTTGACCGTGCATCATCTCGAAAACAGCCGATCGCAGAGGATCCTGTGGCTGCTCGAGGAAATGGAGTTGCCCTATCGGATCAAGCGCTATGAGCGCGATCCCAGGACCATGCTTGCCCCGCCCGAGCTTCGACGCGTCCATCCGTTGGGCAAATCGCCGTTGCTCGACGACGACGGCCTGATCGTTTCGGAAAGCGGGTCGATCGTCGAATATCTCGTCGACAAGGCAGGCGGCAAGTTCGGCGCGCCGGCCGACCGCTGCAACGGCCTGCGCTATCGCCATTACCTTCATTATGCCGAGGGCTCGCTGATGCCGCCCTTGCTCGCCTTGCTGATCATCAAGCGGCTCGGGCTGCTCGGCCGCCCGGCGCGCAAGCCAGTGCTCGGCATGTTCGCCCGCCATCTCGACTTCCTCGATGCAGAATTGTCGGGCCGCCCTTGGTTTGCTGGCGACGAGCTCACTGCCGCCGACGTGATGATGAGTTTTCCCTTGGAGGCGGCCCGCGCTCGCGCGGGTCTCGACGACAGCCGCCGCAACCTGACCGGGTGGCTCGAACGCATCCACGCCCGCCCTGCCTACCAGCGCGCGCTCGCCACCGGGGGCGCTTATGCTTACGCCTGAGTTTCATCGCCGCGCCTTGCTCGGCGGGGGCCTCGCATTGGCCGGGATGTCGCTGACTGGTTTCGCCAGCCGCGCCATCGCCCAGACTGCTGGCCTGACCCCGGTAGCGCTGCCGCCGCCGATCGGCCGGCCGGAGCGCCTCGCTCGCCTCGCCAAGGCGCGTGCCCTGATGCAGCGCCACGGCATCGGCGCGGTCCTGGTCGAATCTGGTCCGAGCCTCGATTACTTCACCGGAATCCAATGGTGGCGCAGCGAACGCCTGACTGGGGTCGTCATCCCCGCGACCGGCGAACCGATCGTCGTCACGCCCTTCTTCGAAAAGCCGTCCATCGAGGAGATGCTCGGCGTTCCCGCCGAAATTCGTACCTGGCAAGAGGATGAGGAGCCGCTCAAGCTGGTCGCCGACTTTCTCAGGGAGAAAGGGGTCGCTTCCAGCCCTATCGGGTTCGAGGAGACTAACCGCTTCTTCCTGCTCGACCGCCTCCGCAAGCAATTGCCCAAGACCCAAATGGTGAGTGCCAACCCGGTTGTGCGCGGCTGCCGGATGTTTAAGTCCCCGGCGGAGATCGCGCTCATGCAGGCGGCGGCGGACATCATGATCGCTTCGCTGCGCTATGCCGGCGAACGGACTCGTGAAGGGATGGTCCCGGCCGACATCGACGCGATGATCGCCGCATCGCACAAGACCCTGGGAGCCAGCTATGATGGGGGTTTGATCCTGATCGGCGAATCGTCGGCCTATCCGCATGGCAGCCACAAGCCGCAGGTCGCACGGCGCGGCGAGATCATTCTGCTAGACTGCACCTGCTCGGTCCACGGCTATCAGGCCGATATTTCACGGACTTTCGTGTTCGGCGCCGACCCCAATCCCGAGCAGCGCAAATTGTGGGACCAGGTCCACCGTGGCCAGCAAATCGCAATCACCGCGGCGAAGCTCGGTGCGCCGGCGGGCAGCGTCGACGACGCCGTGCGCCGGACCTACGAGAGCTGGGGTTACGGTCCCGGCTACGAGCTTCCCGGCACCTCCCACCGCACAGGCCATGGCATCGGCATGGAAGTCCACGAGCCGGTCAATTTGGTCCACGGTGAAACAACCCCGCTCGCGCCGGGTATGTGCTTTTCGGATGAGCCGGGCATCTATATTCCCGGCAAGTTTGGAGTCCGTCTTGAGGACTGCTTCCATATGACCGAGGCCGGGCCCAAATATTTCAGCACTCCGCCGCCGTCGATCGACCGGCCGTTCGCTTAGCTTTCCGGAGGCGCGACGGGCCGGTGCGTCGGTGCGTGCGGCGGCTCGATGTCGGCCGGTTGCTCGGGATCGAGCGTTCCTTCCCATTTCGCCACGACGACGGACGCGACGGCATTGCCGACGACATTCGTCGCGGAGCGCCCCATGTCGAGGAAATGATCGACCGCGAGGATCAAGAGCAGGCCGGCCTCGGGGATTTTGAACATCGACAGCGTCGCGGCGATCACCACCAGGCTGGCGCGCGGCACCCCCGCCATGCCCTTTGAAGTGATCATCAGCACCAGCAGCATGGTGATTTCCTGGCCGAGGCTAAGGTCGATGCCATAGGCTTGGGCGATGAAGATCGACGCGAAGGTCATGTACATCATCGACCCGTCGAGATTGAACGAATAGCCCAACGGCAGGACGAAACTTGCAATGCGCGGCGGCACGCCGAAGCGGTCGAGCGCTTCCAGGGTACGGGGATAGGCCGCCTCGCTCGAGGCGGTTGAGAAAGCGAGCACGATCGGGTCACGGATGTAGCGGACCAGATGGCGCGTGCGCGCGCCGACGATGACGAACGCGGCGCCGATCAGGATTGTCCACAAGATTGCCAGCCCGAGATAGAAGCTGCCGATGAACTTGCCGAATGTGATGATGATTTCCGGGCCTTGCTCGGCGATCGCGCTGGCGACCGCGGTGAACACCGCAAAAGGTGCGAACCGCATCACATAATTGGTGATCTGCAGCATCACCTGGACGAGGGATTCGACGCCGCGGACGATCGGCTTGCCCTTGTCTCCAACGGCGGTCAGCGCAACGCCGAAAAAGATTGAAAAGATGACGATCGGCAGGATTTCGTTGGTACTCATCGCCTCGAAGATCGACTGAGGCACAAGGTGGGTGACGAAATCCTTGAGGCTGAATGCGGCGGTTTCGATTCCGCTCGCAGCGGTCGCGGGCGGGATCGGCAAGTTGAGGCCGACGCCCGGCTGAAGGGTATTGACGAGAACCAGCCCAAGGCTGAGCGAAACGATCGTGGCGAGGATAAACCAGCCGAGCGCGCGCAGGCCGACCCGGCCCAAGGCGGCGACGTCGCCCATGTGCGCGATCCCCGCGACCAGGGTGGAAAAGACGAGCGGCGCAATGATCATCTTGATCAGGCGCAGGAACAGCGCCGTGACGATGCTGAGATAGTCGGCGATGGCCTTGAGGCGTTCGGCGCTCGCCGGCGACCCGTCGTCGATCGCCGCATTGGTCGCCCAGCCGGCAACTACGCCGAGCACCAAGGCAAACAGGATATAATAGGTCAGTCGCTTGTTCACGCCAGCGCCCCTCTTTGGATGTGCGGGCGAGACAAGCCGTTGCGGGCGTTGGCGTCAAGCTATCGCTTCACAGAAGCTGGGGGCGGCTTTAGGGCAGGGGCAATGAACGAACCGAGCACAGCCGCGGCCGCGCTGGCCGATAATCTCGCCTTTGGACGCGAGCTGATCCACGACGAAGCCAGGGCACTCGATGCACTTGCGGATGCGTTGGGCGAAAATTTCGAACGCGCGGTGGAAATGATCCTCGCCATGCCTGGCAAATTGATTGTCTGCGGGCTAGGCAAGTCGGGCCATATCGGCCGCAAGATCGCCGCGACCTTCGCGTCGACCGGCACGACCGCAACCTTCCTCCATCTGGCCGAGGCGATCCACGGCGATCTCGGTATCGCCGCCAAGGGCGACGTCGTCCTGCTTATCTCGCAAAGCGGCCAGACCGCCGAACTCGCACCGGTGATTGAGCATTTCCAGGCGGTCGGGATCCAAATCATCGGTGTTACCGCCAACCCGGCCTCGATGCTGGGCGAAGCGGCGGAGGCGCCGCTGATCCTGCCGCACTGGCCCGAGGTGGGACCGGAGGCCGTAGCCCCGACGACTTCGACAACGATGACATTGGCCTTGGGTGACGCACTGGCCATGACCGTGATGCGAGCAAAAGGCTTCACGCGGACGGATTTCGGCCGCCTGCATCCCGGCGGATCGCTTGGGTTGCGGCTGCGGCCGGTCAAGTCGCTGATGCACGCCGGCGACGCGCTCCCGCTTACTCGCGCGGACAGCTCGATGCATGCCACAGTGGTCGAAATGTCGGCCAAGCGCCTCGGCGTGATCGGCGTGACCGATGCCGACGGCTACCTAGTCGGCGTGATCACCGACGGCGACTTGCGCCGCAACATCGAACGCGGGCTAGACCTCAACGCGAGTGAGGTCATGAGCAACTCGCCCAAGACAATCGCGCCCGACGCCTTGCTCGATGAAGCGCTGACCCTGTTCGACGAACACCGCATTACCACCTTGTTCGTAGTCGAACCCGACGAGCGCGGCATTCGGCCGCTTGGAGTGCTCCACATCCACGATTTCCCCGCGGCGCGATGAAGTCTGTCATCCTGATCCCGGCGCGCTTTGCTTCGTCGCGCTATCCGGGCAAACCCTTGGTCGAATTGCGCGGAGCAGGCGGCGGCGCCAAGCCGCTGATCCAGCGCAGCTTCGAAGCAGCGTCTCGTGTCCCGGGGGTCGATGCCATTCATGTCGTCACCGACGATAAGCGGATTGCCGCCGCCGCGGCCGCGTTCGGCGCGCCGGTCATCATGACGTCAGAGGCGGCCCGCAACGGCACCGAGCGCTGCGCAGAGGCACTCGCCGCGCTCGACGATCCAGACCTGGTCATCAATTTCCAGGGCGACGCCTTGCTCACCCCGCCAGGCTTCGTCACCGCGCTGATCGGTGAAATGCGCGCCAAGCCGGACGCGCCAGTCGCCACTCCGGCGATGCGCCTCACCACCGGCGAGGTTCGCGCACTGCAGGCCGAGGAAGCGGCAGGGCGAGTCGGCGGTACCAGCGTGGTTACCGATGGCACCGGGCATGCGCTCTACTTCTCCAAACGCCTTATCCCCCACCTTCCCAAAGGCGCCTTGAGTGAACATCTGTCCCCGGTGCGGCTCCACGTTGGCGTTTATGCCTACCGGCCGAGCGCGCTCGCCGCATATGCCGCCGCGCTGCCCAGCGAATTGGAATTACTCGAAGGTCTCGAACAACTGCGCTTCCTCGACCAGGGCATCCCGGTCGACGTCGTCGAGGTCGAGACCCCGCCGTTCATCCTGCGCGAACTAAACAATCCGGGCGACGTCGGGCCGATCGAGGCCGCTCTGGCCGCCGCCGGCATCGCATGAACCTCGACGCGCTCGACCTGCGCTACCGGCTGATCTTGTGCGACATTTGGGGTGTCGTGCACGACGGCGTGACCGTCGATCCACGCGCCACCAAGCGGCTGCTCGAATGGAAGGCGCAAGGCCGCACGATCGTCCTCATCACCAATGCTCCTCGCACGGCCGAAGCCGTCGAAGCCCAGCTCGACCGCCTCAGCCTGCCGCGCAGCGCCTGGGACGGCGTCGCCACAAGCGGCGAAGCCGGGATCGCGGCGCTATCCAAGCTATCCCGCCCGCCGGGCTTTCTCGGAACCGCGGACGACCGGAAAATCCTCGAAGGCCGGGGAATCATTCTCGCCGCGGAGGGTTTCACCGACGTCGCTTGCACCGGCCTCGATGAGAGGCGCGCCCATGTTGACGCCTATGCCGCCGACCTCGAGAGCTGGGCCCGCGATGACATCCTGATGCATTGCCTAAATCCCGATCGGCTGGTGATCCGCGGGGGTGTCCCTGAACCCTGCGCCGGTGCATTGGCCGACGCCTACGAAATGCTGGGTGGCCGGGTCGTCTGGTACGGCAAGCCGCACGAAGCCATCTACACGCATGCATTCCACCTCGCCGGCAATCCGCCTCGTGATCAAATTGTCGCGATCGGCGATGGTCTCTCGACCGATGTGCTCGGCGCGGCCCGCCAAGGCATCGACTGCATCTTCGTCACTGGCGGAATTCATGCGGGCGCCCCGTTCCCGCCCGATTTCGCCTCCACATACGGCCTTGGTGACTGGTCCCCGGTGGGAATCGTCGAACATCTGGGCTAGAGGCGCGCAAATGCAATTATTCGGACGCAAAATCGGGCTCGATCAGCCCTTCTTCCTCATCGCCGGCCCATGCGTGATCGAAAGCGAAGAGCTGCAGATGCGCACGGCGGAGCGGTTGAAGGCGATCACCGACAAGCTCGGCATACTTTTGTTCTTCAAGTCGAGCTTCGACAAGGCCAACCGCTCGTCGGACAAGAGCTTTCGTGGCCCCGGAATGGACGAGGGCCTCAAAATCCTCGCCAAGGTGCGCTCGGAAATCGGCGTGCCGGTCCTCACCGACGTCCATGATATTCCGCAGATCGCGCCGGTCGCGGAAGTCGTCGACATGCTCCAGACGCCGGCGTTTCTCGCCCGCCAGACCGACTTCATCCATGCCGCTGCAAGCGCGGGCAAGCCGGTCAACATCAAGAAGGGCCAGTTCATGGCGCCCCACGACATGGTCAATGTCGTCGACAAGGCACGTTCCGCGGCTAAGGCGGCGGGCGGCGACGGGGATAACATCCTGGTGTGCGAGCGCGGCGCCTCTTTTGGCTACAACAACCTCGTGTCCGACATGCGCAGTCTGGCGATCATGCGCGAGACACACTGCCCGGTCGTGTTCGACGCAACCCATTCGGTCCAATTGCCGGGCGGGCAGGGGACCAGCTCGGGCGGCCAGCGCGAGCATGTCCCGGTACTGGCCCGCGCTGCGGTCGCCGCCGGGGTCAGCGGATTGTTCATGGAGACCCATCCCGACCCGGCCAACGCCAAGTCGGACGGCCCCAACGCCTGGCCGCTCGACCGCATGGAACATTTGCTCGAAACCTTGGTGGCGATCGATGCGTCGGTGAAAGAGCGCGGTTTCGAGGAGGCTTCCCTGTGAGGCCAACGGTATTCATCCAGGCCAATGCCCGGCAGATGATGGGCGCGCGCATCTCGGCGCACAGCTTCAAGCGTCATTCGGCCACGCCCGACGCGTTCGACGTCAAGATTCTCTCGATCAAGGATTATCCGCGGCTCGAGCAGCCCGGCCAGTCGATCCTGCGCGGCGGCAAGGTCCGCCAGTGGGACCCTGACGATCTGCAAAGCTTCACGCCGCTGCGCTTCGCCCCGCCGACCGTCATGGGGCACCAAGGTGTCGCGGTCGTCACCGATCCGGATGTGTTCGGGGTCGGGGATGTCGCGGAGCTGCTGAACCGCGACCTTGAGGGAAAGGCGATCTGGGCGGTCGCGCGGCCTGGCCACAATGAGCGCCGCGATTATATCGCCACATCGGTCATGCTGCTCGATTGCTCAAAGCTTCGGCACTGGCAGATTGACCGGGATCTCGATGATTTGTTCGCCCGCCGCTTCGACTATGTCGATTGGATTGAGCTGAAACGCGAGGATCGCTCGACCATCGGGCTGCTGGAGCCGGAATGGAATGATTTCGACCACTTCACCCCGAAAACCAAGATCCTCCATACCACCAAGCGCCGCACCCAACCGTGGAAGACCGGCCTGCCGATCGACTACACCTTGCGCGAAAAGGGTTTTCTCAGCGCGCTGTTTCGCCCCAGACGCCAGCGCTACGAAGCCCATCCCGATCCGCGGCAGGAGGCCCTGGTCTATTCGCTGCTCGCCGAATTGGTCGACCGCGGCGACGTCACTCGGTCCGAGATTGTCGCCGAAATGGCCGCCGACCATATCCGCCACGATTCGCTCGATCTGGTCGATAAATACCGCGGCGCCGACGTCCTAGCGGCCTAGCAGCTCGCGCACCGCCTTCGCGGCGATTTCGACGGGATTGTCGGTCGGGCTGGTTCGTGGCTCGTCGACCGTTCCGACCATGCCTGTGTCGCGCAAATGCTTCCAGAATTGGCGCAAATCCCGTCTCGGTTTCTTGACCTGCGGCGGGTTGTTGTCATCGCCGATGAACTTCAGGCCGACCGCGTTGAGGGTCACCGGAACCATTCCGACCGGCTTTTTGGCGATAATCGCTTCGGACAGCATCGAGACGCTGTCGGCGGTGACAAACACCTCGTCTGCATCGTCCAGCACGACCGCGAAGCGCGGCCCGCTGGAATCTGCAATCCGCCCCCAATCGCCAAGCACCGGTGCAATCGCATCAAGAACCGCAGGATCGGTTCGCCGGCTGCCGGCGACGGTCAGGGAGCCGCCGAGCCCTTTGGCTCGCGCGGCCATCCGCGCTGCCGCGTCGGCCATGACATCCGGCGGCAGGTCCCAATATTTCGTCACTCCGCCGATTGCGAATAGCAGGCGAGGGCGGGGCATGGCGTCGAGCCATGCGCGTTCCTTGGCATCCGCCATCGGGGGGTCACGAAACCGGCTCATCGCCATCGGCAGCAGCAGGATATTGCCGACCCGCGGCACCGGATATTGCCGTGTGGTGATGACCAGGTCGAACAATCGCGGATCGACTCTTGGGTGGCCGACCCGCACCAGCTTGGTCCGCCCGCCACTCTTCCGGCGGATGTAGCGCGCCACTGGCACGCTGCGCCGCCCGATGGCGATCACCAGGTCGGGCCAAGGTGGTGCGACGTGCCGGCGCGATTCCCCGGTTAGCGACAGCATCGTCGCCCAGAACAGGCGAGGGTCAATCCGGCCGACGTCATAACTGCCGATCCGCGCGTAGCGCAGCGTCCGGGTTTCGAACGGGAGACCCAATTCCTCGGCCAACGCCAGCACCTGATTATTGTCCCCGGTGCGGTCGCCGATCAGCACCCAGATCCGCGGTGCATCTCCGGTCATTTGGCCCGGACCCGGTGATATTCTCGCTGCAGATACCATGCCAGCACCGCGACCATCACCGCGTTTCCGATGACGAAAGCCGCCGCCGCGCCGACGGTGTCGAACCGCGTCGTCAACGGAACGACAATCGCGAAATAGGCAATCGTCGCGACCAATCGCGCTTTCAGCGGGGCATCAGGCCGATCGAGGGCATAGAGCATGGAGGGCAGGGGGAAGCTAAGCATCGACAAAAGGGGCACGCCGAGCATCACCAGCAACACCGGATAAGCGGGGACAAAATCGGGGCCGAGCAGCGCCGCCAGCAGCGCCTTCCCGCCGATCACCACGATTGTTACGGCAATCAGTCCGAACCCGGTCGCCAAGGCGATTCCGCGGAGCATCAGCTTCCACGGATGCTTCGACGCCAGATCCATCCGCATCACCTCGGGGAAATAGGCCTTGGCGAGAAGGTCGGCGGGCTTTTGGGTGCTGTCGGCCAGGCCGGCCGCGATGCGGTAGAGGCCCGCGCTCGCCGGGCCCAGCAACCCGCCGACGATCAATCTGGCGATCGATCCCCACGCGGTCATCAGCGACGAGGTGAGGTTGACGTTGATGGCGAACTTCCATGCGCCGGGCAGGCCCTTGGGCTTCAGGGTCGGTCGAATTCCCGTGAGCAGGTCGCGGCGACGCAGTTCCCGCCATGCCAGGAACCAGAGATACAGGTCTCCTCCCAGATTGGTGACGAACCAGATGGCGATATAGGCCGGAAATGACCAACCCAGCCACCAGGCGATGGCGGCAAGAATGGCCCGGGCAATGGGATCGGTGGTTCCCTGCCAGCTGATCAGGTCGAACCGGTCGAGCGCCCTGAGCACGCCGATCGGCGTCGCGGCCCCCATGGTCGGCAGAAGCGCGCAATAGATCATAGCCAGCCAGATATATTGGCCGGGGATCTTGAACCACGGGCCGAGCAGCGGGAGCAGGGCGATCGCCGCCGCCATTCCCGCGAACCCGCTGATAAGGTCGAGGGCGAAGGCAAAGCCCGTGGCTTGCTTGAATGTTTGGGGCTCGCCCGCCGTCAGCGCCGCCCCGCCATAGCGTATGATCAGCTGCCACGACTGGAACTTGCTGAGGCCACTCGCCGCCCCGGCGTAGCTGGTGATCAGGATCAGCATCCCGAACAGCGTCACACCAAGTCCGCGCCCGGCGAACACCAGGGTCGCGATGCCGGCGACCGCCGCGACCCCGCGCGACGCGGCGAGGTAGCTGACGTTCCTCAGCAGTGATCGGAAATGCGTGTCGCGAAACCAATTCTTCATGTGCGGCCGGTGTGGTGAACCCCGCCCGCGCGTCTATTGCATCGCTCGCTTCCTGTCGCCGGTGAAATATCCTCCTATGCCGGTTCTGGAACGCGCGTCTGGATGACCTTGTCGGCGAGAGTCCCGTTCAATTCGGCGAGATGGTCGAATTCGGCCTCGTAGCTCGCCAGCCCGTGGCTGATCGACCGAAGCTCCGCCTCCAGCCCGTTCAATTCGCTCTCCGGGATCAGCGCATCGATCCGGTCCCATCCGGCCCATCCGTCACGCGGGCTCATGCCGAGCATCTGGCCGCGGCGGCTGGCCACCGCCGAGCTTGCCCGCGAGGTCGAATTGGCCGGGGTCACCACGGTCATTTTCTGCACCGGTTCGAGCAAATGGGGAGTGGCCGCGGCGAGGGCCTCGCTCATCGCGATCCGGCCCGCCATGCGAAACGACAATTCGCTGGAATCGACGCTGTGGTAGCTGCCGTCGATCAAAGTCACCGCGACATCGACCACCGGGAAGCCCAATGGGCCCTTGGCCATGGCGTCCTTGATGCCGTGCTCGACGGCCGGGATCCACTGGCGCGGAATGGCGCCGCCGCTGATCTTGTCGACGAACTTGAAGCCTTCGCCGCGCGGCAGCGGCCCGAGTTCAATGATGACGTCGCCGAACTGACCGTGCCCGCCCGACTGCTTCTTGTGGCGGCCCTTCTGGGTGACCTTGTGGCGGACCGATTCGCGATAGCCGATGGTCGGCGCGCGCGAGGTCACCTTGACCCCGTAACGCCGCTCCAGCCGCGCCAGGACGGTGTTCAACTGCTCGTCGTTGACGCCCTTGAGGCGCATCTCGTGGCTGGCCTCGTCATGCTCGAGGCTCAATGTTGCATCTTCTTCAAGCAGCCGGTTCAGCGCGCTCGACAGCTTGACGTCGTCCTTGCGGTCGGCGGGCTCGATCGCCAGCGCCATGTTGCGCGCCGGGAAGGTGATTTCGGGCGAGGGAGGAAGCGTGCCGCTGCCGATCCATTCGCCGGCTTTCAGCCCATCAACCTTGGCCACCGCGACCACGTCGCCGTGGTTCGCCTTGGGGATTTTTTGCGTCTTTTCACCCTGTACGGAGAATAAGGCGCCAAGCCTTGCCGATTCGCCGTCGCGCGTTTTGACGTCCGATCCTTCGGCTATCTCTCCGCCGAGCGCGCGTGCCAGTGCGAGCCGGCCGACGGTTCCGCCATGGTTGATCTTGAACGCGAACAGGCAGGGGTCGGTGGCGCCGAGCCGTTGGGCGGTGGCTTCCGGCCCCGGCGCTTCGTGGCGCAGCGCTTTCAGCAGCCGCCGCACGCCCGATCCGCCGGCGGCCGACCCGAACAGCACCGACACGCCCAGATTGTCGGAGGTTTCCCTGGCGAGGTCGGCGAAGATCGTCTTGGGCTCGGGGGTTTCGTCCATCAGCAATTGTTCGAGCAAGGCGTCGTCATGGTCGGCAAGCATTTCGAGCATCTGGGTGCGGGCCTGGGTTTCCTGCTCCTGGACTTCGCCGGGAATCTCGATCCGCTCCGACGCGGCGCCGGGACGGTAAGCGAAGGCGCGTTCGAGCGCGAGATCGACGAAGCCGGTGACCTTGTCGCCGTCGCGGATCGGGATTTGCCGGGCGATCAGGGGCGATACGCTCATCGGCTGCAGCGCCGACATCAGGTCGCGGATGCGCCCGCGCGCCTGGTCGATGCGATTGACGAAAATGATGTGCGGCACGCCCAGTTCGTCGAGCATGCGCAAGGACGGGGCGGCGAGGGCGGCGCGGGCCGGATCGGGATCGACGACGACGATCGCCAAATCGGCGATGGCGACGGCGCGCGCGCCATCGGCGGCAAAGCCGATCGATCCGGGGCTGTCGAGCAGAGCGAAATGCTCGCCCTTAAAATCGAAATGCATGGTGTTGAGCTCGGTCGATCCGCCGCGTGCCCGGGCTTCCGGGCTGTGGTCTCCGACGGTCGATCCCGCGGCTGTGGTGCCCTGGCGGTCGATGGCACCGGTGGCGAACAGCATCGCTTCCGCCAGGCTGGTCTTTCCCGCGCCGGCCGGTCCGACCAGCGCGATGACTCGAGTGCCGTTGGTGGTTCCAGGCATGTGCGAACTCCTCTCCCAAGGTTGCGGGGGAGCGAGTCGCGAGGGGGCGCGGCTGCGCTCTCCAATCCACTACCGTCCGCCTGTTCGATGAAATTGGCAAGAGGGCTTGGTCGCGACGGAGGGGCGAGTGGGCGCGTGACCTTGTTGCCCAAAGCGCCCCGATGCGTGGTCATAAACTCCGGTGTCACTCGATTTGCTGAGATCGGGCTGGCCGCGACGGTGATGAGTTGGCAGAATGGGTGCATGCCCGTTTCCACCGTTGCTATGCTCACCGCAGGCGGCCT
>DATHFE010000051.1:0-9913 GCA_035318245.1 Sphingomicrobium sp. | reverse complement strand
CGCGCCCAATGCGCTGGCGAAATCGTGCGCGGCGAGTCCGGTGCGATATTCCAACCCGGCGAGGCCGAGATTGGCGCGGATTTTGGGGGCGAGCCACGGGTCGGGCGCGGGAAGCGACGGCCAAACGCCCTCATTCATCCCACCGAGGATCATCAGATCGGCCTGCTGCAGCCGCGCTTCGAGCAAGCCCCAGATGAAGATGCGCGGGTGGCCGCCATAAGGTGGACGGACCGGGCGCTCGTCAAGCAACTGCCGCAGCATCGGACTGGCGTCTTCCGGATCAAGCGTCACCGCCGGCGCATCGGCCGCAGCTTCGAGTTCGGCCAGCAATTCCGCCGCCATACGCCCGTCGGCTCCGCGCCATGCGGCATTCCCGGCAAGTGCGGTGGCGCACTCTCTCAGGGCTGCGGCAAAACGCTCAAGGCTGGTCTGCTTGGCGAGGATTTGCCCGAGCGATGTGATTTTGGGCCGGACCAGCGCCCACGGCTTGGCGTGTTTCCCAGCGAAATGTGCGTCGAGCGCCTCCAAGCCAACAGGCGGGCGCGGGCCGCGCAAGGCCAGGTCGAGCGCACGCACAGCTTCGAGCCAAGCCAGCCGATCGCCATCGGCTTCCACCAGAGGATGTTTGAGCAATGCCAGCAAGGCGACAGGCGCGAGCCCCTCGGCGGAGGCGGCCGCAATGCCAAGCAGCAAGGTCCCCGCAGCGGTTTGCGACAAGGGCCGCCCTGCGCTGTCGTCAGCGGCGATTCCCCACCGTTCCAGCAAAGCCGAGACGCGCGAAGCGAGCATCCTGTCGGGCGTGACCAACGCAGCAGTGCGGCCCGGCGTCTCAACGGCCTCTCGCAGGGCAATTGCGATAGTCTGCGCCTCGGCCGCAGGATCGGCGAGTTCCGCGGCGCGAACCCCGGTCAGACGCCGCTCGCGTGGCGGCAGCGCGTTCCATTTATCGCTGAAATCGGCCGCCGTCATGGCGTGGGCGATGGCACGGCCTCGGACCGCGGGCGACGCCCCTCGCCCGCCCGACGGCCAGACGCTGACCTCGCCACGCGCGACGCCCATCCGGTCGAGCAGCAATTTCAAATGATACTGCGGATGGGTTTCCTCGGCGCGGCCATGCTCGTCCGGACCAAGCGCTTCCCACTCAGGGTCCGGCATCGTCCGTGACAAGCTTAGCGCGGGAAGCACGACCGCTCCATCCGGCATCCGCGCGACACGGGCGAGCAGTGCCGCGACTGCTGGCGCAGAGGTGGTGATTCCGGCAGCGATGGTAAAGCCTGGCGGGGGCGCCTTGGCCCAACGTTCGGCGGTCGCTCGAAGCAAGGAATTGCGGCGGATGGCGAGATCGATTCGACCCTTGGTGGCGAGCGCCGCCGGCCACTGGTCGAGAATCGCGCGGAGCCGGTCGAGCGACAATTGCCAGTGGCCCGCCAGCTCGGGCGCGTCAGCGACCGCTTCGGCTAGCTGGGCTGGCTCAACCTCCTCGATAAGCAAGGCATCCAGCGCCCGAGCAAGATCGGCTGCGAGGCGCAAGGCTTCCGCCGCCCCGCCCTCGGTCGTTGCGCGAACCAGCGCGGCTAGGCTCAACAACCGCGACAACGGGTCAACCGCAGGCGCGATTGGGTTTGCGGAATCCGCAGGGTCGAGCGCGCCGCCAATCCTGTCATCGAGCTCGGGATCGCCTATCGGGATCAGGCGCGGTAGCACCAACCCGCCACCGCTGGCGCGCACGAACGCCTCGGTGACCGTGCGCACCGCGCGATTGTTGGGAAGAAGGATGCGCCCCCGCGCGAGGGCCATCGGATCGCGGCCGTGCTGGGCGACCAGCCCAGCCACCAACGCGTCGGCGAACGAACGGTGGCCGGGAATGGTGAAGACGGCAGGTCGCGATCCCACCGACGTGTCAGGCACGGACCAATTGCTTTTCGGTCGCACGGATCGCCGCCGGATTCCCGACATCGAACCACAATCCCTGGTGGACGACGCCGTAGCAGCGGCCCGCTGCGATCGCCCTATCCCAGAAGAGGTTGGTCGAAAACGGCCCGTCGGGCGCATCGGCGATCAACCGCTTGGCGAGCATCTGGATTCCAGTAAAGACGAACGGCGCGACCCTCGCCTGTCCGCGACGGCGAAGGCGGCCGGTGGCGGTCATGTGGAAATCGCCCTGCCCTCCATGATTGCTGGCGCGTGCCTGCGGAACGAGCAGCAGCAGCGCGTCCATTTTCGCATCGTCCCAGTGCGAGGCGAGCAATTTCAGTGTGTCGCAGGGGCCATCGATCCAGAAATTGTCGCTGTTGACCGCCAGGAACGGATCGCTGTCGATCAGCGGCAATGCGCGCACCAGCCCGCCGCCGGTCTCCATCAGCATTTCGCGCTCGTCAGAGATTGCCACCTTGAGTCCGGCAGCGTTGGCGGCGAGGTGCGCTTCGAGCGCGTCGGCGAGGTAATGGACGTTGACCACCGCCCGCTCGACCCCCGCCGCGTGCAGCCGGTCGAACACATGGTCGATCAGGGTCTTGCCGGCGATTTCGATCAACGGCTTGGGACGCGTCGCGGTCAGCGGGCGCATGCGCTTGCCGAGGCCCGCCGCCATGACCATCGCCGTGCGCGGCACATCGGCAGCGATTTGCGGGCGGAGCCGAAGCGATCGCCGCGCCGCGCTCATGCCACTTCAGCCCAGGAGGCGGCACGATGTTCGGCTGCAACATTTGCGTCGAACCATGCTCGTACAGGCGCCAGTCCGGGATGCCCCAGGTCGCGCTCGAGCAGCCCCCACATGCGCGGCTGAAAACGGCGATAGGCCGGCTTATTGTCGCGCTTCCAAAGACGAGTGAAGACACCGAGGATGCGCGTGTTGCGCTGCGCGGCGAGCGCCCAATAGGCCCGCTCAAATCGGCCATCGCTGCCAGTTGCGGCGAGATAACGGTCGATCATAGCTTGCTCGAGTAGCGGCGGGACATCACGCCGCGCATCTTCCAGCACCGAAGCAAGATCATACGCTGGATGTCCGGCCAGCGCGTCCTGGAAATCGAGCAAGCCGAGGTGGGCCACCCCGTCGCGGCCCTCGACCAGCATGATGTTTTCCGCGTGGTAATCGCGCAGCACGGTGACCGGGCCGAGGCCGTCTTCCGCGACCGGCTCAAGCACCTTGGTCCAGGCTGCGCGGTAGCCGTCGACGTCGACATCGAGCCCGACTGCGTTGCAATACCAGTCGGGGAACAGCATCACTTCGTCCAGCCATTGCGTCAGCCCATGGACCGGGAGTCCCTCCATCGGGGGATGACGGTGCAAATGCACCAGCACATCGGCGGCCAACTCGTACAATTCGCGCTCGCGGTCCGGTGCCAGGTCGAGCGCCTCGCGCAGCCGGTCGTCTCCAAAATCGCCGAGCAGCAGCAGCCCGCGGTCCAAATCGTGGGCGAGAATTTCCGGCGCGCTCAGACCGACCGAAACCAGCCATTCGGCAACCGCGACGAACGGCCTTGGATCTTCCTGCGGTGGCGGCGCATCCATCAGCACCGCCTGATGGCCGCCGTCGCGGAGCACCCGAAAATAGCGGCGAAACGAGGCATCGCCGGCGAGCGGATCGATCCGCGCCCCGGCCCAGCCATGAGCGGCGAGGAATTCGGGAGCCGCGGCGGGCGGAGTCATCGGGGAGGCCATCGCGCTTCCCATGCCGCCGGGACCTGCGCTGTCAAGCGCCGCGCGCCATCTGGAGCGAAGTCGAGCGTCAAACGCAGCGCTTCGGGCCATGCCTCGTCCCCGGCGCGCTCCGGCCATTCGACAACCATTGCGGCATCGTCCAACGCGCTTTCAAGGCCCAGCTCGGCCAGTTCGTCGGGGCGTTCGATCCGGTAAAGATCGACATGCCACAGTGGCGGATCGAGCGTCTCATATGGCTGGACGATGGCGAAGCTCGGGCTTGGCACTTCACCCTCATGGCCGAGGGCCTCGATCATCGCCCGGGCCAGCGTGGTCTTGCCGACACCAAGCCGTCCCGAAAGCGCGATGACGTCGCCGATGCGAAGTTGGGCCGCGAGATATCGGCCCAAAGCATCTGTGTCGGCTTCGCTGGAAAGGATCATTTCGGCGCGCGCGGGATGGTCAGAGTGACAGTCGTCCCGTTGCCGAGCGCCGAGACCAACTCGACCGTTCCGCCATGGGCTTCGATGAACTGGCGGGTCAGCGGCAGGCCGAGACCCAGCGCCGCCTCGCCGCGACCGACACCGGTGCCTATTCGGTGGAAGCGCTTGAACACATTGGCCTGGTTTTCCGGCTCGATACCTGGGCCATCGTCGCTGACCGTGATGACCGCTTCCTCATCATCGCCACTGGCCCTCAACGCGATATGCCCGCCGCGATCGGTGTAGGCGACGGCGTTGTGCAGCACATGCTCGATTGCCTCGCGCAAGCGCCGCGCCTCGCCAATAACTGTTCCGGTCGATGGGTCGATGGCCACGTCGAACGTCTGGCCCTTGTCGGCCACGCGCCCCTGAAGGGCCTCGGCAACAGCGCGGCATAGTCCCGCCAGGTCGATCCGCTCACGCTCGAGGATCAGGCCCTTGGTGTCGCCCTGGGTCAAATCGAGGACATCGTCGATGAGCTTGGACAGCCGCGCGACGGATTCGAGGATGGCGGAGACATAATCGGCCGCGGCCGGCGCGAGCTTGCCGGCATAGCCCGCGGCAAGCATCTCGGCGAACCCGCCAATCGACGTCAGAGGCGTGCGCAATTCATAGCTCATGTTCGCGACGAAGTCGGTTTTGACCTGGTCGGCCTCCTCCAGCGCGGTGGCCCGCTCGCGCAGGGCCGCCTCGATCCGCGAGGAATCGGTGACGTCGATCATCGTGAAGAGTGCATTGCCGTCGGGTAGCGGGACCGCGGCGAATTCGAATTGGCGGCCATCAGCCATCGACACGCGGCCGCTGCCCTGCTGTCGGCCGGAGGTGGCATTGCGGATCAGTTCGCGGACCTGTGCCGCGGCGGTCGGGTTGACCAGGCGCTTGGCCATCGCCGGGACCAATTCGTCGACCCGCGGATGCTCGCCGAGCCAGCTTTCGTCCAGATCCCACACGCTGCAGAATCGGCGGTTCCACAGGTACAGCCGCCCGTCGCTAGCGAACACGCTGATCGCCTCGAACAGATTATCGAACGTCGCCGAGCGCACCCGAAGCAAGGTGTCGCGTGCCGAGGACAGGCGGACCTGCTCGGTGCGGTCCTCGACGATCAGACGAAGGCCACCATCGGGCAAGGGCTGGCCGACGATCCGCAAATGATCGCCGTTGGGAAGAATCCAATCTTCTTCGAGCACTTCCTCGGCGCTGGAAAACCACCCACGGCGCTCCTCCTTCCAAGCAGGAAAGTCGCGCGTTTCGGGCAATCGGTTGTTTTCGCGCATGCGGTCGAGCAACCGGTCGAACTCGGGCACTTCGCCGAGCCATTCGGGGTCGATCTGGGCCATGATCGCGAACGGCTGGTTGAAGAAGGTCAGGCGACGGTCGGCGTCGAATTGCGCGACGCCGGCCGACATCCGATCGGCCAGCTCGCGCTGCGACTGGATATTGCGGGCAAGCTCGAAACGCGCGTCCTCAAGATCCTGGATGTCGATCGCGAACCCCGCTACCGCGCCGGTCGCCAGTGGAACATCGACCAGCCGCAGCATGCGCCGCTCTCCGCCAATCGTCGCGGGCCGGGTGCGTGAATACGGTTTCGCGGATTCCAGGGCGGCCATAGCGCCGGCCCGGCCATCATCCTCGCCGGCGCCTTCGATCAGCTCGCTGCCTCGTGCGATGACATCGGCGGCATTTCCGCCCTCGACCGCGACGACGAAGGCACTGTTGACCAGGCCGAGGCTCAAATCAGGTCCGCGGTACCACATTGGAAAAGGCGCGGATTCGATCAGATGAGTCAGCGAATCGAGCGCCCCCTCGGTTTGCTGTAGGCGCCGGGCGAGCTCGGCCCGCTCGGCCTCGGCTCCGCTGGTGTCGAACAGCCACAACAGCATGGTTCCGGCCGGTTCGGGCGGTGGCGCTGGAGCGCCGCGCACGTCGAGCACTCGACCGGAGCCAGCGATGCGAACCTGCCGTTCGAGCCGCCCGCCCACAATCGCCGCTTGGGCGACATCGGTCGCCAGTGCCTCAAGGTCTGCGGGGTCGAGCCCGCCCGATTGCCCGGCAAGGTCGGAAAGCCGCGCCGGCTCGCCCTCGACACCGATTTCACGGAGCAACAAGGGATCGGGCTCAATCGCCCCGTCAGCCCTCACGATCATTGGCCGCGCCGGCGCCACGGCTAGCAATGATGCAATCGCCCGCGCGGCGCCGATCACCGCATCGGCCCGGCGAACGCGGCGCGCCGCGAGCAGCGATAGAACCGCCGCGACGAGTATCCAGAAGGCGGCGACGGCAATCACCGCCAGGGTCGTCCCCTCCATTACCACCGGTGTCGCTCGCGCCCGCTCATGACGCGGTCATACGGCGCGGCGCGGCGTGCGCAAAGGTATCAGTAGCGGTAATGGTCCGGCTTGAACGGGCCCTGCTGGGGCACGCCGATATAGGCCGCCTGCTTGTCGCTAAGCTTGGTCAGCTTGACGCCCAACTTGTCGAGGTGGAGCAAGGCGACCTTCTCATCGAGATGCTTGGGCAGGACATAGACGTCATTGCCGTATTTGTCGGCGCCCTGCCACAGCTCGAGCTGGGCGAGCACCTGGTTGGTGAAGCTGGACGACATCACGAAGCTCGGGTGGCCGGTGCCGTTGCCCAAATTGACCAGGCGGCCCTTGGACAGGACAATGATCTTCTTGCCGTCGGCGAATTCGACTTCGTCGACCTGCGGCTTGATCTCGGTCCACTTCAAATTGGCCAGCGCGCCAATCTGGATCTCGCTGTCGAAGTGGCCGATGTTGCAAACGATCGCCATGTTCTTCATCGCCCGCATGTGGTCGAGCGTGATGACGTCCATGTTGCCGGTTGCGGTGACGAAGATATCGGCGCGGGTCGCGGCCTCTTCCATCGTCACCACTTCATAGCCTTCCATCGCCGCCTGCAGAGCGCAGATTGGGTCGACTTCGGTGACCAGCACGCGCGCGCCGCCGTTGCGGAGCGAAGCGGCGCTGCCCTTGCCGACATCGCCGAAGCCGGCGACAGTCGCGACCTTGCCGGCAAGCATCACGTCGGTAGCGCGGCGGATCGCGTCGACCAGGCTTTCCTTGCAGCCGTAGAGGTTGTCGAACTTCGACTTGGTCACGCTGTCGTTGACGTTGATCGCCGGGAACGGAAGCTTGCCGGTCTTGGCCAGGTCATAGAGGCGGTGAACGCCGGTGGTGGTCTCTTCCGACACGCCCTTGATGTTGGCGACGGTCTTGGTGAGGTAGCCCGGACGATCGGCGAGGAAGCGCTTCAGCGTCGCCGCGAAGATTTCCTCTTCCTCGTTGGTCGGCGTGAACAGAGTCTCGCCGGCCTCGACGCGCGCGCCCCACAAAGCAAACATCGTCGCGTCGCCGCCATCGTCGAGAATCAGGTTGCAGGTCTCGTCCTGGCCCCAATCGAAGATGCGCGCGGCATAATCCCAATAATCCTCGAGCGTTTCGCCCTTGATCGCGAACACCGGCACGCCCGACGCAGCAATCGCAGCGGCGGCATGGTCCTGGGTCGAGAAGATATTGCACGAGGCCCAGCGGACCTCGGCGCCAAGCGCGGTCAAGGTCTCGATCAACACCGCGGTCTGGATCGTCATGTGCAGCGATCCGGAGATCCGCGCGCCCTTAAGCGGCTTCGAAGCGCCGAATTCCTGCCGCAGCGCCATCAAGCCCGGCATCTCGGTCTCGGCGATTTCGATTTCCTTGCGGCCGAAAGCGGCAAGATCGATGTCCTGGACGATATAGTCGTTGAAGCGGGATTCAGCCTGGGTCGCCACGTCGAGAGTCTCCGATGATGAGGGTGACCGGGGCACACGCACACGGTCGTCGTTCGCCGCTGCCCCTAGCGGCAAGCGAGTGCAAAAGCAAATATAAAGAATTCTTTATATGATGGTTTTAAGCGGCCCCGGTTTCGCTTGCGAGCAGGCGCGGATCGACTCCTTCGGAGCGGAAAGCCGCAGCCCAGCGCTCGTCGGTCGGGGTGTCGAACAGGATCGGCGGGTTGGCAGAGGCCGTGAACCAGCCGTGACGGGTCATTTCCTCCTCGAGTTGGCCCTCGCCCCAGCCGGCGTAGCCCAAGGCGACGAGATATTGCTTGGGGCCGCGGCCTTCGGCGATCGCCCGGAGCACGTCGGTCGTCCCGGTCATCGCGCAGATCTTGCCGTCGGGGCCGACGATGTCGAGCGTGTCCTGCCCGCCCCAGTCATTAGAGTGGAGCACGAAGCCGCGCCCGGGCTCGACCGGCCCGCCGTGATGGACGGCGCAATCGGGTGCCTCGCCGGGATCAAGCTCAAGCTGTTTCAGCAAAGCGCGCAACCGCAACCCGGCGCGCTTGTGGCCGATGCCGATCCCGACCGCGCCATTGGCGTCATGGACGCATAGCGCGATAACCGCCCGCTCGAACCGCGGATCGGCCATTCCGGGCATCGCCAGCAACAACCGCCCGGACAGGAAAGGCGCTTCGTCCATCGCTTGAAGATGCTCCGCCGCCGCTCGCCCTGCAAGTCTTGGAACTGTCGTTCACCGCGACTATCTGGCGTCCAAGCACCCTACAGGAGAATTGACCATGACGATCCAAGTCGGCGACCGCCTTCCCGATGTTCCAATCGCGCTTGCCACCCCCGAGGGGCCGCAGCCGACCACCAGCGGCGAATATTTCGCCGGCAAGCGCGTCGCTTTGTTCGCGGTGCCGGGTGCCTACACCCCGACCTGCTCGGCGCGGCATTTGCCGTCCTATGTCGACAAGGCGAGCGACCTCAAAGCCAAGGGCATTGACGAGGTCGCCTGCACCTCGGTCAACGACGCCTTCGTGATGGGTGCGTGGGGCCGCGATGACGGTTCGGAAGACATCACCATGCTGGCCGACGGCAATGGCGATTTCGCCAACGCTGTCGGGCTGACCATGGACGGGTCGAAATTCGGCATGGGCACGCGCAGCCAGCGCTACTCGATGGTGGTCAACGACGGCGTCGTCGAACAGCTCAACGTCGAGGCGCCGGGCGAATATAAGGCCTCGAGCGCCGAACATATGCTTGAACAGCTTTAGAGGGCGGTTCGTCGTATCTGGCGGAAAGCGTGCGCGCCGAAGTCGTTGATTCCCGTCCGTAGAAGGAGAGAATCAATGGTAAAAGGCAGGCAAGGCAGCCGGAACAAGAGCTTCACGACACGCGCGAAGCGGCAAGTGAAGGCCCATCCAATGGCCAGCGCCGCGATCGCCGCGACGGCCACAGCCGCTGCGGCTGGGGCCTTTCTCTGGTCACAAAGGACGGCCGCGACTTCTTAGTCGCGGACTGTCGAAACAAGCAGGGGAGCGCCTCGCGGCGCTCCCCAGTTTTTCACCAGCCACACTGTTTTCCAGCGTTCTGTTGCTTGAGCCAGGCCTGCAACGGCGCAAAATATTGCACCATCGCTTTGCCTGAGATCTCGCGGTTGCCGGTGAAGGCTTCCAGCGCATCGGGCCATGGTTTCGACGCGCCCATTGCGAGCATCGCATTCAGGCGCGTGCCCACTTCCTTGTTGCCATAGAAGCTGCAGCGATGGAGCGGCCCCTTCCACCCGCTCATGTCGCACGCGGCCTTATAGAATTGGAACTGCAGGATCCGCGCCAGGAAGTAGCGCGCATAAGGCGTGTTGGCCGGGATGTGGAATTTGGCGCCCGGGTCGAAATCCGCCTCGCTGCGCGGCACCGGCGGCGTGATCCCCTGGTACTGGCGCTTCAGATCGACCCAGCCCTGCTCGTAATTGGCCGGGGTGATCGTCCCGTCGAAGACGCCCCAGCGCCAT
>DATHFE010000050.1:0-3247 GCA_035318245.1 Sphingomicrobium sp. | reverse complement strand
CATTGAGAAGGAAGCGCCGGCGGCGGGAGAGCCTGATCCGGCGCGCTTCGATTATTTGCTGCGGCTGGGCGACGATGCGCTGATCCTTGGCCAGCGCCTCGGCGAATGGTGCGGGCATGCTCCGTCGGTCGAGGTTGATTTGAGTTTGGCCAATTTGGCGTTGGACCAGATCGGGCAGGGGACTTTGCTGCTTTCGGCGGCGGGGGAAGCCGAAGGCGTGGGGCGCGATGCCGATGCGCTGGCGTTTCATCGCGACGTGCTCGATTATCGCAATTGCATGCTGGTCGAGCAACCCAATGGCGATTTCGCGCGGACCATCGCGCGGCACCTGTTGATGTCGACCTACCAGCATATGCTCTACCAGCGTTTGGGCGAGTCCACCGACATCACGCTGGCCGAGATCGCCGCCAAGGCGGTCAAGGAAGTCGCTTACCATCGCGAGCTGGCTGCCGAATGGACGGTGCGCCTGGGCGACGGCACCGACGAGAGCGCTCGGCGCATGGCCGAAGGGCTCGACTGGTGCTGGCGTTTCATCCCCGAATTGTTCGAGGTCGACGAGATTCTGGAAACACTCATCTCGCGTGGAATCGCACCCGACCCGCGCCTGTTCGAAGACGAATATCGCTCCGCGATCGGCGCGGTGCTGGCGGAAGCGAAGCTCGAGGCGCCGGACGAGCAGCGCCCGATCCTAGGCGGGCGACGCGGGCATCACAGTGAGCATCTCGGTCATTTGCTGGCGGTGATGCAGCATCTGCCGCGCACCTACCCCGACGCCATCTGGTAGAGCCGTGTCCGCCGGCTTCCACAAGCTGACGGTCGCCGAGATCGTCCCTGAGACCGATGAGGCCTATTCGATCCGCTTTCACGTGCCGCATGAGTTGCACGACACATTCGCGTTCCGCGCCGGGCAGCATCTGACTCTGCGCGTCGACATCGACGGCGAGGAAGTGCGGCGCAACTATTCCTTGTGCTCCGCGCCCGCCGAAGGCGACTGGATCGTCACCGTC
This sequence comes from Sphingomicrobium sp., assembly GCA_035318245.1. Classification (GTDB taxonomy): domain Bacteria; phylum Pseudomonadota; class Alphaproteobacteria; order Sphingomonadales; family Sphingomonadaceae; genus Sphingomicrobium. The sequence continues at coordinate 2,240 of DATHFE010000050.1, read as the reverse complement.
AAGCGCATCGCCGACGGGGTGTTTTCGAACTGGGTCGGCGACACGCTGAAAGTCGGCGACGAGATGGACGTGATGCCGCCGCACGGCAGCTTCACGACCGCGTTCGATACGACTGCCGCCCGGCGTTACGTCGGTTTTGCGGGCGGGTCGGGGATTACGCCGCTGATGTCACTGATCCGCACCGCGCTGGCTGAGGAACCGCGCAGCCATTTCACCCTATTTTACGGCAACCGCGACAGCAGCTCTGTAATCTTCCTGGAAGGTCTCGCGGCGCTCAAGGATCGCTACATGGAGCGGTTCGAATTGTATCATTTCCTCAGCGACGAAGAGGGCGACGTCGCCCTTTTCAACGGCATGCTCGACCGCAAGACTTGCAACGCGGCGATCGACGAACTGGTCGACGATCCCAAAGGCGTCGACGGCTGGTTCATCTGCGGCCCCGGCCCAATGATGGACGCGGCCGAAGCCGCCCTGATCGATAAGGGCGTGGACAAGGATCGCATCCACATCGAGCGCTTTACCGCCGGCCGCCCATCGGCCGCGATTGCCGCGCAGATCGCCGAGCTGCAGGATCAGGCGGCGGGCGTGACGATTTCGGTGACGATCGACGGACGCACCCGCCGCGTCGAATTCGATCATAACGCCGGCAATATCCTGGACAGCGCGCGGAATGCCGGGCTGCCCGCGCCGTTCGCGTGCAAGGCCGGGGTGTGCGCGACCTGCCGCGCCAAGGTCACCAAAGGGAAGGTCGAAATGGCGGCGCGTTACGGCCTGACCGACGAGGAGGTCGCCGCGGGCTATGTGCTGACGTGCCAGTCGGTCCCGGTCGGTGACGGCGTGGCGGTGGATTATGACGGCTGATCCCCGCTTTCGCGAGGACAAGCCCTTTTGCGCGGGCGCGGGTTTGGCGCTAAGCGCGGCCCTATGCTGAGCGACACCCAAATCACCGCCGCCAAGGGGATCGCCGATCTGCCGCCGGTCCAGAGCGACTCGCTGCTCAAATTGATCGGCCTCGCCAACGCCGACAAGCGCCCCGAAAAGATCGACGTCGGTGTCGGCGTCTATCGTGACAGCATCGGCCGCACGCCGATCTTGCGCGCGGTCAAGGCGGCCGAAAAGCGCTTGTGGGAAACGCAGGACAGCAAGGGCTATCTGGGCAACAGGGGCGACATCCGCTTTGCCGAACTGCTGCGGCCGATCGTGCTGGGCGAGCATGCGCGGGACGAACGCATATCCGGATTGCAGACCCCGGGGGGGTGCGGCGCGCTGAGGCTCGGCTTCCAATTGGTCTGTGCGGCCAATCCGGAGGCGCGCGTCATTCTCGGAACGCCGACCTGGCCCAACCATCAGCCGATCATCCATGGCGTTGGGCTCGAGCCGGTCGAATATCCCTATTACGACCGGGACAATCGCCAGATCCGCTTCGACGCGATGATGGCCGCGATCGAGAGCGGGCGTCCAGGCGACGTGGTTTTGCTGCACGGCTGCTGCCACAACCCGACCGGGGCCGACCTTGATGCCGGCCAATGGGCCGAAGTTACGCGGGTGGTGGCGCGGCGCGGGCTGCTGCCGTTCGTCGACATCGCCTACCAGGGCCTGGGCCGTGGACTAGACGAGGATGCGGCGGGGCTCCGCGGCATCTTGAGCGCGTGCGACGAAGTGCTGGTCGCGCAAAGTTGCGACAAGAGTTTCGGGGTCTATCGCGACCGCGTCGGGGCTTTGTTCATCAAAACCGCGAGCCGCGAGGCGACCGCCAACGCGATGGGCCATGTGCTGCAGATGGCGCGGGAAATGTGGTCGATGCCGCCCGATCATGGCGCCGCCGCGATCCGCATCGTGCTGGAAGACGAGGTTTTGACAGCCGACTGGCGCGCCGAGCTCGACACGATGCGCGAGCGCATCGCTTATGTCCGCGGCCGCATCGCCGCCGCCGACCCGCGCCTCGCCTTCATCGCCGAACAGTTCGGCATGTTCTCGATGCTGCCGCTGACGGTCGAGAAGGTGCTCAAATTGCGCGAGGATCACGCGATCTACATGGCCGACAGCGGCCGCTTCAACGTGATCGGGATGGCCGACGACCGGATCGACGATTTCGTCGCGGCGATCGTCGAGGCGATTGGTGGCTGACAGGCAGCCAGCGCGCGCGGCCGCGGATGTGGATTGGCGGACGGTTGCGCGGCTCGTGCTGACCAGCCGGGCGCTCGATGACCTCGAGGAAAATCGGCTCGTTCCCGAAAAGA
>DATHFE010000049.1:0-6592 GCA_035318245.1 Sphingomicrobium sp. | reverse complement strand
GTCATGCCGAGCGCTTTCGCGGAGCGCAAATTGCCAGCCATGTCTTCGACCATCAGCGCATGCTCCGGATCGATCGCGAAGCTCTGACACATCAAGGCATAGCCGTGCGGGTCGGGTTTGGGTTTGAGCTCACTGGCGTGAATGTCGTGGAGCCCGTCGAAATGGCCGTCGACGCCGATCGCCGCGAGCACGCGCCGCGCATAAGGCTCGTCGCCGTTGGTGAAGACGAACTTGCGGCCGGGAAGTCTGGCGAGGCCAGCGGCGAGGCGATCGTCGGGCACGATCCGGTCGAGCGCGATGTCGTGGACGTCACCAAGAAAATCATGCGGGTCGACGTCATGCTCGGCCATCAGTCCCGCGAGCGTCGTGCCATGTTCGTGGAAATGGCTCTTCTGGATGCGCCGAGCCTCAATGGGACCGCAGCCGAGCAATCGCTCAATGTAGCCGCCCATGCGCTGGTCGATCAATTCGAACAGGCGACTCGACGGCGGATAGAGGCAATTGTCGAGATCGAAGATCCAGTCGCGGACATGGGCGAAGCGGGGATCCATAGGAGGGTGCGCCTAGCCGGTTTTGACTTCTTCAGCAAAATGAAAGCTTTTGTTAACCATAACGTGCTAGGGGAAAGCCTTGAATTTACAGGGGCTTCGGGCGGGGTCTGCAATGCAAAAACAGCTAATGGCGACAACCGGCTGCGCGCTGGTTCTGATGCTTTCGGCCTGCGGCGGGGGCGGGGGCGGCGGTGGGGGCGTGCAACCAATTCCCAGTGCGCCGATTACTCCAACTCCGACTCCCACACCAACTCCGACTCCGACTCCCACACCAACCCCCACACCAACCCCGACACCCACGCCAACGCCGACGCCGACGCCGACGCCTGGGATCAATTACAACACGTCCGAATATCAGCGTTCGAACGCGGCGACTTCGGCCAATGCGATCAGCGCCTACAATGCCGGCGCGACGGGTAGTGGCGTGAAAATCGCGATCGTCGACAGTGGCATCAACCCGGCCCTGTCCGAGTTCGCCGGACGGATCGATCCAGCGAGCAAGGACGTCGCGGGCAACCGCGGCGTCAGCGACGAAGGCGGCCACGGCACCGCTGTCAGCGCGGTCGCGGCCGCCGCCAAAGACAACATCGGTATGCATGGTGTTGCGTTTGATGCGACGATACTCAGCTTCCGCGCAGATGCGCCGGGAAGCTGCGCCGACACGTCGCCGGACGGCGGCTGTACTTTCTTTGATACGGCGATTGCCGCCGGAATCGATGCGGCGAGGCTAGCCGGCGCGAAAGTCATCAATATGTCGCTGGGCGGCGAGGAGCCGGGCAGTGCGCTAGTCGCAGCCGTTGGCCGCGCGGTTGGTGCCGGGATCGTTGTTGTGGTTTCGGCCGGCAATGACGGCGAGACCCCCGATGGCGACAACCCGGACCCGTTCGGGTTAACGTTCGCGCAGAATTTCCCGACGCAGGTGATCGTCGCTGGGTCGATTGGCAACGATTCCCCCACCGGAATCGATCTTAACCAGTTGTCCTATTTCTCGAACAAGGCCGGGATCGGCGCCAGCAATTACCTCACGGCGCTCGGTTATCGCGACCGGACGATCGACAATACCGGCGGGGCGTTCCTCTATTCCGGTACCAGTTTCTCGGCGCCGACGATTAGCGGCGCCGTGGCACTGATTGCGCAGGCCTTCCCGAGCATGACAGCGGCGCAGATCGTCAGCCTGCTGCTGACCACGGGAGATGACCTCGGCGCCGCCGGGACCGATCCAATTTACGGTCACGGCCGGCTCAATATCGCGCGCGCATTCCAGCCGGTCGGTACGACCTCCCTGGCAGGCAGCGGGATTCCGGTTAGCGGCTTGAACGGCGACCTGCCCGTCGCAGCCGGCGATGCGACCGGCCAGGGATCGATGGGGGTCGTCATCCTCGACGGCTATTCGCGTGCCTTCGCAATGAATTTGGCGGCTACGTTGCGTACCGCAGAAACCGCCAAGCCGCTCGCCCGCGCGCTCGAAGGCACCGTCCGCAGCGGCAGCGCCTCAGCCGGTCCGCTATCCCTGGCGATGACCGTCAGCGAGCGCAGCGATACGCAGCAAGGATTTGAACTGGCCAGGCTCGGCATCGGTCCTGGCGATGCGCGCAAGGCGCGGCTGATCGCCGGATCCGCAATTGCACGGATCGACGACAAGACCGCGCTGGCGCTGGGTTTCGCCGAGGGAGCCAAGGCGATGGAGCGGCGCCTGTCCGGCGCCGAAGCCGGCGCCTTCCTGATCGCCAGGGACGTCGCCGCAGATCCCGGATTCACCGCCAAGCGCGCGGGCAGCGTGGCCTTGCGCCGCAATTTGGGATCGGTCGGCATCACCTTGTCCGGCGAGAGCGGCGAGGTGTTCCGGGAAATCCAGACCAGCGCGACCGGTTCGCCGTACCGCTGGGCGGGCATCTCGATCGATCGCAACTTCGGCAAGACACGCGCATCGGTCGGCCTGAGCAAGCTCGACGAAACGCAGACGCTTCTTGGCGGGCGGCTGGGCGCTGCGCTGGGCGGCGGCGGATCGAGCAGCCTGTTCCTCGATGTCGAAGGGCAGCGCGAGCTGGGCAGCGGGGTCACCGCCAGCTTGAGCGCGCGGCGCGGCTGGACCGATTTCTCCGGCGGCGCCTTTACCAGCGCGGCTTACGGCTTCGACCTTACCAAGGTCGGCGTGTTTAGTGCGACCGACCGCCTTGGCTTTCGCCTCGCCCAGCCATTGCGGATCGATGGCGGCGGATTCGCGATGATGCTTCCGACTGCCTACAGTTATGCAACGAGCAGCGCGACCAACAGCCTGACGCGCTTCTCGCTAAGCCCCAGCGGGCGCGAGGTCGACGCCGAACTCTCCTATGGCGGACGAGTCGGCAAGGGGTGGTTCGGCGGCAATTTGTTCGCGCGGCGCCAGCCGGGGCACATTGCCGCAGCCGACGCCGACGTCGGCGCGGCGATCCGCTATAATCTAGGCTTTTGAGCGTCTGAACCGCGGGGTCAGCTTGCCGACATTGGCGCGGTAATCCTCATAGTCCTTGCCGAACAGGCCGATCAGGTCGCGCTCCTCATAGCCGATCGCGATCAGCATATAGACGGACATACCAACCGCGAGCAGCAGATGGCCGACGCTCATCTGCGGTGCCGCCCAAAAAGCGAGGAAGAAGCCCGAATAAAGCGGATGGCGGACCAATTTGTAGAAGAACGGTTGGCGGAATTGCGGTGCCGCCGCGGCGCGTCCGCGCAGATTGAACCACGCTTGCTGGAGCCCGAACAATTCGAAATGGTTGATCAGGAAGGTGCTGGTGAGGACGATCAGCCAGCCGAGGGCAAACAGCGCCCACAGCACGCCAGCGAACAATGGGTTCGTGACCTCCCAAACCGTGCCCGCAATCGGCCGCCAGCCAACGAACAGCAGCAGCAGAACGGCACTGGCGGTGAGCACATAGACGCTGCGCTCGACCGGCTGCGGGACGATCCGCGTCCAGGCGCGCTTGAAGCCCTGGCGGGCCATCACGCTGTGTTGCATCCCAAAAATCGCGATCAAGGCGAGATCCACCGCGACGGCTACGCCAACAGACGCTTCGGGCCCGCGATCGACTGTCAGAGGGACCCATGGCAGATCGCCGACGAAGGCTATCAGATAAAGGAAGGTGGCGAAGAAGATCGCGTAGGCGACCAGCGCAAAACCCATGAAAAAGGCACGTGCCATGACGTCGCTCCCCCAATGGCGGCGCGCCCTCCTAGCAGGTCCAATTTAGACGGTGAAGCTCTCGCCGCAGCCGCAGGCGCCCTTGGCGTTGGGGTTGGCGAAGGTGAAGCCGGCGGCGAAATCATCCTCGGCCCAGTCCATCACCGAGCCCACGAGGTAGAGCAACGACCCGCCATCGACGTAGAACATGCCGCCCGGAGTCGAGATCGCCTCGTCGAACGGGTCGGCCGCGGTGACGTAATCGACCGAATAGGCCAGCCCCGAGCAGCCGCGGCGCGGCGTCGACAGCTTGACGCCGATCGCGTCGGCCGGCGCGCGCGACATCAAGTCGGCGATGCGCGCTTCGGCGGCCGGGGTCAGCGTAATCGCCGCTGGTCGCGGGCGGGCGGTACGGGTCGGGGCGTTCATAGCATTCCCAATTCTAGCCGGGCTTCATCGCTCATCTTCGACGGGTCCCACGGTGGATCCCAGACCAATTTGACCTCGGCGTCGCGGATGCCGGGGACGGCGAGGATGCGCAATTCGACTTCGCCGGGCATCGACTCGGCGACCGGGCAATGTGGGGTGGTCAGGGTCATCGTGACGATCGCGTCGTGATCGTCGGTGATCTCGACATTGTAGATCAGCCCCAGCTCGTAAATGTCGACCGGGATTTCGGGGTCGTAGATCGACTTCAGCGCCTCGACCACCGCTTCGTGCAGCTCGCCGCCGGGCGCTTCAGCCGATTCAACCTCCGGCTTGGGATTGAGGAAACCGGCGAGATAATCGCGCTTGCGCTCGAACTCCTCGGTGACGCGGGCGCGCGGCGGAGTGGCGACGGCCTCGACGCTCTCGGTTTCGATCTTTTTCTCTTCGCCCATCATCCGAAAATCCGTTTCACTTTCTCGACCCCGCGGACCAGCGCCGCGATGTCGCTCGCGTCGCTGTGCGCGGCGAAGCTGGCGCGCGCGGTGGCGGGGACGCCGAGCAATTCCATCAGCGGCTGGGCGCAATGATGCCCGGCGCGGATCGCGACGCCCTCGTCATCCAATATGGTGGCGACGTCGTGCGGATGCACCCCGTCGACGGCGAAACTGACGATTCCGGCGCTGTCCTCGGGGCCGAAGAGGGTCACGCCGGGGATGGCGGACAAGGAGTCGCGGCATTGGCCGACCAGTGCAACCTCGTGGGCGTGGATCGCGTCGAGACCGATTGCGGAAATCCAGTTGATCGCGGCGTGGAGGCCGATCGCACCAGTGATGTGCGGCGTGCCGGCCTCGAACCGCTGCGGGGCCGGCGCATAGGTCGTCCTGGCGAAAGTGACGCGGTCGATCATGGCGCCCCCGCCCTGCCATGGCGGCATCGAATCGAGCAGTTCGGCCCGCGCCCACAAGGCGCCGATGCCGGTCGGGCCGTAGAGCTTGTGGCCGGAGAAAACGTAAAAATCGCAGTCGATCGCCGCGACATCGACGGCAAGGCGCGGCGCGGCCTGGCAGCCATCCAGCAGCAATTTTGCGCCGACTGCATGGGCGAGAGCGGCCGCGCGGCGGGCATCCAGGATCGAGCCGAGCACGTTCGACACATGGGCGAACGCGACGATCGCGTGGCTCTCGGTCAGCATCGCTTCGGCGGCATCGAGGTCGATCCGCTGGTCGGCAGTCAACGGGCAGACATCGACTTCATAGCCGGCGAGCTGCCACGGGACGATGTTCGAATGATGCTCCAGCCCCGACAACAAGACCCGATTGCGGTCGCCCCGCGGGAAGGTGCGCGCAACCAAATTGATCGCCTCGGTCGCGCCGCGCGTGAAGACGACTTCATTGGCGTCTCGTCCGCCAATCAGCCTGGCGGTCGCGGCGCGCGCGGCTTCATAGGCCAGGGTCATGTCGGCCGAGCGCTGGTAAACCGCGCGGTGGACGGTGGCGTAATCGCGGGCGTAAGCAAGGTTGATCGCGTCGATCACCGCCTGCGGTTTCTGCGCGGTCGCGGCGCTGTCGAGATAATGCCAGTTGGCGATCGCCGGAAATTGGTCGCGGACGTCAAGCGCGCTGTTGAGGCGGGTTTCGATGTTCATGCGATCACCCTTAACGCGCTGCGCGCTGTGGCGGCGATTTGCTCGCGCTGGGCTTCATCGGCGACGTCGTCCCACAGCCCGGCGATGAAGCCTTCGAGGAGCAAGGCGCGGGCAGCGGCGGGGTCGAGCCCGCGCGATTCCGCGTAGAAGAGTTGTGCGGGGTCGAGCTCGCCGACGCTGGCGCCGTGGGCGCACTTTACGTCGTCGGCGAAGATCTCGAGCTCGGGCTTGCAATTGGCGGTGGCGCCGCGGTCGAGCAGCATCGCTTTGACCGATTGTTCGCTGTCGGTTCGCTGCGCGTCGCGCGCGACGGCGACCTTGCCGACATAGGATCCGGTCGCCTTGCCGCCGAGCACCGATCGGACCGTCTGGCGGCTGGTCGCGGCGGGCGCGAGGTGGCGAACGGTGGTGACGATTTCGAGCGTCGAATCACCGCCTCCGATGTTGGCGGCGTGGAGCGCGAAATTGCTGTTTTCGGCGAGCGTCACGTCAAGTGCGATACGGCCGTATGTGCTCGCCGTGTTGAGCGCGAAAATGGTGCAGCTCGCGTGCGGTTCGACCGCGACTTCGACATTGCGGACTTGCACCTCATCGGCGCTTGGTAGCCAGACTTGCTGCACATTTTGTTGCGCAGCAATGAGGATGCGCTCGGGCGCGGGGAGCGCGTCCCAAATCGCCTTGAGCGCGTCGAAATCGGCGTAGCGATACGCTTCATCTTTCCGTGTGGGGAAAGGTGCGCTCATGCCGCCGCCTCGACATAGCCTTCGCGCTCCAGTTCGTGCGCGAGTTCGGGGCCGCCGCTGCGCA
>DATHFE010000048.1:0-3280 GCA_035318245.1 Sphingomicrobium sp. | reverse complement strand
CCACACCGCTGGCATCCTCGAGCGCTGCAACGAAATCGTCGCAGGTCGCGGCGGTGCCGTCGTGTCGCGCGAAATACAAATCGGTGCCGGCGCGAAACTTGTCCGGCCCCAGCATGGTCGCGAACATCCGGATCAGCTCGGCACCCTTATTATAGACCGTTGCGGTGTAGAAATTGGAGATCTCGATATAGGATTCTGGCCGTACCGGATGGGCAAGCGGGCCGGCGTCTTCGGGAAACTGGGCGGCGCGCAGCATACGCACATCTTCGATACGCTTGACCGCGGCGCTGCCCTGGTCGGCTGAGAAGCTCTGGTCGCGAAAGACGGTGAACCCTTCCTTCAACGAAAGCTGAAACCAGTCGCGGCAGGTGACACGGTCGCCCGACCAATTGTGAAAATATTCATGCGCGACGACCCCGGCGATGGCGTCGAAATCGGCGTCCGTGGCAGTGTCCGCGTCGGCCAGCACGTAGCGCGAATTGAAGATGTTGAGGCCCTTGTTCTCCATTGCGCCGAAGTTGAAATCATCGACCGCGACAATGTTGAACACATCGAGGTCATATTCGCGGCCGTAGACGCGCTCGTCCCACGCCATCGCTGCTTTCAAGCTAGCCATCGCGTGTGCGGTCTTGGGAAGATCTGCTTCGCGTACCCAGATGGCGAGGTCGACCTTGCGGCCCGACATGGTGGTGAAACTGTCGCGATTGGGCGAAAGGTCGCCGGCGACCATCGCGAACAAATAGCTCGGCTTGGGAAACGGATCCTCCCATTCGGCCCAATGACTTGCCCCCTCTACACCACTGGCGAGCATGTTGCCGTTGGCGAGCAGCACCGGAAAGCGCTTGGCGTCGGCGCTCATCCGGACGCGGTAACGTGACAGGACGTCAGGTCGGTCGGGGAAGAACGTGATTCGCCGAAAACCTTCGGACTCACATTGCGTGCACAGGATCCCGCCCGAGGCATAGAGACCCGTTAGTTTGGTGTTAGCGGCCGGCGAGACCTCAACCAACGTTTCGACTGTGGCGTTATCACCAACAAGCGTCACAACCAGCGCCGAATCATCCATCGACCAGCGCGCTTCCGCACCGTCCGCGGTGACGCTGAGGGGCGCAATCTCGTCTCCGTCCAGTCGCAATGGCCGATCGTGGGGACCATTGCGAGTGACGGTCATGGTCGCACGTATGCAGGTGCGTTCCGGATCCAGTTCCACATCAAGTGCGATCTCAGGAATCAGCCAGTCCGGCGGGCGGTAATCCTCGCGGCGAACGGCGTTGTGGGCGGGAGCGATTTCGGTGGGAATGTCGGCCATCGGCGCGCCCTAAAGGCATAATGGCTAAGACAAAAGCCCTGCTCACCTCGCTCTGACCCAAGACCGCACCATTCCTACGAACGAATAGCTCTGTTCAAACATGTCGCCTGCGTTACGATGTGGTTGGGGAGACGATCATGATGAGCGACTGGATGATGACCGCGGCAGCCGCGGCAACGGCGAATTTCAACGTCGAGGCGGCCACGCGCGCCTATCTCGATACTTTGCAAGGCGCGGCGAGGGCCAAGTCGGATGCCTATTTCGAAGGTGGTTATTGGCTGATCCTGTGGGGAACCCTGGTCGCGCTCGTCACAAATTGGATCACGCTGCATTTCGGCTGGTCGGCGGCCTGGAGCCGCTGGACCGAGCGGGTGACCAACGGGCGCGTCCGTCAGGCGGCGCTTTACGCGATCCCTTTCACACTCGTCGGCGCGCTGCTGGCGCTGCCGTGGACAATCTACACCGGATATTTTCGCGAAAAGCAGTACGACCTGCTCAACCAGAATTTCGGTGCGTGGTCGAAGGAGCAGGCCATTGCGCTCGCCGTTTCCCTCGTGATCACGGCGATCATGCTGGCGGTCATCTTCACCGTAATCCGCCGCTCGCCGAAGCGCTGGTGGCTGTGGGGCGGCGCGGCGATGACGGCGATCATCGCGGTGATGGTGGCGGTCGCGCCGGTATTCATCGCGCCCTTGTTCAACACCTATACGCCGATGGCAGAAGGGCCGTTGCGCACCGAAATCCTGTCGATGGCCAAAGCCAGCAACATTCCCGCCGACAACGTATATGTGTTTGACGCGTCGAAGCAGACGAAGCGCATTTCCGCTAACGTCTCAGGGCTTGGACCGACGATCCGCATTTCCTTGAACGACAATCTCCTCAACCGGACATCGCCACCCGAGATCAAGGCCGTGATGGGGCATGAGATGGGCCATTATGTCCTGGGCCATATATTCAGGACGATCCTCTATTTCTCGCTGTTGATCATCGCATTTCTTTTGTTCCTGTGGTGGGCAACGCCGCGGATTCTCTCCCGCTATGGCCAGAATTGGGGCGTTCGCGATGTCTCCGATCCGGCCGTCACGCCTCTGTTCGCAATGGTCGCCGCGGTCGCCGCAATGCTTGCGACGCCATTGCTCAATACCATCGTCCGCACCCAGGAAAGCGAGGCCGATGCGTTTGGGCTTGATGCCGCGCGCGAACCCGATGGCTTCGCTTTGACGGCGATGAAATTGTCCGAATATCGCAAGATCGAGCCATCGGCGTTCGAGGAAGCGATTTTCTTCGATCACCCGTCTGGCCGGACGCGCGTGCATATGGCGATGGAATGGAAGGCGCGGCACCTCGCCGAGCTGCCCCCCGAAAAGAGGGCGATGGTCGTTCCTAATCCGGCGGCAGGGAAGGCACCCTAGGCCGGCCGCCGATCGCCAGCAGCATCCCACCGCTCGCCAGCGCGGCGCCCAGCGCGGCGAGCGGTGACCAACGGTAGCCTTCGAACAAAGTCGATAGGGTCATGGCGATGATCGGGACAAGCACGCTGGAATAGGCTGCTCGCCCCGGCCCGATCGCGCGCACGACTGGAATATAGAGGCTGAACGCCAGCGCCGACGCTGCGAACGCGAGGTAAAGCAATCCGGCGAGATAGCCAGGGCGCGGATCGAAGCTCGGCGGACCCGCCACGGTCAGTGCGACCAGCACATCGATCGCGGCGCCGATCGCCATCCCATATGCAAGCATCGTCGGCAGGGGTACGCGTTTTGCCGCCGGGGTCGCCTGCAGCACATTGGCGAAGCTGGCGCCAAACAGCCCGGCGAGAGTCAGCCCGATCCCGGTGAGAACGTCCCCCGCCCCCGACGGGTGGGCGCGCATTTCATGAACGAACAGCAGGACGATTCCGGCGATCGCGGGGATCGACGACAGGATGAAGCGGCGGTTGGGGCGATCGCCGAGCCACGCCCAGGCCAGCAGCGA
>DATHFE010000047.1:0-6413 GCA_035318245.1 Sphingomicrobium sp. | reverse complement strand
GCGTAGAGTTCGGCGTAGGTCAGCCGCTCGTCCAGCGGAATGCGCGCGGCCGCCGGGCTGGCCTTGGCGATGTCCCAGGCGCTCGAATGCATGTTCCACAGCATCAGCCGAAACGGTCGAACCAGCCGCGCCTGGGCTGGCGCGGTCGCGGCCCAGCGATCGATCGCATCGAGCCGCTGCAGCGTACAGGGATCGGATGCCCGCATGTCTTCCCACCGCGCGCGGTCGTCGGCCAGCTCGGCCCGAAACGCGCTGCGCAATTGGGCGATGTCTTCCCGCTCTTGCATCCCCTGCACGACCTGCTGCGCCCCGAGCGCGATCAGCACGCCCAGCACGATGATCCCGACTTCGCCAGAAAATTCGCGCCAGCCGCGCAGCGGCTTGAGCTGATGGAATTGCATGAAATACCCCCCAGCCGCGGGAGATTAGCCACAATAGATAATTGGGCAATGGCGAGGCTAGATCGCCATCACCCCGCCTGCGATGCGTCGCCGGATGTGAGATAATCCGGGGTCATGACCGCGCCCGACTTTGTCGCGGGCTTCGTCGGCTGCAGGAGCTTGAGGTTGAACTTTTCGTTGAATTGCACGCCGAATTGCGTGCCCTTGACCCACCGGATCGTCCCGTCGACCAGCCCGCCCGCGGCGAAGTCGAGCCGGACCTCGGCGCCGACCGGAAGCTCGTCCCGGCATTCGACCAGCGCCCCGCCGCCCGAGATATTCCTGAGGCGCGCGCCCTTGACCTGACCGTCGTGGTGGAGAAGCGCCGCCCGAATGATCCGGACGCGGGATTCGCGGGCCTTGGTGAAACCGTCCGGCCGCACCGGGCTCGCCTTCCCGGCGAGCACCAATGCCTCGTCCGCCGGCATCGGCTTGCCGAAGATATAGCCCTGGACGAGCGAGCAGCCGAGGCTCCTGACGAGCAGCAGCTCGTCCTGTGTCTCAACGCCCTCCGCCGTCGTTTGCATCTGGAGATCGGATGCCAGGCCGACCATGGCGCGGATCAGGGCGGCGTTGCGGCTATCGGGATCGGATGCGCCGCGCACGAACGACTGGTCGATCTTGATCTTGTCGAACGGAACCCGGAGCAGATAGCTGAGGCTTGAATAACCCGTTCCGAAATCGTCGAGCGCGAGTTTCACGCCGATCTTTTTCAGGCTGTCGATCATGTCGTGAACATGCGCGTCGTTGCTGAGCAGCACGCCTTCGGTGATCTCCAGCTCGAGCCGCTTGGCGGCGAGCCCGACATCGCTCAGCACGGACCTGACCAGGGCCGGCAGCGCGTGCGCCTTGAACTGGACAGGCGACAGGTTGACCGCGACCGACACTTGCTGGGGCCACTTGGCCGCCTCTGCGCAGGCCGTTCGAAGCACCCACTCGCCGATCTCGTTGATCAGGCCGATTTCCTCAGCCAGCGGGATGAATAACGCCGGGCTCACCGGCCCATGCTCGGGGTGGTCCCAGCGGATCAACGCCTCGAACCCGGTGACCGCCTCGCTCGAAGCGTCGACGCTGGGCTGGAACACGACTCTCAATTGGCCCTTCTCGAGCGCGACGCGCAGGTCCGATTCCATCAGCTGCCGGTCGCGGGCGGCCTCATGCATCTCCGGCGCGAAAAATCGGAACGTGCCCTTCCCCGCGGCCTTGGCGGCGTACAATGCGAGATCCGCATCGCGCATCAGATCGTCGGAGGTGCGGTCGTCATAGTCCGACGTGACAATGCCCACCGACGCGCCGATCGACACCGCGTTGCCGTTGATATTGTAGGGCCGCGACAGGCTGTCGATGATGCCCTGCGCGAGCTTCGACAGCTCATCCTTGCCCGATGTGCCCGGCAACACGACCTCGAATTCGTCGCCGCCGAGGCGCCCGACCTGCCCCAGCTTGCCGACGACTTCGCGCAGCCTCAATGACACCAGCCGCAGCAGCGTATCGCCCGCCGGGTGGCCCAGCGTGTCGTTGACCGCCTTGAAGCGGTCGAGATCGAGCAGAAACACGGAGCAGCGGTGCTTTCTTCGCGCCGCGCTCACCAGGGCATCGTCGAGCGCGCGGCGGAGGACTTCGCGGTTGGGAAGTCCGGTCAGCGAGTCCTGGCGCGCGAGCCGGTCGAGCTCGACTTCCGACTGCCGCATCTTGGTCAGGTCGGATGCGAAGCCGCGAAACCCGAAAAAGCGGCCGACCTCGTCGTGGACCGGCCGGCCCGAAATCGACCACCAAATCTCGTTCTTGGTCTTTGCCCGGACGATGAGATCCTGGAACGCGACATGCGATGACAAATAAAAGCCAAGCGTCCGTTCCGAGGTCCCTCCGCCGTCGGCTGTCTCCGATGAAATCAAATCCGTGAATGGGCGCTCGATCAGGTCATTGGACTCTCGTCCCAGCGCGCGGGCCACGCTGTCGCTGATGTAGGACAAAGTTCCGTCGCGGCCGGTCTCCCAGAACCAGCCCTTTTCGCTGCTCTCGAACTCCTCGATCAAGCCTTCCGCGCGCAAAGACTCCGGACGCGGCTCTTCCTGGGCGGAATTGCCCCCCGTCCTCAGGAAGTCGCCTATCGATCCCACTCGCGCACCTCGTCCACGCCACGCATATGCACGGATGTGGTTTAGATTCGGTTAGATTTGGGGAATTAATTCGCCTCGGTCCGATCATCGGCCGCGGTAATTCAAGCGCATTCGGTCAACTGTCAGCGGACTCCGTCACCGGATTTCCCCGCTTTGCGCCGGAATCCTCCGTTCCCTTGCACAACGCGACTGATCGGAGCAGAGGGCGCGCGGGCGGGGATTTTCGGATCGGAGCAAGGCCTCCGGCAGCGGAGAGACCGATGAAATACCGCAAGCTCGGCGACAGCAATCTCGAAGTCTCGGAAATTTCCCTCGGATCGTGGCTCACCTACGGAGTCGGCGTCGAAGCGGACGCGGCGCGCGCCTGCCTCGAGGAAGCGTTCGCGCAAGACGTCAACTTCATCGATACGGCCAACGTCTACGGCCGCGGCGCCGCCGAAACTTTCCTCGGCGATGCGCTCCACGGGCGGCCGCGCGACAGCTACGTGCTTGCGACCAAACTCTATTTCCCGATGAGCGCAACCGACAGCGGCCTCTCTCGCGCCCAGATCGAAAAGCAGCTCGACGCGTCGCTCAAGCGGCTGCGCACCGACTACGTCGATCTCTATCAGTGCCACCGCTACGACGACGCGACTCCGCTCGAGGAGACGATGGAGGCGCTTACCCGAGCCGTTGAAAGCGGCAAGACGCGCTATATCGGCTTTTCCGAATGGCCTGCGGATCGGATCTGCGCCGCGCTCGACCTCACCCAATCGCGCGGCTTCGCCAAATTCGTATCGAGCCAGCCGCAATATTCGCTGCTGTGGCGCGAGCCCGAACAAGACGTGATCCCGCTGTGCACCGAAAACAATATTTCGCAGATCGTCTGGTCGCCCCTCGGCCAGGGCGTGCTCAGTGGCAAATACGACCCCGACAGCCCGCCGCCGCAGGGCTCGCGCGCCGCGAGCCATGAGATGGGCGGGTTCATGGACCGGCTGATGCATCCCGATGTGCTGCGCGCGGTCCAGCGGCTGAAGCCGATCGCCGAAGAGGCCGGGCTGACGCTGCCCCAGTTCGCGCTGGCCTGGGTGCTGAGGGAGCCGAACGTCGCCTCGGCGATCACCGGAGCGTCCCGGCCGCAGCAGGTGATCGAGAACGCGCATGCCTCGGGCGCGATCGTTGATCCTCAGCTGTTCGTGAAGGCCGAGGCGATCGTCGAAGAAGCGCTTGCGGGGCAACCGGCCTAGATCGCGCCAGAATTACGGTGCGGAGACGATACGACCGCGATCGTGGCGCCACGGGTCGCTAATGAGGAGTAGGTCGCCCGACCGGTCGGACGACCGGCAGCGTTCAGATCGAACGGCCGGCGAGGGTGAAAGACGGACATATTGACTTTCGTATTTTCCTAATTAGGAAAGTATCGATGGACAAGGCCTTCAAAGCGCTCGCTTCGACGCCCCGAAGACGCATTCTCAACCACCTAGCCGGCGGGCCGATGACCGTTGGCGAGATAGCCGCCAAATTCGAAATGGCGATGCCTTCGATTTCCAAGCATCTTTCGGTCCTTCATGAGGCGGGGCTGGTGCACCAGCAGAAGCGCGGGCAACACATCATCTATTCGATCGCCGCGGACCATCTTGCCAACAGCCTTTATAGTTTCCTGACGCCATTCTGTCCCGAAGCCCGCAAACTCAGTGCCGAGCGGAAGAAGGTGCGTCGCCAACGCAAGGGGGACAAATCATGAGCGTCGCGGGCGAAGCCTCGGAGGGTGCATTCAAGGTCAATTCCCTGGGAAATCTGGAGAACGCAGACGCCGGCAGTGGGCATTTGAAATGGGACGCGCCACGATCGATCTGGAACATGTCGTTCATTGTCGGGGCACTGATACTCGGTCCCATTTTCTTCAGCTGGAGCGGCGTGCTGGTCTTCCTAGTCCTGTCGGGCTTCACACTTTGCGTAGGCCATTCCGTCGGCTTCCACAGACGCATGATCCATCACAGCTTCGATTGCCCGAAATGGCTCGAGCGCGTGATGATTTATGTCGGCGTATTAGTTGGCATGGGCGGCCCGCTTTGGACCGTTGGGCTTCACGACATTCGTGACTGGGCGCAGCGGCAGGCGAATTGCCACTGGTTCCTCCGGCACGGCAAGTCCGTCCTGGCGGACGGATTCTACTATCTCAATTTCAAGCTCTTGTTCGACAAGCCGCCGCGTTTCGATGCGGGACCCGGCATAAGCGACGACCTCTTCTACCGTTTCCTGCAGCGCACATGGATGGCGCATCAGATTCCCGTCGCGCTTGTCCTGTTCTGGCTTGGGGGCTGGTCATGGGCGGTATGGGGCGTGGTTGTCCGCGTCGCCGTCTGCTTCACTATGCACTGGTACATAGCTCATGTGGCGCACCGCCGCGGCCACCAAGATTGGTTCGTCGAGGACGCGGCCGTCCAGGGCTATAATATTGCATGGCTGGCCATCCCGACGATGGGAGAGAGCTGGCATTGCAATCATCACGCATTCCCAGCCTCAGCGCGACACGGCCTCTATCCCGGACAATCCGACCCCGGGTTTCGGTTCGTCCAATTTTTGGAGTGGGTTGGGCTCGCATGGGATATTCGCGTCCCCCACAATCTTCCGCCTCGCTCTGCGATCACGCCCTTGACCGACCGTGCACTCAGCATCGCGGCGCCTGGCCAAGAGGTATTGTCGCGAGAATGGTCCCAAGCGCATCATCAATGAGTCAAGGAACCACTCCGCTCCCAGGCATCTCGCGCACCTCGATGGCGATCGCCGCTTTCTCGACCATCGTCGAGTGGTACGATTTCACCCTCTATCTCTATTTCTCGACGGTGCTGGCGCGGGTGTTTTTCGGCAGCGGCAGCGGAGCACTGCTCACCACCTTGGGCGGCTTCGCCATCGCCTATCTGATGCGCCCGCTCGGCGCGGTGGTGTTCGGCCATATCGGCGACCGCACCGGCCGCCGGCGGATGATGCTGATGTCGGTGGCCGTGATGACAATGGCGATGCTGGCGACCGCCTTGCTTCCGACCCATGCGCAGGTCGGCGCCGCGGCCGGCGTGGCGCTGTTCCTGCTGCGCTGCGTGATGGGATTCTCGGTCGGCGGCGAATATACCGGCGTGGTCGCCTACCTCCTCGAAGGCGCCCCGCCGCACCGGCGCGGCCTGATCGCCTCCTCGGCGTCAGCGGCGAGCGAAATCGGCGCATTGCTCGCGGTCGGCGTCTCGGCCCTGACGGTCGCCTCGATGAGCGAAGCATCCTTACAAAGCTGGGGCTGGCGGATCCCGTTCCTGGTCGGCGCCGCTCTGGCGGGAAGCGTATGGATCGCGCGAACGGCGATGGAGGAGTCGCCCGAATTCCACCGCCAGCAGGCCGCCGGCACCGTGCCTTTGAACCCGCTTCGCCATAGCCTCGCCAACCACCGCGGCGCGATCGGCCGCGCCTTCGCCATCTCGGCCCTCGGATCGATCACTTATTATGTCGGCATCACCTACGTTCCCGCCTTCCTGACCTCGGCCGGAGCGCTCACCGAGCGCGCGTCGCTGTGGCTGTCGACCGCCGCCGCGGTAATGGTCATTCTCGTCACGCCTTTCGTCGGCATATTGTCCGATCGGATCGGGCGAAAGCCCGTGCTGGTGATGCTCGCCCTCGCCAATTTGGCTTTGCCCATCACCATGTTCGCGCTGATGGCGAGCGGCTCGCACATCCGGGCGCTGCTTGGAGCGCTGGTGCTGGCCGCCCTGGCTGGCGGCGTAAGCGCGGTCGGCGCCGTCGCCACCGCCGAGCAATTCCCCGGCGAAGGGCGCATCACCGGCCTTGCGCTCGGGGCGACCGGCGCCACCGCCATCTTCGGCGGGCT
>DATHFE010000046.1:0-8846 GCA_035318245.1 Sphingomicrobium sp. | reverse complement strand
GCCGCGATCGAGGCGCTGATGATGGTCGACACCGCACGGCGGCCGATCAGCCTGGTGCGCTGCCCTCAGGGACGCGGCAAGGCGTGTTTTTTCCAGAAGCATGATTCGGGCGCGATGGGCGACGCGGTCAAGCATGTCCCGATCAAGGAGAAGGACGGCAAGACCGCCGACTATCTCTATGTCGAGGATGCCAAGGGCCTGCTTACCTGCGTCCAGATGGGCACGATCGAATTTCACGGTTGGGGAAGCCGGATCAAGCCGCTCGAGAAGCCAGACCGGATGGTATTTGACCTCGATCCAGACGTTGGGCTCGACTTCGCTGCCGTGCGCGGCGCGGCGGTGAAACTCCAGGCGTTGCTCACCGACCTCGGTCTCAAGAGTTTTCCCATGCTGACCGGCGGCAAGGGAATCCATGTCGTCGTCCCGCTCGACGCTTCGGCCACTTGGCCCAAGGTGAAGGATTTCGCTGAGCGCTTCTCGCGCGCAGCCTCTGAGGCCGAGCCCGAGCGTTTCACCGCCAACATCCGCAAGGCGCAGCGCAAGGGCCGCATCTTCCTGGACTGGCTGCGCAACCAGCGCGGCGCGACGGCGGTGATGCCCTATTCGGCCCGTGCGCGCGAAGGCGCCCCGGTCGCCGCGCCGATCGCCTGGGATGAACTGGAGGAAATGACCGGCGGCAACATATTCACGATCCGCGATGCCGACCTGCTGCTCGATCGTGCGACTTCGAAGGCTCTTGCCGGTTGGGGCAAGGCCGACCAAGCATTGCCGGATGCATAGACACGCCGCAGCCTTACTGATTCCACTCCTCCTGTTTCTGACCGCGGCATCGCCACCCGAGCTTCAGCGTTGGCGTGCGGAAGCGGCGCGGGTTGAGATCGTCCGCGACGATTGGGGAATCGCGCACGTCAGCGGCGCAACCGACGCCGACGCGGTGTTCGGGATGATCTATGCGCAGGCCGAGGACGACTTTCCCCGGATCGAGGCCAATTATTTGACCGCGCTTGGCCGTACAGCCGAGGCCGAGGGTGCGAAAGCGATCTGGCAGGATTTGCGGGCGCGGCTGTACGTCAGCGAGCCAGAGCTCAAGGCCAATTATGCGGCAAGCCCGCCCTGGCTGAAGGCGCTGATGAACGGTTGGGCGGACGGGCTCAATTTCTATCTGGCGAGCCATCCGACGGTCAGGCCGCGCGTGCTCAAGCGCTTTGAGCCGTGGATGGCATTGTCGTTCACCGAAGGCAGCATTGGCGGCGATATCGAGCAGATCAAGCTTGGCGATCTGGAGCGATTCTATTCGGGCGAACAAAAGGTTACGTTCGCGCCGCGTGACGGCGAGCCGCGCGGATCGAACGGGATTGCGATCGCGCCCGCGCTGACAAGGGACGGCAAGGCGCTGCTGCTGATCAACCCGCACACCAGTTTCTTTTTTCGATCAGAGCAGCAGGTGACCAGCGGCCAAGGTCTCAACGTCTATGGCGCCGCGACCTGGGGCCAGTTCTTCATCTACCAGGGCTTCAACGCCCACGCGGGCTGGATGCACACGTCGAGCGGGGTCGACAACATCGACGAATTCGCGGTCGATGTCTCGCGGCGCGGCGGCGCGCTCGCCTATCGCTACGGCAAGGTTTGGCGTCCCCTCGGGGCGCGGCCGGTCACCATCAGCTATCGCGCTGCCGACGGACGCATGAAGCAGCGCAGCTTCCGCACCTGGCGCACCCATCGCGGGCCGATCATTCGCAACGACGCAGGCCGCTGGATCGCGTTCGCGATGATGGACCGTCCCGTCGCGGCCCTGCAGCAGTCGTTCCTCGGGACCAAGGCGACCGATCTAGGCGCGTTCCTCAACATCGCTCGGCTCCAGGCGAACAGTTCCAACAACACCATCTTCGCCGACGACAAGGGCGCGATCGCTTATTTGCACCCGCAATTCGTTCCCGCACGAGACGACCGTTTCGACTACACCAGGCCGGTCGACGGCAGCGATCCGGCGACGGATTGGGGCAGCCTGCACCATTTGAACGATCTGCCAAGCGCGATCAGGCCTCCCAACGGCTGGGTCCAGAACACCAACGCCTGGCCCTATCGCGCCGCCGGGGCATTCAGCGCGAAGCCCGAGCAATTCCCAAAATACATGGACATGTATGGCGAGAATTTTCGCGGGATTCACGCGCAGCAACTCTTGACCAGGAGCCGCGGCTGGACCCTCGACAAGCTGCAGGCGGCGGCGTTCGACAGTGATCAGCCGGGCTTTGCGGCGCTGATCCCGCCGCTGATTCAAGCCTATGACGCGCTTCCCAAGAGCGATCCCAGGAGGACAGACCTTGCAGAGCCTATCGCATTGCTCCGCGCCTGGGATTTCCGCTGGAGCGTAGACTCGACTGCGCAATCACTCGCGATGTTCTGGGGCGAGGCGTTGCAGAAGGCGCTCAACGCCCCGGCTAGCGAATCGGGTAACCAGAAAATGATGCGCCTCGCGCGCGATACGTCACCCGAGCAAAAAATAGAGGCGCTCGCCGACGCGGTTGCCCGGCTGAAGCGCGACTTTGGCCGCTGGGAGGTTCCGTGGGGCAAGATCAACCGCTTCCAGAGGATCTCACCGGCCATCGATCATCCGTTCAGCGACGCCGCCCCGAGCATCGCCGTGCCGTTCGCCAGCTCGGCCTATGGCACACTCGCGGCCTTCGGTTCGGCGCCGAAGCCGGGCACAAAGCGATGGTACGGAACATCCGGCAACAGCTTCGTGGCGGTGGTCGAATTTGGGCCTCGGGTCCGCGCGCGGGCAGTGACCGCCGGCGGCGAAAGCGGCGATCCCGCCTCGCCGCATTTCAATGACGAGGCGGCGCGCTACGCCTCGGGCGCGCTGCGCGACGTCTATTTCTATCCCGAGCAGCTCAACGGTCATGTCGAACGCCGCTATCGCCCAGGCGAGTGATCAGGACGCGGCGAAGCGGTCGGTTGCGCGAATCAGGCCGTCGAGGATCCCCGGTTCGGTATAGAGGTGCCCGCCGTCGGGGATGATCTGCAGATCGACGTCGGGCCACGCTTGCTTCAATTCCCAGGCAGCGCGGGGCGGGGTGCAGCAATCGTGCCGCCCCTGGACGACGACGCCCGGGATTCCGCGCAACTTGCTCGCGCCGCGAAGCAGTTGTCCTTCCTCGAGCCAGCCCTTGTGCAGCATGTAATGATTCTCGATCCGGGCGATGGCGATGGCGTGCTGGTCCTCGGTGAATTCCTCGAGCATCTTGAGGTCGGGAAGAAGCGTGACCGTCAGGCCTTCCCAGGTGCTCCATGCCTTGGCGGCGCGTAGCCGAACCGCCTGATCGTCGCTGGTCAGAAGTTCGCGATAGGCGCTGATCAAGTCGTTGCGTTCGCTGTCGGGAACCGGGGCGAGGAAATCATCCCATCCCTCCGGAAACACTTCCGACGCGCCATATTTGTACAGCCAGTCGAGCTCATTCTGGTGGAACAGGAATATGCCGCGCAGCACCAGTTCGGTGACCCGCTCGGGGTGGGTCTCGGCATAAGCGAGGCTGAGGGTCGAGCCCCAGCTTCCGCCGAACACCAGCCATTTGTCGATGCCGCACATCGCCCGCAGCCGTTCGATATCCTCGACCAAGTGCCAGGTCGTGTTGGCTTCGAGATTTGCGTGCGGTGTCGACTGCCCGGCGCCGCGTTGATCGAACAATAGGATGTCATACTTGGCTGGATCGAACTGCCGCCGGTGGTCGGGGCTGATCCCAGCGCCCGGACCGCCGTGGAGGAATACCGCGGGTTTGGTGCCCGGCGTTCCGCAGCGCTCCCAATACAATGTGTGGCCATCGCCGACATCGAGCATGCCGCTCTGATAGGGCTCGATGACTGGATAGAGGGTTCGGCGCTCGGTCATTCGAGGGCTCCAGATGCAGCAAGGGCGGCGGTTGCCTAACGCAGGTGCCGTCGCAATGCGACCTCGAACTTTGGCCTAGATCGCGTCCGCGGCGATGCGTCTCAGGATCCAGCGTAAGTGAGGCCCGCCCTTGTCCACGTCGAATCCGATCTCGCGCTCCATCGCGTCGGCGGTCTCGCGGGTGCCGAGTGCGGTCATTCCGAACAGATTGCGGCAAAAGTCGCCGGCCTCGTCAAAGTCATCGAACTTCCACGGCACTTCGATCATGCGGTCGTCGGTGATTCTGAAGCCTGCCGCCGTAAGCTCCGGTGCCGTCCGACCGTCGAGGAAGCGGCCGTCATGCCCCAAGGGGCAATTCTCCGCGACGAAACCGTTGAGGAAACGTGCGGGCGCGGTATCCACCGCGACGTCCATGAGCACGACCCGCCCGCCAGGCCGCAGCAGGCGGCGCATTTCTTCGAATACGAGCGGAAGGCTCGGCTCGTGATGCAGGCCGGCCAGGCTGATGATGGTGTCGACCGATTCGTCCGCCAGCGGAACGCTGGTGATCACCGCTTGCAGCCTCTGGAGCGGCTTTGGCCATTCGACGAAGAAGTCGGTCGCCGGGTCGACTGCCAGATAATCCATCCCGGCCCATAGATAATCGGCCAGATACCCGCCGCCGGAGGGCATGTCGCAGACCAGCCCGGGCGCCACGTCGCGGATCGGCTCCAGCACCGCCAGAAATTCCGAATCGCGGGCGCGCGGCGATTGCCGCATGGCGTAATGATATTCGGCGGCGCGCTTTTCGAATATCTCGGCATAGGTATCGAACATGGCGCCTACCCTCGCCCGAAGACGATTGCCGCTGCCGGATCTTGCCGGATCAATCCAAGCAACCCGCGGAACGCCATTTGCGCGGGTGCGATGCAACGCTGGACATAAGCGAATTGCGGATCGGCCAGGAACGGAAAGAAGTTCATCGCCGCATTGGCCTCGAACAGCACCACGCGGCGGTCCGCGGCAATGCCAAAATCCATGCCGAAGTAATCAAGCGCGATCCGCTCTCTAACCGTTTTGAGCACTTCGCGGACTTCGGGCGCAAAGGCACCGTCGGGGCTCGCGAACATGCGCTCTTCCTCGCTAACCAGCTCAGGGCGCTCGGCCATGAAGCGCTTGCGGTCCTTCGCATGCACATTCCATCCGTCGGACACCAGCATGTGGCGGAAGATCATCTGCTTGCCGATAAAGAAGACGCGATATTTCCGGTACAGTCCGTCGTCACTTTTGAAATCGACGAATTCTGTGGCGATGTGATCTTCGCCTCCGGCCAGCGCCGGTTCCAATTCGTCGAGCCCACCAAACAGGCCGACGATCTTGCCAGTGTGGGTGCCGGCTTCCCGCAAGATGACCGGGAACTGCAGGCCTGCCTTCCGGATCGTCTGAATGGCGATGGCGGGCTTGTTGGTCCTAAGGCGGATGGTCCGCGGCACACACAGGCCGGGGACACCGGAAAGCTGCCGCGCGACCTGGTCGCGGGTCGATTTGAGCACGGCTTCGGGCCGATTGATCACCTTTCCCGGAAGATCGCGCAGCAGCTTGCGCAAATTGTCGAGCACCCGGTTATTATGCTCGGGCTCGGTGATCATGTTGAGCAGGCAAAGATAGGACGACAGCTCCGGCCGCCGTTGTTGGCGGAAGAAATTGGACGTGATGTGAAGCCGGTGATGCGGCTCGTCCTTGCCGAGCAGCATATGCAGGTCGGTCGAGCCACGGAGCGTGAACTTGCCCTTTTGCTTGGTGATGTGGTCGGGCTGATCGCCGCCGACAATCAGCAGGATCGTCGCATCAGCCATCGCGGGTCGCCCGGGCATTCATCAGCCTCTCAATCCTGAAATCGGATTTTGATGGCTGATATGCCCGGGCGCCGCAAGTTAGGCTTTAGAACTTCAGGCCGACTTCAAGGCCCCAGATGCGGGGTTCATTGACCATTGCGGTGAGGTTGTTGAAGTCAATGCCGCTGACCGCGCTTTCGTCATTGGTAATGTTGCGGACGAAACCGGCAACGTCATAGAGATCGGTTTTGTAACCGAGCCTGAGACCGCCTTCGAGCAGCTTGTCGTCCGAGAATTCGACTGACTCATAGAGGAAGAAATTGATCTTCGACCGGTGGTACCAGTCGGTGAAGATATAGACCGAGCCGGGGCCGACCGGATGCTCGTAACCGGCAGTGAAGTTCATCGTCCACTTCGGCGCCTGCGGCAGCGGGTTGCCGTCGATGAACACGTTGGTCGGGTGAGTGGGGTCAATCGGATCAAGCACCGTGCAGGGAGCGCCGCAGATTTCAACCGTCAGGTCGTCATCGTCGATCTTGGTGTGATTATAGCTGAGGCCCGCGGTCATGGTCAGGCCGCGCGCGGGACGCGCTTCTACCTCTGCTTCGAAGCCATATCCTTTCACCGCGTCGGCGTTGAGCAAAAGGTTGGCGTTTTGATTTCCGCCCACCGCCGACAGCTGCAGGTCCTTTGTCTTGAAATGGTAGCCGGTGAGGTTGAAGCGCAACTTGCGATCGAGCAGCATCGTCTTGATACCGACCTCGTACGACAGGGTGTGCTCGCTGTCGGCCTTCGACATATCATCGTCAAACAGGATGCGGCCCTGAAGCGATGGCGCGCGGTAACCCTTTGCGACCCGCGCATAGATGTTGATGTCCTGATTGAGCTCTTGAATGGCGCTGACATCCCAGGTCAGCACGCTGTCCTTGGCCTTGATCGTATCCGGATCGATAGGGCCGCTGCTGATGAATCCGGGGCGGAGATCAAACCGGCGATCGGCGGTCAGCTTCTTCTTGTCATGGTTCCAGCGAGCGCCCGCCTGGAGCGTCAGGCCCTGCTCGAACTTATAGTTGACAGAGCCGAAGATGCCGATCGCCTTGGCGTCCTGGCGTTGGTTGACGATTGCCCAGGGATCAGGCGCATCGGGCGCGGGGAAATCGAAGGTTTCAATGTCGAGGTTTTCGTCAAAATAGAACACGCCGGCCTGGTAACCGAGGCCGGTACTGTTGTTGGAAGCGATACGCAGTTCTTGTGTGAACTGGTCGAGGCTCGGGATATTGTCCTGGCTCTGCGCCATGAAAGGTATCGGAGCCGGTCCGCCGCCTGGCGGACAGAAAAACAGCGTGCATCCAAAGCCGCCATCGATGTCGCCTCGGCTCTTGAGATTGCCGTTCCAATAACTGGTGACCGAGTAAAGGGTAGCCGGGCCGAAATCATACTCAACTGTGCCGGCCACGTTCCAGGTCTTCAGCTTCTGGAAATTGATACCGTCGGCACGAACCTCGTCGCGCTCGAAATCGCCGCCGTCAGCTCCGACCAGCTTGTTGCTGCCGGGGCGGAAAGAATTGGCGCGGAAGATGCGCGCGTCGCCGTCGAGATTGCGATACTGGCCGGTCAGGCGCACCTTCAGCGCGTCGGTCGGCGTGAACTCGATCTGGGCGCGAGCGGCAACATCGTCATAGCCTTCAAGGTCATTCTTGCCCGGATTGTCGAGATTGTTGATCCAGTCGTTGCGGTGCTGCCACAGGCCCGACACCCGAATGGCGACCGTGTCGCTTACCTTGGCGCCGATCGCGCCCTCGGCATTGATCGTGCTGAAAGTGCCATAGCTGACCCGTGCGTAATTGTGGCCGCTGCCGGGCTTGACCGTGTCGAACTTGACGATACCGGCCGGCGTATTGCGGCCGAACAGGGTTCCCTGCGGCCCCCGCAACACTTCGATCCGGTCGACGTCGAATGCCGGGAAGCCCTTGAGGATCGGGTTTTCGAGGACGACGTCGTCATAGACCAGGCTGACCGGTTGTGACGCGTTCAAATCGAAGTCGGTGTTGCCGAGGCCGCGGATGTAGAAGCGCGGGAAGGTGCGGCCGAACGAGCTTTCAATGTTGAGGCTGGGAACCCGGCCGGACAGGCCGCGAATGTCGGCGCCACCCGAATTGATCGCCGCCAGCGTTTCTTCGTCGATCGTTGCCACCGACAGCGGGATGTCCTGCAGATTCTCACTGCGGCGCTGAGCGGTGACGGTGATGTCGGGAACGCCTTGGTCGGCAGCCGCGACTTGGCCAGCATCCGCGGCAGCCGTGTCCTGATCGCCTGTCGCTTGCGCGAGGGCCGGAGAGGCCGGGACGGCGACGCCAAGGGCGGTCGCCAATGCGATCAGGGAGATCGAAGTGCTTGTGCGCAGCATCGGTTCGGACCTTTTGGAAATGAATTTTGGGCGAGCCCCATCGCCACACCCCCCGGTTTCCCGCTCCATTTTTCCGCGATTGCTGTCAACGAGCGTTACGCCCTCGCAACGGGAATTCCGGGCAATGTTGCTAAAATATGACTCGGCCTGGGGGTCAGAAGCTCATTTCGTCATAGATGCGGGTGACGTCGCGATTCCATGGCCCGTAATAGCGCTCGAGCAGCCGGTCGGCCGGGGTCATTCCGCTGGCGACGACTTCGCGCAAAGGGTCGAGGAACCCGCCCTCATTGTCGCCGGCAGAATTGAGCATGGCGCGGGCGGTGAGGCCTGCCGAAGCAATTTCCAGGACTTCACCGGCAAGCTCACGAACCGTCCCGCCGCCGGGCACTTCGGCCTTGAGCGCGACGCGTGGAACGGCATGGCGCAGCGCTTCGCGCTCCTCGATCGTCCAATGCTTGACCCGCTCCCACGCGGCGTCGAGCGCGACGTCGTCATAGAGCAGGCCGACCCACAAAGCGGGCAGCGCGCAGATGCGTCCCCATCGCCCGCCGTCGGCGCCGCGCATTTCGAGGAAACTCTTCAGCCGTACTTCGGGGAAGGCGGTCGACAAATGGTCGACCCAGTCCGAAAGACGCGGCTTCTCGCCGGGCAACGCGGGGAGCTCGCCGCGCATGAAATCGCGGAAGCTCTGCCCCGCGCAATCCACGTACTTGCCGTCGCGAAAGACGAAATACATCGG
>DATHFE010000045.1:0-8584 GCA_035318245.1 Sphingomicrobium sp. | reverse complement strand
AGGAACGCAAATCGCCGGGGAGGCAATTTTCCACCGGCCCAATCGCTTAAGAAATCGCGCAACATCTACCCGCACCCCAAATCGAATACCGAGTTCATCGCCGATGGCGCTTTAGATTCGATGAATCTTCACCCTCGCGCGCGCCGATACGTTAACATCGGCCATCTTGCTGTGCGGCCGCGGCACGCCTGAAGTGTTGTGGGTTGCCCCGGTCGCGATGCAACATCAGGGCCGGAAACCTGATCAATCTGGAGAGCCGCCAATGACAAGTCGATTACGCGGGTGACGATCCTGGTATCCCATGAGGGATCGGCCGCGGGTCAACAAGCGGCCGATCGCATACGGTTGCTCGTGTCCGACATCGACGGCACGCTGGTTCGGAAGGACAAGACACTTTCCGATGCCAATCGGGATGAAATTCTCGCGCTGGCCGCGGACGGCGTGGCAATCACGCTGATCAGTTCGCGGCCGCCAAGCGGCATCACCAAGCTCGCCCAAACCCTGCAACTCACTGGCCCGTTGGCCGCGTTCAATGGCGGCACTTTGTTCGATATCGACGGTAGGATCCGTTTCGCCCACCGAATCGAGGAGGCCGACGCCGCTGCTGTCCTGCGAATGATCGACCGGCCGGGGATCACGCCCTGGGTTTTTGCCGACGGCATGTGGTTCGCCGCCGCTCCGGGCAATCCTCACCTCCCCCGCGAGCGACTGGCGTCGGCGTTGGAGCCGGTATTCCGGACCGATTTCACCGATCTGGGCGGGCGCATCGACAAGATCGTCGGGGTCAGCGACGATCATGAACTTCTTCGCCGGATGGAAGCGCGGGCCATCGCGATGCTCGGCGAACGCGCGACGGTCGCGCGGTCCCAGCCTTATTACCTCGACATCACCCACCGGCTTGCCAACAAAGGCGATGGCGTGGTTGCGCTTGCCCGGGCGTTTGGTGTCGGCATGGCGCAAACCGCCGTGCTTGGCGACATGCCAAACGACTTGCCGATGTTCGCCCGCGGCGGGTTTTCGGTGGCGATGGGCCAGGCGCCCCCGGAGGTGCAGGCGAGTGCAGACGCGGTCGCCGCGACCAACGAGGACAACGGCGTCGCGGATGCCATCGTTCGCTTCATTCGCCCCCGCATCGCCTGACACTCGAGCCAAGCTCGCCGCCTCCGGCGATGAGGGCCTTGGCCGTCAGGCGCTGGGGCCCGGCGAGGAGCGGATGAAGCGTACTCCGGCGCGGCCGAGATATGCCCAGCGGACCTCGGCCGAATGCGCGCCGATGCGCGGGATCTTGAGCTGCAGCAGCTCGCCGATCTTGAACTGGCCGGCGAGGCAGCAGCCGTCGAGCGAGAGGTCGGTAACGTCGGACAGAAGGGAGCGGCCGCCGCTGGTTGTTACGGACGCCTGGAGCCTGACAGCGTGTCGCTGCCGGCGCTCTGGCCAGCTTCCACTCTTGTCCACCAATTTGCATTAACGGCAGAGGTATTGCCGGGAATTTGACGGATAGGGTTAACGAAAGGGAACCGCCGCCGCGTTCAATGCTTTGGGTTTGATCGAACAGGAAGGCGCGCCAAATGATGCAGCCACGAACTTCGTTAGCCGTGACCGCCGCTTTGCTGTTGGTGGCGGGGTGCAACAAACAGGCGAGTCAGCAGCCGGGCAATGAGGTGGCGGCCCCTGCCGCAAGTACGCCGAGCGCGATGTTGCGCGCCGCGGCCGAGCCGTTCGAAGTGCTCACCGAGGAGTCCTTCGCCGCAGCCTGGGATCGGGTCGATAAGTTGATCGGCGACGCGCGCGGCGCGTCCGCGAAGGCGCGGGGCGTGATGTCGCCGGCGCAGGCGGTGGCGCTCGACCAAAGCCTGGCCATGATCGCCGACGCGCGCAGAGCGCGGGATCGCCCGGCGCTGGCGCTGGCGTCGGTCGAAACCTATCGCCAGCTGGTCGAGGCGCAGGACCCGGCCGCGGCGGAGCCGCCGATCGCGGTCAGCCTGCTGGATTACGCCGGATTCCGCTACGATGCTTTGGTCCAGGCGCCCAGGGTCGACTGGGCGGCGGTGCACGACGCGTCGAGCTTTGCGCAGCAGCAATGGAAGGCGATCGAGCCGGCGATCAAATCGGATTCGCTGAAAGGGGCCGCGGCGAACAGCGTCAACGCACTCGACACTGCCGCCGCGGCGCAAAACGTCGCGGTCGCGCGGAGTGCCGCGGCGACCGAGCTGGCGATGGTCGACCTGCTTGAGGAGCATCTTGCGCTGCAGGGAAAGAAGACGCCTTAAAGGTTGATCGCGAGCGCGGTGTAGGCGTGGAAGTTAGTCTGGCCGCCGGTCCAGGTCGGGCCACCCGACAAGAGCAGCGAGAAGGGATCGCCGAGGCCGATGATCGTGCCGAGGCCGAGGCTGGTCGCGCTGCGCGCATCGACCGCATCGGCGCTTTGGTGGGTGACCTCGCCGCCGAGCGAGAAACGATCGCTGACGGCATGCGTGACTGCGGCGCCCGCGAGCCAGAAGTTCCGGTTGCCCGGGCCGGGATTGATCTCAATCCCGCCGCCGCCGAAAATCGAGGTCTTGCCGACGTCTTTCTGCGCCCAGAGCGGGAGGAGCAGGCGGGTGCGGCTGCTGGCCTTCGAGGTAGGCAGGATGACGCGCGGGAAGACCGCCATCGAAACGCCCTGAGAAGGCGCATCGAGGAAGCGGTATTTGACGCCGAGCTCCAGATCTCCCGCGCCCGAATGCCAGCCGGCGGATTTGACGTGGGCATAGTCGATCGGCAGCGTCGCGGTCAGCTGGACGCCCTTCACGGGACCATAATTGAGGTCGAGCCCTGCCGTACCGTCAACATTGGCGCCACGACCTTCGAGGCTGGTGAAGGCGTAGATTTCCCAATGGCCGGTTTCGGTTGGTTCGGGGTCGTCGGTTTCGTAGGGCGGGCCCGCGAATGCCGGAGCGGCTGGGCACAGGACCGCGATCAGGCTTGCACAGGCGAAGCCGGCCAGCCGGGCGTTCACGTCTTGGATGGGTCTGAGCCGGGGTGGCGGCCGGCGCGTTGCGGCAGGACCAGAATCAGCACGACGATCACCACAGCCAACACCGCCGAGGCGAGCGGCCGGCTGAATTCCAGCCCACCCTTGGCGAGCGGTTTATCGAGGAAATCGCCGACGGTTGCGCCCAACGGCCGGGTGAGGATGAACGCGGCCCAGAACAAAGCGACGCGGCTGGCGCTGGTCGTGAAATAGAGCAAGGCGAGCACGGCCAGCGCGGCGCCGAACAGGATCGCTCCGCCCGAATAGCCGAGGCCGGCGTCGGCCACCCAGTCGCCGAGCGCCGTGCCAAGTGTCTGTGAAAAGGTGATCGTGACCCAGTAGAAGGTTTCTTCGCGCGGGCCCGACACCGTGTTGACATCGATCGTGCCGAGTGAGCGGTACCAGGCGAACAGCGACGCGAGCACGCAGGCCAGAAGCAAGATTGAGCCGCCGGGATAGCCGATGCCGAGCGATCGGGTGGCAAAGTCGGCCAGCGTCGTGCCGGCGGTGGTCGAAGCGACGATCGTTGCCCAATAGAGCCAGGGGTTGAAGGCGCGCGCGCGGATCTGGACCCAGACCAAGGCGACCAGCACAAGCCCGAAGATCGCGGTGCCGATCAGATAGCCGTTGGGCACGGGGTTGGCGGTGGTTTCGCCCAGCCAGGTCATGGTCACGCTGTCGCCGCCGGTCTCACCGAGCGTGGTGGCGAGGATCTTGATGATCCAGAAGCCGAATGTGACGGCAGGGACCTTGGTCAGCGCGTCATGCGCCATTTCGCGGCTGGTCATCGGGCGATCGGTCATAGAGGCCTAACTGGCGAAACGCCTTACCGATCCGGCCTTGGCGAAATGTAATGCGCGGCGAGCAGCGGTGAGGGGCGCGCCCGGAGCGATTTTGCGGATCATGCGCGGGCGATCTCCAGCAGGGCGTCGGTTACCTCGGCGGGGCTCGCGCTCAATTCCCCTCGCGTCCAGGCTTCCAGAATGCCGAGCTGGGCGGCGGCGATGCCGACGGCGCGGAGCTTTCGGCTCGCCGGATTTCCGGCAGCGATCCGCTCCTCAAGAACCTTGGTCAGAGCTCGCGCGAGCTTGGGCTGCACCGGCGGGGTTAGAACGGTCCGCGCAAGACTCCGGTTGGCCCAAAAGTGGGCGACCAACTGATCGAGCGGAGCGCGAGGAGTGTCCTCGCCGACGGCATCGGCCAGGATCGTGAACATCCATCCCATGCTGGTCAGCAGGATTGAGTCCTTGTCGCGGAAGTGTTCGTAGAAGGTGGACCGGCCTACGTCCGCCCGCCCAACAATGTCGGCGATGGTGACGCTGCGGTAGCTGCGTTCCAGCATCAAATCGATGAACGCCTGCAGGAGGGCGCGATGGGTCCGTACCGCGCGCCGGTCGGGCGATTGCGATCCGTTGCCGCGCCGGCCGACAATGACGCTCATTTGTCCGCTATTGGCCAAAGCGCCTGCCTTTTCCCATTCATCGGCGAGGTGTGTCGCTAATTCGTCGGTCAGGCAATGCGGGGGACGAAAAATGGCCGAAGCGCAGCGAGCAGATTCAGAGTCCGTAACCTATGGCTGGATGTTGGCGGGCGGCTCGATTCTCGCGAGCGCTTTCGCGTTCGTCCACCCGGAAATAACCAGCAGCGAATTGTCGGGCGTCCTGCGGCAGATGAATTCGGGTGCCGTATTCAACGGCTGGGTTCACGGCACTTTGATTGCACTTTATCTGATGCTGGTCGCCGGCTTTTACGGCCTATCCAGGCAATTGGGCCTAAGCCGGCCGCGGGTCGCCTTGGCGATGGTCTTCTACGCCGCCGGAGTGGCGGCGATGATGAGCGCGGCGGTCATCAACGGCTTTGCTTTGGCCATGTTCGCGGGACGCTATGCCCAATTCGCGCCGGACCATGCGGCCGCGATCGGATCCTCGATCAACCTCGCCGGCAGCATCTCCGCGACCTGGGCCGGGATCGGCGCGACCGCCACGTCCGCGGCGATCGTTGCCTGGTCGTCGGCGATCATCGGCCGAGGCGGCGCGACACGGGTGATCGGCGGATTGGGGATCTTACTCGGGATCGCTACGGCGGCACTGCTCGTCACCGGCACTTTAATCCTCAACGTCCACGGTTTCCTGCTGCTGGTCATGACCCAGGCGATCTGGACGGTGGCGATCGGCGTGCAGCTGATCCGCGGGCGCTTGTGAGTCCGGTTTAGCCGGCCTTGCGGCGGGTCGCGAGGCCGAGGACCATTTCGTTGGCGCGGTCGTAGCTCAATGGCCGGCCGAACAGATAGCCCTGGATGGTGTCGCAGCCGAGGTCGCGCATACGCTCGAAATCGGCGGCGGTCTCGACGCCTTCGGCGGTGACCGACATGCGGAAGCTCTTGGCCAATTGGACGATCGACTGGATGATCGCGATGTTTTCGGGGCGCGTTCCGGCTTCACGGACGAAGCTGCCGTCGATCTTCAATTTATGGAACACGGCCTTGTTCAAATAGCCGATCGACGAGTAGCCGGTGCCGAAATCGTCGAGCGCGATGCCGACGCCGATCCCGCGCAGACGGCCGAGCACGGCAAGCGCCGTCTGGCTGTCGCCGAGGAAGACGCCTTCGGTGACTTCCAGCTCGATGCGATTGGCGGGGAGCTTATATTTGGCCAGCGCATTGCTGACGATGTTGGGCAGCGCCGGAAGCACGAGTTGCTTGGGCGAGATGTTCATGGCGACGGTGATCGGTTCGGGCCAGGTCGCGGCGGCGCGGCACGCTTCGTCGATGATCCATTCGCCAATCGCCATCATCAGGCCCGCTTCTTCGGCGACCGGGATGAACACGAATGGCGGCACCAGCCCGCGGCTGGGGTGGTTCCAGCGCAAGAGGGCTTCGAAGCCAACCAGCTTCTGGGTCTGGGCGTTGACGAGGGGCTGGAACTGGAGATGGAATTGCTTGAGGCCGAGCGCCTGGCGAAGGTCGGATTCGAGCTGGACGCGGTCGTCCTGTTCCGACTGAAGCTCCGACGAGAAATAGCGGCAGATACCGCGGCCGGCGCCCTTGGCTTCGTACAGCGCGAGGTCGGCCTTGAGGATCAGGTCGTCGACCGTCGCCCCGTCGATCGGGCCGAACGAGCAGCCGATCGACACGCCGATGCGGATTTCGACCTGATCGATCATATAGGGCTCGGCGATGGCGCGGATGATGCGGTCGGCGAGGCCCTCGACCTTGCGGCGGCTTTGCGCATCGGTGATGACGATGGCGAATTCGTCGCCGCCCATGCGGCCGACATGGCCCTCGGCGGCGACTTCGTCGCACAGCCGCTTGGCGACCGCTTGCAGCACGGCGTCGCCCTTGGGATGGCCGAAGGTGTCGTTGACCGGCTTGAAACCGTCGAGATCGAGAAACATGATGGCGCACGGCACGTTGCCGGCGGTCGCGGCGCGCAGCGCCTCGCCAAGAAGCTGGCGCACCCGGCCGCGGTTCGGCAGGCCCGACAGTACGTCCATGTTGGCGAGATGGGTCAGCCGTTCCTGGGTTTGGCGAATGTCGGTGATGTCGGAGCCGACGCCGCGAAAGCCTTCGAAGCGGCCGGCGGTGTCGATGATCGGGTCGCCCGCAATCGAAATCCAGCGCGGCCCGCGGGCGGTCTTCAATTCCATCTCAAGCGCGTTGAACGCCTGTTTCTCGATCAGCACGCGGCCGAGTTCGGCATGGCCGCCGAGCAGGGCCGGCAGCGAGTAGCCGATGATCTGGTTGGACGGGCGGCCGAGCAGGGCGCTCATCCGCGAGCTGATGTAGGTGACGCGATTTTCGCCATCGACTTGCCACAGCCAGCCGACGCCGCGCTGCTCATATTCCTGAAGCAAGAGCGCCGAGCTTTCGCTTTGCGAGCCGACATCGGCGTTGGTTTTCAATTGGTGGAAGGCCCAGCGGGTGACCGTCAGCACGCCGAATGCCGAAACACCCAACGTAAACAGGATCGACAGCATGTGCTGGAAAGGAACGCTGCCGCGCTCGATGACCAATGAGACGCTGAGAGCCGCAGTGAAGGCCGACAGCCAGGCCACGACGCAGGCCGGGACAACGACCAGCCCCAATGCGGCGACGCCCAATCCGGCGATCAGCGAAGCGGAGATGACCTGCGTTCCGGGATCGAGCGAGGGAAACAGAAAGATCGGCAGCGATAGCCAGATCACGGCGCGCATGACGACTTCGCCGACCATCAGCCATTGCGGCACCTGGCGGCCCGAGCGTCCGACGTGGGTCACTGCCTGGGTGCGGGCCAGCCGCATGGCGATAAAATTAACGCCGGCGACGATTCCGAACCAGGGCACCAGCAAGCTCGGCGAGACGCTGCCCCAAAGACATGCGATCATCAGAACGGCGGCGGCGATATTGGCTGTGGCGAAGAACGGCGCGAGCTGCCCGCGAGAGATTAATTGGACATCGCGCAACGGCGAGCTTCCGGTCTCCGACGCGCCGCTGGTAAAGCCCATGCGTTCGCCGCCCGGCAGGCGCGCTGAAATCATTCGTTTATAACGATCCGGGGCTTCGTACATTCGGGTCCACTCGCTGGTCGGCCCAGCTGATAGGCCCAAGAGAGTTTATGCGCGGTTAAAGTTTGTCCGAATTTGGTCTCAATTGACGAGCTTCAACTGGTCGAGCGAGCGAGTCACCAAGGGGTGGTAGAGTGGACGTGCCTTGGCATAGATTCGCACCGCAATCGGCCGTCCCCAGGACGTGTCGGCGGCGAGCGCCTTGATCAACGGCCGGACGAATTTGCCCCGGCCCTGCGCAGTGAGGAATTCCTCGAGGCTGGGCACGGCGGGATCGTAGCGGTTGGCGACCGCCAGATCGAGCCACG
Source organism: Sphingomicrobium sp. (assembly GCA_035318245.1). GTDB lineage: Bacteria > Pseudomonadota > Alphaproteobacteria > Sphingomonadales > Sphingomonadaceae > Sphingomicrobium. Next base: position 721 of record DATHFE010000045.1, on the reverse strand, counting down.
CGAAGCGCACCTCGCTGTTGCGGATAGCGTTGAGACCAAAGCCTTTTTCGAGGGCGGTGAGGCGCGTCGCCGGCAGCTTGCGCGGCAAGCGGTTGAGGAAGCGCAGCCGCTCGTCGGTAGTCCAGTGGGACCAGGCGGCGTCCGGGTCGCCGCCCTTGCTGAACGCCGACACCGCGGCGTCGACTTCGGCAAACACCTTGGGATCGGCCGGGATGGCGTTGGAGGGTAGTCCGGGCTGGTAGACCCATTCGTCTAGCCTCAGCTTCTTTTCGAGCGCGGCGTCGCCTTTGACGAGGTTGGTGCGAAGGTCGTCGAGAAAGATTTTCGACGTCACCGACTTGAAGCTGTGCCGGTCGAAATAGCCCTTCAGATAGGCGTCGAAGCGTTCGCGGCCGACATTGGCTTCGATCATGCGCAGGAAAGCGGCGCCCTTTTCGTAGGCGATGTCGGTCAGGCCGGCATCGGGCGAGCGCTTGTCGAGCGAAATGTGAAGCCTTGTATCGGCGCCGGCCGGGCCGCCGTTTTCGGTGAGCGCCTTATTGAGCGCGTCGATGCCGAGCGCGACCTGTTGCTGGGCGATCTTGGGTCCGTAGAGCGATTCGACGATCCGCCGCTCGGCGTAGGTGGTCATGCCCTCGTTGAGCCAGAAATCGGACCAGGTGGCGTTGGTCGCGAGATTGCCCGACCAGCTATGCGCAAGTTCATGCGCGACGAGGCTGAC
>DATHFE010000044.1:0-2122 GCA_035318245.1 Sphingomicrobium sp. | reverse complement strand
TCGAAGCGCCGGCACCGACCAAAAGGTCGAGCCCGGCCTTGGCGAAAGCGGCGGACGCTGCCCCTGCGGCGGGCGCGCCGGCGAGCGTTCCGACCGGGATGCCGAGGGGCACGCTGCCGGTCTGGTAAATGCGCGCGTCGTTGCCGCCAATCGACACCGCCAGCAGGTCGTTCTCGTCGAACGTGCCGCTGACCGCGGGGAACGGCGTCGCGCCCGCGCCGCCGGTGAGGAAGCTGCCATATTCGGTCGGGAAGCCCAGGTTGGGCCCGGTGTTGGTGTTGAACTGATAGGTCAGCGCGCCGCCGATGGCGAAATTGTCGACCGGAGCGCTGAGGATCTGCGACAGCGTGTCGATATAATTGGTGCCGCCCGAAAAGCGCCCGGTGGTATAAGCGCCGGTGGTCACCGGGTTGATCCCGACGAAGGCGAAGAAATTGCCGGTGTCGGCATAGCTGTCGCCGAATGCGACGATGCGGTCGACGCGCTGCGCGGCGGCCGGGCTGGCAAAAGCGACGAGCGCGGTGGCGGCCAGAAACGACTTCGCGATGGCGCGGCTGTTCAGCATGATTGATCCTCCCACGGCCGCGTGACGCGCGGCTTCTAGGGGGCGACTATCGCGCCCGGACCGCGGCAACACAAGTGACGCAATCGCAACAGTTTACGCTACGGAAAGGCCGATTTTGGCTAGGGGATCAGCAAAGTCGATCCGGTCGTCGCGCGGGACTCGATGGCACGGTGGGCTCCGGCGGCCTCGGCGAGCGGGAAGCGCTGACCAATCCGCACGTCCAGCTTGCCGCTCAGCATCAGCTCGAACAGTCGCGCGGCCGACGCGCGCATTTCCTCGGGGGTCGCGGCATAATCGCCCATCGTTGGACGGGTGACGAAGATCGATCCGGCCCTCATCAGATCGAGCGGGGTGAACGGCGGCACCGGGCCCGAGGCGTTGCCGTAACTGACCAGCAAGCCGCGGCGCGCAACCGATTGCATCGAAGCCTGCCAGCTTGCTGAGCCGACGCCGTCGAACACTACCGGGACACCTTCCCCATCGGTCAGCTTGCGCACTTCGCCGGCAAGCTCGTCCATCGGGCCATGCAGCGAACGGTCGGCGCCAAGCTCGGCCGCGAGCGCGGCTTTTTCGGCATTGCCGCTGTGGGCGACGACGATCGCGCCGATCGCTTTGAGCCATTGCACGGCGAGCGAGCCGACCCCGCCGGCGGCCGCGTGGACCAGCACCGTCTGGCCGGCCTGCACGCGGGCGCAGCGCTCGACCAGATATTCGGTGGTGCAGCCCTTGAGCATCGCCGCCGCGGCCTGGTCGAAGCCGATGCCGTCGGGCAGTTTGACCAGCTTGCTTTGGTCGATCAGCCGGTGGGTGGCGTAGGCGCCGGGCGGCCCGGTGAAGTAACCGACGCGGTCGCCGGGGCGGAAGTCGGTGACGGCGCTTCCGACCGCTTCGACCACGCCCGCCGCCTCGTTGCCGAGCCCGGACGGCAGCGGCAGTGGGTACAGCCCGGAGCGGAAATAGGTGTCGATGAAATTGAGCCCGATCGCCTCGTGGCGGATGAGGACTTCGGTGGGGTTTGGGGGCTTGAGATTGAGCGGATCGAGCCGCAGCACTTCGGCGTCGCCGGTTTGGCGCAAGATTATTGCGTGGTGCGGGGTTTCAGGCAGGGTCAAAGCTCGTTAGCGCTCGCTGCTCGGGAGGTGCCGACGGTCCATGCGTTGGTACCAGCGGAAAAGCTCCCAAAAGAAGCCGAAAGTCAGGAATAACGCACCCAACATGGTCCAACCAGACATCTCCGTCTGAACGTCCGAGTATTCCGGGGCAACCTCATAGGCACGCCAAGCCATCAGTGTTGCCCCAAGCGCCACAGCAATCGGCAGGCGCATCGATATCAGGGTCATTTTTGCTAACTCCGTCGAGGCTCCACCTTCTCATACTTGGCAAGGATTGTCCGCATGGGCGCAATCGAATGCGCGCCCTACCGCCTCTCGCTCGCCAATCTACTCATCAAAATCGCCGCCCGCTTGGCCTGCCGCGAAATGCTCGGGATGTCGACCGTCTCTCCCGGCGCGTGGTCGCCGTGGCTGTCGGGGCCGAGGCCGACCAGGCCGTCGACGT
>DATHFE010000043.1:0-2125 GCA_035318245.1 Sphingomicrobium sp. | reverse complement strand
AGGCGCGGCACGACAAATTTGCCGAGGTCGACCGGACCCGCTTCGCTGACCGTCCAGGGCTCCAGGCGATTCTCCGCGATGCTCAAAACGTAAGCGTCCCGCGGCTGATTCGCTGCCTCGAAGCCGAACGCGAGCCGCTTGCCGTCAGGATCGAAGCTCAAGGAATTGATGATCCCCGGCGTGCGAAGCCTTGGCGGCGTGAGGTCCTGGTGCGTGCGCAAATCCAGCAGATTGATCTTGCCGGCGCCGGCTTCATTGCTGACGTAGGCCAGGTAATGCCCGTCGCGTGAAATCGCCAATTCCTCGATGTCCCAGGGAATGTGCCCTGAAATCATGGTTTTCTCATTGGTGAAGAGATTGATGTAGCGCAGCCGCGCGAACTCCCCGTCACGATCCGAAATGAAGTACACGCCCTGGCCGTCGCGCGTAAATTTGGCGCCCGCTATTCCCACCTTAGCCGCAGAAGGGTCGACCTCGCGCCTCTGTCCGGAATTGAGGTCGACGATGTACAGATAGCCTTCAGAGGTCGAGACCTCTTTGAGCACCAACAGCTTGGTATCGTCGGGCGACCAATCGAGTGCGGACCAGCTGGCGCCGCTCGAGTCGCCAGTCAGAGCGAGGCGCGGCAGGCTGCCTGATTCCGGATCCACGATATCGATGTCATAGGTATGGCCGTCCCGGGCGGTGCTGAAGAAGGCCACTTCGTTGCCGCTGTTCGACCACAGCGGAGCGCCGTTCAGGGACTTGCCGTCGGTCAGCAATTTCGCCGCCGGTTCGCCCGCTCGCTGATAATACAGTTGGGCATTCTCATTGCCGCCCACGTCCTTGAGATAGACGTAGGCATTGCGCGACGGGTGAGGCGAAAACGCCGCTTGAGTTACAGGCTCGTGCAGGAAAGTCAGTTGACGCCGGTCGCCGCCCGCCTGCTCGACCAGATGCAGCTGCTCGACATCGCCGAAGCGGGTCGCGATCAGCAATTGACCCTTGGGCGACCAGCCGAGCGGCGTCGCCTGGCGCGCATTGAGGTAACCATCCAGTTTTTCGGCGAGGTCCGCGGGGACCTGCGGAATGTTGTCGAAGGTCAAGCTGCCGCGCTCGACACGCGAGACAGCGAGGACCGCGGAGTTGGCCAGCAGCGGCGCGGCAAGCAGCAGCAACAAATAAATTCGGTTCATGGACTATATTCTCATAGGGCTGTTGCGAGGATAATGAGATCAATGGCGGGCTTCGAGCATTTGATTGAATCTTACGACGTCCGCGATCTACTGGACGACATCGCGAGCGCGGACCCGGCCGCTTATTTGCATCGCTGCTTTGCCGAAGGCTCGTCCGCGCCCACGCTGTCCTGGCCTCGTGTTCAACAGTTGGCCGTTTGTGCGATGGTGCTCGACGCAATTGTCAATGACCGGGACTACGAATTCTTCGAACGCGAGCTGATTGCGGACTGGCGTGTTCACTATGCGAAGGCTTGCTCGAAGATGAAGAACTCGGGCGTGCAGGCGCTGCGCCGGGCGCTCGAGCGCGAACGGCCGGCGGATGCCGATGCCGCGGCCGAACTTGAAACGCTAGTCAATCGATTGGCGGGGACCTGAATGAATTACGCTCTGCTGCATGTTCGGTGGGCCGTGCCGGCCGTCACGGCAATTATGCTGGCCGCTTGTGCCGCTTCCAAGCCGCAGATCGCGCCGCCGCCGCCCCCGCCACCCCCTCTCGACGCCTCCTATGATTGGCATGTGCTTCTCATCGCGCCTTTCGGCAGCGTCCTCAAAGATATCCCGCTGGCAGTGCACGAGGTGTTGGTGTTTCGCGACGAGGCGCACGGCGAATCGCCTGCCGGTGACCCGGAGTGTTATGCCGTCAGTGGGACGGGCCCGCGCTTCCTGACGCGTTCGCCGTCCTCGTACCTGCTGTGCTTCAATCGCGGCAAGCTGTCGCGTATCGAGGCTACGGTGCGGCTGCCCGAGAACGGGTCTGCTCAAATTGTCGCGGACGCCTGCGCCCTGTGGACGAAGAATGCTCATGCGCCAAACACCGCAGCTTCCGCCGGCCCCGAAGGCTCGGAAGGCTCGAAAGACTCGGCAGCCTGCGAAGGCGCCGATGGCGGCATTGCTTTCGCCGCGCACAT
>DATHFE010000042.1:0-3054 GCA_035318245.1 Sphingomicrobium sp. | reverse complement strand
AGCCCGATAGAGGCCCGGCATGCAGCGCCTGACCCTCGACCAGCCGATCCCCGAGCCTTTTCGCGGCAGCATCGTCGCGCTCGGCAATTTCGACGGGTTTCATCTTGGCCACCAGGCGGTGGTCGGGCGGGCGGTGTCGCGGGGGTTTCACGAGCGGCGCCCGGTAGTGGTCGCGACCTTCGATCCGCACCCGGTGCGCCATTTCCAGCCGGACGTGCCGCCCTTTCGCCTGACCACCCTGGACCAGCGCGAGCGGCTGTTCGCCCATGCCGGGGCCGACGCCATGCTGGTGTTTCAGTTCAACGCCGAGCTGGCCGCGACCACCGCAGAGGATTTCGTCGCGGAGCTGCTAGCCAAGCGGATCGGCGCTGCCGGCGTGGTCACCGGCGAGGATTTCACCTTCGGATACAAGCGCGGTGGGAATGCCGAGGTCCTGCGGGAATTGGGCGCGGTGCACGGCATCATCGCCGAAGCGGTCGCGCCGGTGTCGCTCGACGGCGAGCCGGTGTCGTCGAGCCGGATCCGCGATGCGCTGAAAGCCGGCGATCCCGGGACGGCGACGCATTTGCTGACCCGCCCGTTCGCGGTTGAAGGCGTCGTCCAGCACGGCGACAAGCGCGGCAAGGAACTCGGTTATCCGACCGCCAACGTGACGCTCGGCAGCTATCAGCGTCCGGCGTATGGCATTTATGCTGTTCGCGTCCGGCTGGACGATGACAGCGAATATGACGGCGTCGCCAGCCTCGGAATCCGCCCGAGCTTCGAGCCGCCGGTGGAGTTGCTCGAAGCGCATCTGTTCGATTTCGACGGCGATTTGTACGGGCGCACGATTGAAGTCGCGCTGCATGCTTACATCCGGCCGGAGCAGAGGTTCGACGACATGGCCGCCCTGACCGCGCGGATGGACGAGGATTCGGTCGCGGCGCGGCGGTTGCTTGCCGTCCCGCCGACCCTCCCCTAAGGCCCGCGCCGATGTCCGACGCGCCCACGATCCCAGATTACCGCTCCACCGTCTTCCTGCCCAAGACCGACTTTCCAATGAAGGCCGGGCTGCCGCAGAAGGAGCCGCTGATCCTCGCCAAATGGATCGAGGGGAAGCTGTACGAGCGCCTTCGCGAGGCGCGCGCGGGGCGCGAGAAGTTCATCTTCCACGATGGACCGCCCTACGCCAACGGCGACATCCACATCGGCCACGCGCTCAACCACACGCTCAAGGACATGGTGGTGCGCACCCAGACCCTGCTGGGCAAGGACGCGCCCTACGTGCCCGGATGGGACTGCCACGGCCTGCCGATCGAGTGGAAGGTCGAGGAGCAATATCGCAAGAAGAAGCTCAACAAGGACGAGGTGCCGGTCAAGGAATTCCGCGCCGAGTGCCGCGCCTATGCCCAGCATTGGGTCGACGTCCAGCGCGAGCAATTGAAGCGGCTCGGGATCAACGCCGACTGGGACAATCCCTATCTGACGATGGCCTATTTCGCGGAAAGCACGATCGTTTCCGAATTGTTCAAGTTCGCCGAGAGCGGCCAGCTCTATCGCGGCGCCAAGCCGGTGATGTGGTCGCCGGTCGAAAAGACCGCGCTGGCCGAGGCCGAGATCGAATATGAGGATATCGTCTCGACCCAGATCGACGTTGGCTTCGAGATCGTCGAGAGCCCGATCCCCGAGCTGGTGGGCGCCCATGCGGTGGTGTGGACGACGACGCCGTGGACGATCCCGGTCAATCAGGCGATCGCTTATGGGCCGGAGGTTGAGTACGTCCTCCTTTCGATCTCTGATCCCGGCGATACGGACGCGGCGGTCGACCAACGTTTCGTGGTTGCTGAGGCGCTCGTCGATCAGTTCCTAAAGCGCTTCCATGCCATCGTCGGCGAGGAGAAGATTGCCCTAACCGGCGACTGGAAGTTCAAAGGCTCCGATCTCGCCGGCACCATCACCCGCCATCCGATGCACCAGCTCGGCGGCTTCTTCGCCAAGCCACGGCCGTTCCTGCCCGGCGAGTTCGTCACGACCGAGACCGGCACCGGGCTGGTCCACATGGCGCCCGACCATGGCGAGGACGATTTCACCTTGTGCAAGTCGGTCGGCATCGACCCGGTGTTCGCGGTCGAGGCGGATGGGAAATATCGCGAGGACTGGACGTGGCTCGGCGGCCAGGGCAGTGTCATCAACAACAAGTTCAATGCACCCGATGGGCCGATCTGCAGTGACTTGCGCGAGGCCGGCGGACTGCTGGCGGCATCCGACGATTACAAGCACAGCTACCCGCACAGCTGGCGATCGAAGGCCAAGGTCATCTACCGCTGCACCCCGCAATGGTTCATCGCCATGGACCGACCCCTGCCCGACTGGCATTGCGAGAGCTTCGCCGAGCAGCGCTGGGACAATGAGGGCGGCGCGATCGAGCGCCAGCCGACGCTGCGCCAGGTTGCGATGAAGGCCATCGCCGACACCCGCTTCGTGCCCGAGAAAGGCCGCAACCGCTTGGGCTCCATGGTCGAGCAAAGGCCAGACTGGGTGCTGAGCCGCCAGCGCGCGTGGGGCGTTCCGATCGCCTTGTTCGTCGCGAAGAAGACGGGCGAGTTGCTGGTCGATCCCGGGGTCAATCAGCGGATCGTCGCGGCGGTCCGCGAACAGGGCGTCGACGCCTGGGACCCGGCCAATGCCGCCGCCTTCCTCGGCGAGGGGCGCAACCCCGACGATTACGAGATGGTCACCGACATTCTCGACGTGTGGTTCGACAGCGGCTGCACCCACGTTTTCACGCTGGAAAGCGGCCGCTGGCCCGATCAGCGCTGGCCCGCCGACCTCTACCTCGAAGGCAGCGACCAGCATCGCGGCTGGTTCCAGTCGAGCCTGCTCGAAAGCTGCGGCACCCGCGGCCGCGCACCCTATGACGCGGTGCTGACCCATGGCTTCACGATGGATTCGAAGGGCATGAAAATGTCCAAGAGCCTTGGGAACACGGTCAACCCGCTCGACCTGATGAAGGACTATGGCGCCGACATCTTGCGGCTATGGGCGCTGTCGGTCGATTTCACCGAAGACCATCGC
>DATHFE010000041.1:0-16146 GCA_035318245.1 Sphingomicrobium sp. | reverse complement strand
TCCGGCCTCGTCGTCGCCCTCAATCTCTAAATCGTCTTCATTCATCGGTCTTTTCTGGCGGGTTTTTCAGGCCTCGGAAAGCCCGAACGAACAAAATCGCCCAAGTTGCCGCCACACTGCAGCCTTTTCGGCGAACGGCCGGGTATAGGCCGCGCTCGATGAGGGCAGGTCGATCAGCTCGACGCCGCTCACCGTGTCCAGCATCTTGCGCCCCGTCCTCGAAGCGGTGCCGCCATTGAACGCGATCGCCCGCAATTCGGGAAAATCGTCGCGCAGCCTCTCGATCGGGTTGAGACCGGCGTGGCGGATCGCTCCATCAAGGCTTCCGGCCCTTTCCGCCGAAGCCACCACGTCCCACAAGCCGACCCCGCGCTTCGCCAGCCGGCCAAGCCGCTGCTCATAGTCGAGCTCGGCCAGCGGCTCGCCGATCGCGTCGCCAAGCAACCGCCAGAACTGGTTGGTCGGATGCGCATAATAACGCTCAGCGGCGAGCGACGCATCGCCGGGCAGGCTGCCGAGAATGAACAGCCGCGCATTGCCTGCTGCAATGGGTCCCATCCCGTGCTTGACCGCCTTCGTCATTACAGCCTTCCATTTGCCTTTCGCGCCCGCCCGTTTAAGGCCCGCAACGATGCAGCCCCGTGAACTTCGCATCGCCCTTTTCTCGGGCAATTATAATTATGTCCTCGACGGGGCCAACAAGGCGCTCAACCAGCTGGTCGGCTATCTGCTTAGCCAGGGCGCGCAGGTCCGCATCTATTCGCCGACCGTCGAAAATCCCGCCTTCCCCGCGACCGGCGAGATCGTCCACGTCCCATCTTTCAAAGTCCCGACTCGCGACGAATATCGAATTCCCATGGCCCTTACCCCACGCCTCCGTCGCGACCTCGCCAACTTCGACCCCAATGTCGTCCATGTTTCGAGCCCCGACATCGTCGCTCACCGCGTGGTGACCTGGGCGCGAGCGCGAAATATCCCGATCGTCGCCTCGGTCCACACCCGCTTCGACACCTACCTCGCATATTATAATCTGGAACCGTTCGAGCCTCTGGTGCGCATGATCATGCGCCGCTTCTACCGGCGCTGCGACGCGCTGCTTGTGCCGGCCGAATCGACCGCCGCGATTCTCCGCGCCGCGCGAATGAACCGCGACATCTCGATCTGGTCGCGCGGCGTCGACCGCGTTCAGTTCAATCCTGGCCGCCGCGACATGGAATGGCGCCGCAGCCACGGCATTGCCGATGACGAAGAGGTCATCGCGTTTCTTGGCAGAGTGGTGATGGAAAAAGGATTGGACGAGTTCGCCGACGCAATCGACGCTCTGGCCGCCCGCGGGGTCAAGCATCACGTGCTCGTCATCGGCGACGGCCCGGCGAGGAAATGGTTTCAAGATCGCCTGCCTGATGGCGTGTTTATCGGCCACCAAATCGGCGAGGATCTCGGCCGCGTGCTCGCCAGCGCCGACATTTTCCTCAACCCGTCGGTGACCGAGGCGTTTGGCAATGTCACCCTCGAAGCCATGGCGAGCGCCCTGCCGGTGGTCGCCGCGGTTGCCACCGGCGCCACCAGCCTGGTCGTCGATGGCGTCACCGGGATTTTGGTCGATCCCGGCGACACCGATGGCTACGCCGATGCTCTCGAGATCTACGCCCGCGACCTGGATTTGCGCGCTCGCCATGGCGCCGCCGGCCTCGCCTACGCCGAATCCCAAGATTGGGACCGCATCAACGCCGTCGTCGAGAAGGTCTACGAGCGGGTGATCAAGCGGCGGCGCCGGCTTGCAGCCATGCGCTCCAGATAGAGGAGCCGCTTACTGCAGCCGCTCGATCCGCTGCGCCGCCTCGTCGAGGATCTCGGTGATCTCGTGGACCAGGGCATCGTCGAACCCGTCGTGGGCGACGCGATGGCGCAGCGCGGTCATCAAATTGCCGATTGCCCGGCCGATCGGCGGATGACCCGCGCGGTCCTTGCCCGGCGCGGCTTCTTCCAGCCGCTCGAACAAGGCTTCGACCTCCTCGGTATTTTCCTTCAGATGCGCCTTGCCTTCCTTGGTCACCGCGAAGGCCTTGCGCGATCCTTCGGCGGCCTTTTCCTCGATCAGACCCATGTCAGTCAGCATCGTCAGGGTCGGGTAAACCACCCCCGGGCTCGGCGCATAATCGCCCCCCGTCAGTCCCTCTATCGCCCGGATCAAATCGTAACCGTGACGCGGCTCATCGGCGATCAGCTTCAATAGCACCAGCCGAAGCTCACCCGACCCAAACATCCGCCTGCGTCCGCGAGGCCCGCGGCCCCAGCCGCCGCCGCGCCCGCGGCCCTCACCGAAGTCGAAGTGAAATCCGTCGGGCCCAAAACTAAAACCGCGACGACCGCCGAACGAAAATTCTCCGCGCGAGCCGTTTTCGGGGCCGCATCCATGCCAATGTCCACGCATAAGTCTCTCCTTTAAGATGCGTCTAAGATATATCTTCGACACATCTTGGACAAGCCCTGCCGTGCAATTTTTCCCGCGCGCCTTATGTCAGGCCGCGATGGCCGATCTTTTCGCTCCAGAGGATCTTCCCGAGACCGCGCCCGCGGGGCCGCGCGAAGGCGCCCCCCTCGCCGACCGCTTGCGCCCGGCCAGCCTCGCCGAAGTCGTCGGCCAGGATCATCTGACCGGCGAAGCCGGCGCGATCGGCAGGATGGTCGCGGCGGGCAAATTGAGCTCGATGATCCTGTGGGGGCCGCCCGGCACCGGCAAGACGACCATCGCCCGCCTGCTCGCCTCCGCAGTGGGCCTGCGCTTCGTGTCGCTGTCGGCGGTTTTCTCGGGCGTTGCGGACTTGAAAAAAGTCTTCGCTGAAGCCCGCCAAATGGCCAAGGCGGGCCAGCGCACCTTGCTGTTCGTCGACGAGATCCACCGCTTCAATCGCGCCCAGCAGGACGGCTTCCTGCCCTATGTCGAGGACGGCACCATCATCCTCGTCGGCGCGACCACCGAGAACCCCAGCTTCGAACTGAACGCCGCGCTTCTGTCGCGCTGCCAAGTCCTGATCCTCCACCGCTTGAACGAGGCCGCGCTTAGCGAGTTGCTCATTCGCGCCGAAGCGCTCGCCGGCCGGCCGCTCCCGCTCGACGCCAACGCCCGCGCCGCGCTGGTCGCGTCGGCCGATGGCGATGGCCGCTTCGTCTTGAACCAGGCCGAAACCCTGTTCGACATCGACCTCGATGGCCCGCTCGATCCGGCGGGTCTCGCAGCCCTCCTCCACCGCCGCGTCGCGGTCTACGACAAGGACCGCGAGGGCCATTACAATCTCATCTCCGCGTTGCACAAAAGCCTGCGCGGCTCCGACCCCGACGCTGCGCTCTATTACCTCGCGCGGATGCTCACCGCCGGCGAGGAGCCGCTCTACGTCCTCCGCCGCCTGGTCCGCTTCGCCAGCGAGGACATTGGCCTCGCCGATCCGCAGGCGCTGGTCCAATGCCTCGCCGCCAAGGACGCCTATGATTTTCTCGGCTCGCCCGAGGGCGAGCTGGCGATTGTCCAGGCGTGCCTCTACGTCGCCACCGCCCCCAAATCGAACGCTGCCTACAAGGCGCAAGGCGCGGCTTGGCGCTCAGCGAAGGAAACCGGCTCGCTGATGCCGCCAATGAACATCGTCAACGCGCCCACCAAGCTGATGAAGGACCTCGGTTACGGCAAGGGTTACGCATACGACCACGACGCGGAAGAAGGCTTTTCCGGCGCCAATTACTGGCCCGACGAGATGGAGCGGCAGACCTATTACTCCCCCACCGACCGCGGCTTCGAAGCCAAGGTCAAGGAGCGGCTGGCATATTGGGAGGAGCGGCGGAAGGAGCGAAACTAGCGCCAATTTCGGCACGACAAACGGCCCTGAGCAGCTAATATGCGCGGCCACCCCCTAAACCGGAGGATCAGCATGTACCGCACCGACCCCCCAGCTGCTTATTGGCGCGACCAGATGATCCAGTGGGGGCCGCGCGTCCTGTTCGCGATCCTTATCCTCGTCGCCACCCATTTTATCGCCAAGGCCGTGCAGTGGGCCGTGGCCAGGACGATCGACCGGATGCCGGTGTTGAAGCGCCACCCGGTCACCGGCGGCGAGTCAGTCGGCACCGAGCTCGGGCGGCTGGCCTATTGGCTGGTGTGGCTGGTCGGGCTCGTCGCCGCCCTTCAGCCCCTTGGCCTGAACGAAGTGCTAACCCCAGTGACGGTGATGACCAATGAAGTCTTCGCCTTCATTCCACGCCTGATCGGGGCGTCCCTGCTTTTCTTCGCCGGTCTCATTCTCGCCAGGATCGTCCGCCACGTCATCGAGGCAGCGCTGGGGGCGCTCAACCTCGAACGGCTGCTCGGCCGTGCTGGTATGCCGATCGGCGATGCACCGCTGGCCGTCGATCAGGATGGCGTCGCGCAAGAGGGCGTGGCCCCGGCCCGCGGCTCGATCGCCAAAGCGGTCGCCGTCACCGTGTCGGCGGTGATCATCATCTTTGCGGCGATCGGAGCGCTCCGCATTCTCCAGGTGTCAGCGATTTCGGACCCAGCGACTGCGATGCTGCAATCGATCGCTTTGGCCATCCCCAACGTTCTGGCGGCGCTCGTTATTCTGGCGCTCGCCCTGATAATCGGGCGTTGGGTGAAGACACTGCTGGACACGGTGTTGCCGGGCCTCGGCTTCGACAATGCTGTTCGCGCCCTTGGCATTATGCCGTCCACGGCAGTGCCATCGCGAGTGGTTGGTACAATTGCCATGACCGCTGTGCTCATCGTCGGGATCATGGAAGCAGCCCGAAAGGTCGGCGGCGATTCAACCGCCGCTTTGCTGTTCCAGATTACCGAGCTTGGCGGCAAGGTCATCTTCGGCACCGTGATTATCGTTGTCGGGCTGTTCCTGGCGCGGATCATGGCGGGGCTGGTCGGCAGTTCGACCGGCGAGGCCGGCTATGCCCAGACGATCGTCAAATATGCCATCATCGCTCTGTTCACCGCGATCGGCCTGACCTTCATGGGGTTGGCCGATCAGATCGTGATGATGGCGTTCGGCCTGATCCTCGGCTCGGCCGCGATCGCTACGGCCCTGGCGTTCGGGCTCGGCGGACGCGACGCTGCCGCGCAGATCCTCGAACGCTGGGCCGAAGGACAAGCTCCGCCGAGGCCGCGGGCTCCGCCGCGGCTTAAGCGGCAGCCCGCCGAAGACGACAGCCAGCCTCCGCTGGTGTGATAACGGGGGCTCAAAGCCCGTTGGGGGACTGGGATGACGTCAAGGCCTTCTCCCTCTCCCTGCCCGAGACTGAATTGTCGACATCGTACGGCCGGCCCGCGATCAAGCTGCGCGGCAAAGCGTTTGTCTATCCCGGGCGCGAGGCGGACAGCTTCGCCGTCGCCTCGCCGCTCGACGAGAAGGAAATGCTGATGCTGACGGACCCGGAGACCTTCTGGGAGACGCCACATTATAATGGCTGGCCGGCGGTGCTGGTCCGTTACGACAGGCCGGACCGTGAACGAATTGAAACGGTGATCACTCGGGCCTGGTGGGACCGTGCATCGAAATCGCTACGAAGCGAATTTGGCCCGCGGCCGTGACCGCCGCCCCTGCGCTTACCGCCATTCGTGCGATCCATTTGCCGATTGGTCGATGAGCAACGTGCCTCCGTCGACGCTCGATACGGACGTCGAAACGTCGCTATGCTTGATCGAACATCGGATGCGCGGCCGCCCATCCAGTGACATTTTCCCCTCATCTCCAATCCCGGAGACTCTCTCAGAGGGGTGCCAAAATGTTGATCCATTACAAAGCGCTATCTCTATGTGCGGCGGTCGCCCTGACGACCTTGAGCGTGTTCGCAGTGACACCCGCCGAGGCCAGATCCGCGCCGGTCGTGGTCACCGCGCACCGCGCCGGCGAACTTCCCACCCGGCGGGTCAGCTACCGCGATCTCAACCTCGCGTCGGCGACGGATCAGGCCACTCTCCAGAGCCGTGTCGGCTCTGCCGTGAAGCAGGTCTGCGGCGAGCGTATCCAGAATGCGGAGAAATCGCTGGCGTCGTTCAACCGTTACAGCGCGTGCCGCGATTTCGCCTGGAGTGGAGCACGCCCGCAGCTCGCGGCGGCGATCGACCGGGCTCGGGCCTTGGCCCTCAATGGGAATGGCGCGGTGGCAGTTGGCAGCCTCGCCATCACTATCTCCGCGCCAGCCGGCGCCTGACCGCCGGGCCAATTTGGCCCCCGCGGCGGGCGGGGGCCAATTGGTTTCATTAATCGCCGAAATACGGGCGCGCTTGATCGAACTTTGAGCACTCTGGAGCGTTCCCGCACATTATATCCTCGTGCGTCCAAATCCGGGGGGTCACAGAGGAGTGCAGAAATGTCGATACATTACAAAGCGCTGTCTCTTTACGCGGCGGTTGCAGTGGCTGCAGCCGGCCTGTTCCCCGTTACGCCGGCCTACGCCCAATCGGAGCCCATCACCGTCACCGGACCGCGCGTCGGCGTCCTGCAGATGCGGCGGGTCAACTATGCCGACCTCAACCTTGCCTACTGGCAGCACCAAAGGGTGCTCGTGAGCCGTGTCAACTTCGCCGTGAAGCAGGTGTGTGCGGAACGCCTTCAGAATAAAGAGAAGACACTCGCCGCCTTCACGCGTTACACCCAATGCCGCGAATACGCCTGGAATGGCGCAGCGCCTCAGGTCGCGAGGGCGGTCTATCGGGCCCAGCTGAGGTACGGTTGAGGTACGGCCAGCGGCCTTGCCGGCATTTTCTCTGTGCCGGTCAGATTGACAGGATGAACTGGCCCTCGCGGCCGTGGGGGCCGATTGGCGCATCTGGTTAGCGAATCCGTCTCCGGGGTACACTTCACGGCCTTCGTTGCAATCGACTGGTCGGGTGCCAAGGGCAGCCGGCACAAAGGTATTGCCATCGCCGAGGCGCGCGGCACCGAACCGCCGCGCCTGATCGATCCGGGCCGCGTCTGGTCGCGCCAGGCGGTGCTTGATTGGCTGCTCGACCGGGCCAAGGTCGAACCAACCTTGTTTGGATTCGACTTCAGTTTCGCGCCGCCGTTCGGCGAGCGCGGCGCCTATCTCCCAGGTGAAGCCGAAGTGCCGGCCAACGCCCGCTCCTTTTGGGCCTATGTCGATTCCAGGTCAGACGACGACGATCTCGGCGCCGCGAGCTTCCTCGAAAAGGTTCATCGCCGCCATTTCTATTTCGGCATCGCCGACGGCGTGAAGGCCGATTTTGTCCGCCACCGGATCTGCGAGGCGGTGTTTAACGCTCGAGGCGGCGGCAAGGCCTCGTCGGTCTATGATGCGATTGGCGCCGGCCAAGTCGCCAAGGCGAGCTTCGCTGGAATGCGCCTGCTGCATCGCCTCGAAGGACAAGTTGCAATCTGGCCGTTTGACGTCGTTCCGCCTGGCAGCAGCGGGGTGGTGGAAATCTATTCGCGTGTCTTCCTCAAGGCCGCGCGGACCTCGGGCCGCAAGCTACGCTCGGCCGAAGCGCTCAACGCCGCGCTTGCCAACCTTGGCAGTCCGCCCACGAAGATCGTGGATTGGTTGACCGACCACCAGACCGACGCTCTGGTCACCGCCGCCGGAATGCGCGCCCTCGCCGCCAATCCCTCGGCCTTCTCGCCCCCTGGCCTGACCCCCGAGATCGCCCGCACCGAAGGCTGGACCTTCGGCGTCCTTTGACGCATGGCGCTCGGCGGACGCCGGATTAGCTCAGATGGTAGAGCAGCGGTTTTGTAAACCGAAGGTCGCGGGTTCGATTCCTGCATCCGGCACCATTGGGGCGCACAGCCATGCCGGGGGCATGGCGAGCACCACAATGAGGCGTCACAAAACTTATCCACAAATTATTTTCGGAACGCCGGAACCACTATCGGCCCGCATCGTTTTAGTTACGTGGTTCAAATCTTCGGATGCGAACCATGGAGCCCCGGCAACTTCGGTTGCCGGGGTTTACTCGTTTAAGGGGTCAGAGTTCCGCCACGTCCGCATCGGCCAGCGCGATCCGCCCAGCCAAGTCGGGCAGCGGATATTTGTTTCCATTGGCGCAATTGAACAGCAGCACCCGCTCATCCTTGCCAACCAGCCCGCGCTCCAGCGCGCTGCGCCATCCCGCCACTACCGCACCGCCCTCGGGGCACAACAGCATCCCATCGTCGCGCGCCACATCCTCGACCGCCTCGACGATCGCGTCTTCCTCGACGGCCACCCCGGCCCCTTTGCTCTCCCTCACCGCGCGCAGGATCAGAAAGTCTCCGACCGCCTTGGGAACGCGGATCCCGGTGGCAATGGTCGCCGCCCCTTCCCACCTGGTCGCAAATTCCTCGCCCGCCTCATAGGCGCGGACGATCGGCGCGCAGCCGGCTGCCTGGACAGCGTACATCCGCGGCCGCTCGGGCCCGATCAGCCCGATCGCCTCCAGCTCGTCGAAGCCCTTCCACATGCCGATCAGGCCGGTCCCGCCGCCGGTCGGATAGAAGATCGCGTCGGGCAATCGCCAATTGAGCTGCTCGGCCAGCTCCAGCCCCATGACCTTCTTGCCCTCCAAGCGGTACGGCTCCTTCAGGGTTGAGCAATCGAACCAGCGGCCTGCCGCGGCTCCCTTGCCGACCAGTGCGCCGCATTCGTCGATCTGCCCGTTGGCGCGGTACACGCGGGCGCCATAGGCCGCGGTCTCGCGAACATTGATCTCGGGCGTTTCAGCGGGGCAGATGACAATTGTCTCCATCCCGGCGGCGGCCCCATAAGCGGCGAGCGCGGCACCGGCGTTGCCGTTGGTCGGCATGGCGATCCGCTCGACCCCGAAATGCTTGGCCATGCTGACCGCGACGGCAAGCCCGCGCGCCTTGAACGATCCGGTCGGCAAGCGCCCCTCGTCCTTGACCAGCAATGACGTAGCCCCCGCTCGCGCCGCCGTGCGGGGCAAACCGAGCAACGGCGTCACCGGCTCGCCAAGGCTGACGATCGCCTCCCCGTCCGGCATCGGCAACAATTCGCGCCACTTCCACATGTCGGCCGGCCGCGAGGCCAGCGCGTCAGCGGTCAATGTCTCGCGCGCCCGCTCAAGGGCGTAGCGCACCAGCAACGGCCGCCCGGCGCGCGACAGATTGTGCAATTCGCCGGCGGGATATTTCTCGCCGGTCAGCGAACATTCGAGATGGGTGACAAACATGCCGCGCTTCCTAGCGGCGATGTTTCGACGATGCGAGCGCTGCGCTCGACGAACGACGTTATATCACCTTTGCGATGTTGTATCATTTCAGCTAGAGGTCCGCCGACACGCATTTCCCATGGGGCTATACGCAATGAACCGAACGACTGCATTTGCCACGCTTGCCCTATTGTCATCGGTTTCGAGCGGAGCGCTGGCACAAAGCGCACCAGTCGAAACGGCTGCGATCGATTCCGCTCCATCAGAGGCGACTACGGCTGAAACGGCAGTCGCCGAAACCGCCCCGCCCCCGACCGCCGAAGCCGCCCACAAGGATCATGATGCCGACATCATCGTCACCGGCATCCGCCGAACCGCGGGTGACGTGCTCGGCGGCGTCTCGGTCCTCGACAAGGCGGACCTCAACCGGGTGCTCAAGCCGAACATTGGCGATACGCTGGCCAGCTTGCCTGGCGTATCCGCTACCAGCTTCGGTCCCAAGGCCTCGGCGCCGGTGCTGCGCGGCCTGCAGGGTGATCGCGTCCGCGTCCTTACCGACGGGATCGGCACTCTCGACATGTCGGGCATCGGACCGGACCACGAGGTCTCGGTCAATCCCATCACCGCCGAGCGCATCGAGGTGTTGCGGGGACCCGCGTCCCTGTTGTTCGGCTCGTCGGGGATCGGCGGCGTCGTCAATGTGATTGACTCGCGCATCCCGCGCCGCGTGCCGACCGGAGTCGTCGGTGTCGATGCCATCGCCCAATATGGCAGCGCCGCCAATGAGCGCTCCGTGAATGGTGCGGTCGACATACCTATCGCCGGCCATTTCGTGTTCCACGCGGACGGAAATTACTCGAAGACCGACGACCTTGATATCGGCGGCCATGTCCTGTCGAAGGACCTTCGCGAGGAAGCGCTGGCAAGCCCCGATCCGGACATTCGCGCGCTTGCTGATCTCAAGGGCACGCTGCCCCATTCGAAGTCGCGGTCGACCGAAGGCTCGGTGGGGGTCGCTTATGTCGACGGCGATCTCAACGTCGGCGTCTCGGTCACGCGCCATACCTCGCGCTACCAGATTCCGATCCGCTATTCGCTCACTCCAGGAGAGGTGGTGGAGCAGCCGACTCTCGATCCAAGGCAGACCCGTTATGATGCTCGCGCCGAGATTCCGATCGGCGGATTCTTCAGCCAGATCCGCGCGCGCGGCGGCTATTCGAAATATCATCATGACGAACTCAACGCGGAAGGCGATGTCGATACAAGCTTCTTCAGCAATGGCGGCGAGGGGCGATTCGAGCTGGTTCAGAGCGAGAAATCGGGTTGGGGCGGGACCAGCGGCTTCCAATATCTCAATCGAGATGCCCGCATTCGCGGCGACGAGAAATTTCTTCCCGATAGCCGCCAGCGCCAGGCCGGATTCTTCACCCTGCAGACATACGCCAACGGACCGTTCCGGTTGGAAGGCGGCGCCCGAGTCGAGTTCAGCAAGCTCACCGCAAAGGAAGACGCTCAGCTCGGCACGCCCTCGCGCTCCGACAATTTCACCGGCCTGTCGGGCTCGCTCGGTGGAAGCTATGAATTGACTCCAGGCTGGCGTGCCGGCCTGTCGCTGTCACACAGCGAGCGGGCGCCCGCGGTCGACGAACTATTCGCCAATGGACCACACGGCGGCAGCGAATCGTTCGAAGTCGGCAACCCCAATTTGAGCCTCGAAAAGAGCAATTCCGCGGAGCTTAGCGTTCATCATACCAGTGGCCCGCTGCATCTCACCGGCAATCTTTATTACAGCCGCTTCTCGAATTTTATTTTCCAGGCGCCGACAGGCGAAGTGGAGGACGGCTTGCCGGTTTTCCAATTCCTCGAGGGCAAGGCGAATTACTACGGTTTCGAGCTGCAGGGGGACGCCAAATTGGGTGAGGCCCTGGGCATCAACTGGGGCGCCGAATTCCAGGGGGACGCGGTCCACGCCACCGTCAAGAACTTCGGGCCAGCGCCGTTCATCCCGCCGCTCCGCCTGGCTGGCGCGCTGACGGGATCGCGCGGCCCGTTCGACGGGCGGATGGAAGTCCAGCGCGCCTTCGCGCACAATCGCACCTCGCCCAATGAGACCGATACGCCGGGCTATACATTGGTCAACGCATCGCTCGACTATCATCCGCTGGCCGACAAGCCTGCGCTGACCTTGTCGCTGATCGGCAATAATCTGTTCGACGTTGATGCGCGGCGCAGCACAAGCATCCTCAAGGATTTCGCGCCGCTCGCAGGCCGCGACATCCGTTTGAGCGCACGATTCACCTATTGAGTAAATAAAAGCGGCCGTCGGGTAAAATTGGACATACCCGTGCGGTCTGATCGCCCCGCTTCGCCTCACGCCTCATCGTTAATGCCGCTCGTGCGCGTTAACCCGCCATGGTCGTTGTGTTCCGTTCATGCAACGGTTCCGGCCATAAGAGCGTTTAAGACGCGACACAGTGGTTTTCACAGTGACTTTCCAGGGAGATTTTTATGCGTACGATCATGCTGGCGCTCGCCGCCACCTCTATGACCATTCCGGTCGCCGTCGCCACGCCGGCGTCGGCCCAGGGCTATTATCACGGTAAAGTCTGGCGCGATTCGCACGGCCGCATGCGCTGCCATCGCTCCAACGGGACCACCGGGCTGATTATCGGCGCCGCTGGCGGTGCGCTGGTCGGCCGCGCGATCGACAGTCACGGCTCGCGCGCCACCGGGACCATCCTCGGTGCCGCCGGCGGCGCGCTGATCGGCCGCTCGATTGAGCGCAACAACAGCCGCTACCGCTGCCGCTAATCCGTTTGGCCGGCGCCCGACCCACCCCCCTTTGACGGGCGCCGGCCGATCCCAAGTGTATTGACAATATAATACACCTCCCTTAAGCTCGCGCAAACAGGGAGGATGATAATGTATAGTCAGACCGATCTCGACGAGGCGGTTGCAGCGGGTGCACTCAGCGCCGACGCGGCCAATTCGCTTCGCACTTTCGTCGCCGGGCAGCGCGAGACGCCTGCCGCCGACGAAGAGCAGTTCCGGCTGTTGACCGGCTTCAACGATATTTTTGTTTCGATCGCGGCGATCATGCTGCTTTCGGCGGTTGGCTTCATCGGCCAGCTGATCGGTCCGCAGGTCGAACAGAACGGCCCGTCGCCGCTGGCCGGCGTGCTGGTTGCCGCGACCGCCTGGGGCCTCGCCATGTTCTTTACCGCCAAGCGCCGCATGGCGCTTCCGTCGATCATCCTGCTGCTGGCATTCGTCGGCGGTGTGCTTTTCGCCGCGGGCGCCGGGATTGCGATCGCGGTCGGCCCGGAACGCTTTAACGACAATCCGCAGATGGCCGGCGTGCTCGGCGCGGTCTCGGCCGCCATTGCCGCCGCCGCCGCCTGGCTCCACTGGAAACGTTTCCGTGTTCCGATCACGGTTGCCGCGGGTGCCGCCGCGGTTGCAGGGATCGCGATGGGTGCTCTTGTCGGCGTGCTCGGCGATATCGCCAACCTCCAGCAAATCGTGCTCGGCTTCATGCTCCTGCTTGGTGTCGGCATATTCCTGGTCGCGATGCGCTGGGATTCGTCGGATCCGGCACGGGTTACCCGCCGCTCGGACGTCGCTTTCTGGCTTCACCTGCTCGCCGCGCCGATGATCGTTCATCCGATCTTCTCATTGCTCGGGCTGACCACCGGCGGCGCATCGGTGCTCGACGGGGTGATCGTCATCCTGCTCTATCTGGCGATGGGCGTGACCGCCTTGGCGATTGATCGCCGCGCTTTGCTGGTGTCGGCGCTGGCCTATGTGCTGTGGGCGCTCAACAGCCTGTTCGAGCGGTTCGGCGCGGTGCAGTTCAATGTTGCGCTGACCGCCCTGGTGATCGGCTCGGCCTTGCTGCTGCTGTCCGCCTTCTGGCATCAGGCGCGGGCGGCAATCGTCCGGCCGTTGCCCGACAATCTCCGCGCCCGGCTGCCTGTGATCAGCGAAAGGGTCAGTCCCCAACCAGCCGCATGAGCCGCCGCTCGAGCGGGGCGAGCACGCCGCCCAGGTCGTGACCCCGCTTGAGCACCACGCCATGCTCTCCGATCAGTGCAAACGCCCCTTGCCGCAACCGCAGCTTGGGGCGTTTCTCTATCCGCACCTCGGGTCGCTCGGCGCTTCGCCGGAACGCCGCGAACAAAGCGACGTCGGCATCAAAGCCCAAGGCGTAGTCGCGCCAGTGACCGGCCGCGACCATGCGTCCATACAAATCGAAGATGCGCCGCATCTCGGCTCGGTCGAATGTCGCCACAGCGCGCCGGTCCCGAGGATGGGGGAACGGCGCGACGACGCTCAAGCGCGCTTGCTCCGGGCCGGCTGGGACGCACTCCGCAACTCGGCGATCTCGGCGCGCAATGCGGCGATCTCGGCTTCCAGCTCGTGAAGCCGCACTCGAGCAGGGTCGACATCCTCACCGCACGGCGTGCCATAAGGGATGAACCCGGGGCTATAATGGACGGTGTCGATTGGGACCGGCCTGGCAGGGATACCAACCATCGTCGCGCCGGGCGCGACGTCGCGTGTGACGACCGAATTGGCGCCGACCTTGGCACCCTCGCCGACCACGATCGGTCCGAGTACTTGCGCTCCCGAACCGATCACGACTCCGCTCTTCAAAGTCGGGTGGCGCTTGCCGCCAATTCCGGTCGTGGGATTGGTGCCGCCGAGCGTGACACTCTGGTAAATCGTGACATCGTCGCCGATCTCGGCGGTTTCGCCGATCACCGTGAAGCCATGGTCGATGAAGAAATTGCGGCCGATCTTAGCGCCGGGATGAATGTCGATCGCGGTCAGGAAGCGCGCGAGATGGTTGACCACCCGCGCCAGGAAATAAAGGTGTCCGCCGTAAAGCCAATGCCCGACGCGGTGAAAAACCAGCGCCCAGACGCCCGGATAGAGCAGCACTTCCCAACGCGACCGCGCCGCCGGATCGCGCGACTTGACTGAGTCGAGGTAGGTCAAAAGTCCCGATTGCAAATCCCGCTCCACAACTCTCTTGACCATAATGTATGTGTTCGTCGGCCCAAATGCCAGCCGGAATGCCCTTTCCAAGCGCCGAAGCCGCTTGCAGCGAGAACAGGTGCGGGGCAAAGCCCGACTCGCAACTGGGGTGGAGGCGGCCATTCTTTCGCAAATATTGGCCGATCCAAGCGCCCTCATCATCTTTGTCCTGATCGGCTTCGCCGCCCAGCTGGTCGACGGCGCGTTGGGAATGGCGTTCGGGGTGATCAGCACGACCTTGCTGGTAAGTATGGGTGTTCCCCCCGCGACTGCTTCGGCCGGTGTCCATACGGTCGAAAGTTTCACCACCGGAATTTCGGCGATCAGTCATGTCGCGCACAAGAACGTCCATTGGCGGCTGTTTGCGCGGATCGTCATCCCCGGCATCATCGGCGGCATCCTCGGCGCCTACGTTCTGACCCAGATCCCCGCCGCGAAGGCCCGGCCGATCGTCCTGACCTATTTGCTGCTGGTTGGGTCCTATCTGCTGTGGCGCGGGGCGATGCACCGCCACACCGAACGCGAGCCCAGGATCGTCGAGCCGCTTGGCCTGGTCGGCGGCTTCCTCGACGCGGCTGGAGGCGGCGGCTGGGGACCGATCGTGACGTCCAATCTGATGGTCCAGGGCGCCCGTCCGCGGACCACCGTCGGCACGGTCAACACCGCCGAATTTTTCGTCACCGTGACGATCTCCGCGACGTTCATCGCCTCGATGGGCCTCGCCGCCTTCACCATCGCCACCGTCGGCCTGCTGATCGGCGGGGTGCTCGCCGCCCCGATCGGCGCCTTCGTCACCAAAAGAGTCTCCGCCGATCGCATGCTGGTAATGGTTGGCCTGGTTCTGATCGCGACAAGCGGCGTCGGCCTGTGGAAGCTATTTAGCTAGGTCTTAGTGGGACGACGGGGAGCGAGGGGGCGACGCTCCCCGTCGTCGGCTGCCACGCGTTGCGTGCATCGCGGCAGGTTCAAATCATCCAGTGCACATTTAGGGAGCTGGCATAAATCGTTCAAGTCGCTAAGATCGATGAGACTGATCGGATACGTCGATGACCGTTTATCTGCCGACCCTGAAGCAACTGCAATATCTCGTGGCCCTTCGCGACAACGGCCATTTCGGCCGGGCCGCCGAAAGCTGCTTCGTCACCCAATCGACCCTGTCCGCCGGCCTCCGCGAGCTTGAGCTGCTGCTCGGAGTCACGCTGGTCGAACGCACGCGCCGCGTCGTCCGTTTCACGCCCTTGGGATCGAAGATCGCCGAAAAAGCCCGACGCGTGCTGCGCGAGACCGAGGAACTGGCCGACCTTGCGCGGGCCGAGGGCCAGCCGCTGACCGGCGATCTGAGGTTGGGAGTCATCCCGACTATCGCCCCCTTCCTGCTTCCGGCGATGCTTCCGCGGCTGCGCGAAGCGTGGCCCGACCTCAAGCTCTATCTGCGTGAGGAAACCAGCCAGGCGGCGTGCGACGCACTCCACCGCGGACAGCTCGATTGCGTGCTCTTGGCGATGCCGTTCAACTGCGGCGACGTCGATACGGCCATGCTGTTCGACGATCCGTTGCACATCGCCTGCTCGGCCGATGAAATGCCCGACCGCGACGCGCTGGCCAGCGGCGACATCGCCGCCGACCGCTTGCTGCTGCTCGAAGACGGGCATTGTCTCAAGGACCACGTCCTCGCCGCGTGCAACCGGCCGGACTTGCGCGCCGGCGCCAACATGATGGGCACGTCGCTTCACACCCTGGTGCAGATGGTCGACAACGGGCTGGGCCTGACCTTCCTGCCCGACATGGCGGTGCGTGCTGGAATCCTCGAGGGCACGTCGATCCGGCTGGCCCGGCTGGAGGCGGACCATGGCTCGCGGCAGATCGCGCTGGCGTGGCGGCGCGCAAGCCCGCGCGCCGACGAATATCAATTGCTCGCCGACGCGCTGCGCGACATCCAT
>DATHFE010000040.1:0-10900 GCA_035318245.1 Sphingomicrobium sp. | reverse complement strand
CCACGACACGCCCGAGAAGATCGAGACGATTACCATCGACCCGGTGACCGGGCTGATGCCCCACCACGGCCGCTCGGTCGCTGCGACGCTCGGTCTTTCGGGTGACCTCGCCAAGCAGGCGACCTCTGTGCTGTCGAAGTTGTACGACGCTTTCCTCGGCACCGACGCCAGCCAGATCGAGATCAACCCGCTGGCGGTGACCGATGACGGCAGGTTGCTCGTGCTCGACGCCAAGGTCGGATTCGATTCCAACGCCATGTTCCGCCACAAGGACCTCGCCGCGCTGCGCGATCTCAGCGAAGAGGATCCGATGGAGATCGAGGCGTCGAAATACGACCTCGCCTACATCAAATTGGACGGCGACATCGGCTGCATGGTCAATGGCGCCGGCCTCGCAATGGCGACGATGGACATCATCAAATTGAACGGCGCCTTCCCCGCCAACTTCCTCGACGTCGGCGGCGGCGCGTCGAAGGAAAAGGTCACCGCGGCGTTCAAGATCATTTTGAGCGACCCGGCGGTGAAGGGGATCCTGGTCAACATCTTCGGCGGGATCATGCGCTGCGACATCATCGCCGAGGGCATCGTTGAAGCCGCGCGCGAAGTTAAATTGTCGGTGCCGCTGGTGGTCCGCCTCGAGGGCACCAATGTTGCCGAAGGCAAGGACATATTGGCGATGAGCGGCCTGCCAATCGTCGCCGCCAACGACCTCGGCGACGCCGCCAAGAAGATCGTCGCCGAAGTCAAAAACGCTGCCTAGTTTCCTGGAGAAGAGCGCATGAAACTCCTCGTCGCGGTCAAGCGGGTGATCGATTTCAACGTCAAGCCGCGGGTCAAGATGGATGGCAGCGGGGTCGATCTCGCCAACGTCAAGATGAGCATGAATCCATTCGACGAAATCGCGGTCGAGGAAGCCATTCGCCTCAAGGAAAAGGGCGTCGCGACCGAGATCGTCGCGGTCTCGGTCGGCCCGCAAAAGGCGCAGGACACGCTGCGCACCGCCCTGGCGATGGGCGCCGATCGCGCGATCCTCATCCAGAGTGACGACGATGTCGAACCGCTCGGCGTTGCCAAATTGCTCGCCAAGATTGCCCAGGAAGAGCAACCGGGGATGATCATTCTCGGCAAGCAGGCGATCGACGATGATTCGAACCAGGTCGGGCAGATGCTCGGCGCGTTGCTCGGCTGGCCGCAGGGTACGTTCGCCTCGAAGGTCGAGGTGTCCGGCGACAGCGTCCAGGTGACCCGCGAAGTCGATGGCGGGCTGGAGACGGTCGAACTGAACATCCCCGCGATCGTCACAACCGACCTGCGCCTCAACGAGCCGCGCTACGCTTCGCTGCCCAACATCATGAAGGCCAAGTCGAAGCCGATGGCGGTCAAGACCGCGGCCGAACTCGGCGTCGACATCGCGCCGCGGCTGGAGACGCTGAAGGTGGTCGAGCCGGCCAAGCGCAGCGCCGGGATCAAGGTCGGATCGGTCGATGAGCTGGTCGCCAAACTCAAGGGTCTGGGAGTGGTCGCATGAAGACGCTGGTTCTGGTCGAACATGACGGCAAGGCGGTCAAGGATGCCACCCTTGTTGCGGTGACCGCCGCCGCCAAATTGGGCGAAGTGCATCTGCTCGTCGTCGGGTCGGGCGTTGGCTCGGTCGCCGACGCGGCGGCCAAGATCGCCGGCGTGAACAAGGTCCATGTCGCCGACGCCGCGAACCTTGGCCATCCGCTGGCCGAGACCGTCGCGCCGATCGCCGCCAGACTGATGGCCGATCACGACGCCTTCCTCGCGCCGTCCACGACAAGCGGCAAGAACATCGCCCCGCGTGTCGCGGCGATGCTTGACGTGATGCAGATTTCGGACATCCTCTCGGTAGAAGGCCCGGACACTTTCACCCGCCCGATCTATGCCGGCAACGCCATCGCCACGGTCAAGTCGAAGGACAAGAAATTGGTCATCACCGTGCGCGGCACCGCTTTCGAAAAAGCGGCACGCGACGGCGGCAGCGGGACGATCGAGGCGGTCGATGCGTCGGGCGACGAGGGCAAGTCGAAATTCGTCTCGGCCGAGCTGGCCAAGAGTGCGCGGCCCGAGCTGACCAGCGCGAAGATCATCGTTTCGGGCGGCCGCGCGTTCGGATCGAACGACCAGTTCCACGGCCTCCTCGACCCGCTCGCCGACAAGCTTGGCGCGGGCGTCGGCGCGAGCCGCGCCGCGGTCGACGCGGGCTACGCCCCCAACGATTACCAGGTGGGCCAGACCGGCAAGATCGTCGCCCCCGAAATCTACATCGCGATCGGCATTTCGGGCGCGATCCAGCATCTCGCGGGGATGAAGGATTCGAAGACCATCATCGCCATCAATAAGGATGAGGACGCGCCGATCTTCCAGGTCGCCGACATCGGCCTGGTCGGCGACCTGTTCAAGATTGTCCCGGAACTGACGGGGAAACTCTAGGGCTTCAGGTCGCTCGGTAGAGTCGGCTCCGACAGCAACTTCTCCATCCGCGCCCATCTGACCTTGGGGTCCTGCCCCCCCGCCTCGACATAGGCGCGGACCATGTCTTGGCCGAGGCCGTAGTTGATTACATAGGTGCGATACTGGTCGGTGAAGGCAATCGACTTGGTCGCGCGGTCCTTTGACTGGAGCTGATATTTCTGTGTGAGGCGGATCGCTTCGGCCTTGTCGATGCTCCCTTCGAGATAGTCTCGCGAAATGGTGAAGCGGGCGCCGCCGAGGTCGCGCATTGCCCTGCTCAACGCGAGGTAGCGCGCCGCCTCGGCGGTCGGCAAGCCGGCCAGAGGATAGAGCGTCGTGGTTTCGAACGCGAGCTGCTCGTTGCCTGGGAAGGCGAGGTCGATGCCATAATTGGCCGATCCCTCGGCGATTAGCGATTGCGGCGAATAGAGCGGATAGACGCTGAACTCGATCCACTTGTGGCCTTGGGTCAGCTTCTCCTCGAGCAACGCGTTCAGCACATGGTGACCGGGATAGCCTTCGTGGCAGCCAAGATCGACCGCGCGGCCGATGCGGATCGGCAGGTCGGTGTTGACCTGAATCAGGCTGTGGGCGTTCCCCTTGTAATAATTATAGCCGCCCCAGCTTTTGCCAGTCACGAATTCCAGGTTGAAGCTCTCGTTCCTCGGCAGCGTGATGTGCTGCAAGGTGCGCCGGCGGCACTCGGCGATAGCGGCGTCGAACACCGGCTTCAGCTTGGCTTTGGGAATATCGAAGCGCGACTGGAAGGCGTCGACCCGGTCGGCCAACGCGCCGCTGCCCGGAAGCAGCGTTTCGATTCGCGCCAAGACGGGGTCGTAAGCGGCCAGCGGCTGAAGATTGGGGCTGACACCGAACAGGCCCTTAGCCTCATTGGCGAAGCTCAACTTCTCGCCCTTCATCATTCGCAGCCGAATCGCGGCGGCGGTCAGTTGCGCCACGAGGAAGTGCGCGCGGCGGGCCTCCAGCGGATTGCCCGACGCATCGAATACGGCCGCGCGGGACTTGAGCGCCGCGACCCGGCTTGCCAGTGCGTCAAGGCTGAGCTTCGGCGCCTCCGCCTTGGCCTTCACCTGGAGCTCGGGCGGGCCGTAATAGGCGTCGATATAGCCTTCCTCCTTTTCGCCGATCGCCAGGCTCAATTCGACATAGTCGCGCGCGATTGTGTCGAGGCTGTCGGTGGGAGCGGCGGATTTGTCGCACGCGGCGAGCGAGGCGGCGACGAGGAGGGTGAAGAATGTTCGGATCATGGGGCGGCTTGTGCGGCAGCGGCCGGCGATCCGCAACCAGCCCTATTGGTCGAAATCGGCGGCGAAGAGTTCGCCCACTTCGTCGTTGTCGTCGGCGCTGCGTTTGACCGGCGCATCGAACCTCAGGATCAGGAACCCCGCAATCGCCGAGGCGATCGAACCGGCGAGGATTCCGACCTTGGCCTCATCGGCCAGAACCGGATCGCCGGGAAACGCCAATGCGCCGATGAACAGGCTCATGGTGAAACCGATTCCGCACAGCAAAGCGGTGCCGTAGATTTGCGGCCAGCTTGTCCCGGAGGGCTTGGGCGCGAACCCCATTCGCACCGCCAGCCAGATCGCGCCGAACACGCCGGCCTGCTTGCCGATGAACAACCCGAGCAGGATCGCCCGCGGCAACGGCGTAAGCAATGCGCCGCCGCCCAATGCGACGCCCGCGCTGGCAAGGCCGAACAAAGGCACCACGCCCAGCATCACCCACGGGTGGACGGCATGTTCAAGGCTTTTCAGCGGCGAATGCGCCTCGCCTCGCCCCAGCGGTATGGTCAGCGCCGCGACGACGCCGGCGATCGTCGCATGAACACCTGATTCATGCATCGCCAGCCAAAGGGCCGCGAAGCCGACGAGGAACGGCCACAATTTCCGCACGCCGAGCCACGCCATCGCCGTCATCGCGCCGGTGATCAGAGCGGCTACCCCGAGCGCGAGCAGGTTGAGCTTGGCGGTGTAAGCGACGGCGATGATCGCCACCGCGCCGATGTCGTCGATGATCGCGATCGAGACCAGCAGCAGCTTAAGCGATGGAGGGGCACGGGGCCCGAGCAAAGCCAGCACGCCGATGGCAAAGGCGATGTCGGTGGCAGCGGGGATCGCCCAGCCGCGCACCAGTTCCGGGTGAAATCCGACAACCGCGAGATAGACCAGGGCCGGGACCGCCATTCCGGCGATCGCAGCAACAATCGGCAACCGCCGAGCCGCCGGGCTGGCCAGTTGCCCCTCATACCATTCGCGCTTCACTTCCAGCCCCACGAGCAGGAAGAAGACGGCCATCAGCCCATCGGCGATCAGGGCATGCAGACTCATCGCGCCGATCCGTGCTTCGAGTAGTGCGTGATAGCCGTGGGCGAGTGGCGAATTGGCCGCCATCAGCGCGACAGCGGTTGCGGCGATCAGCAGAAGGCCGGCTGTTCGGTCGCGCGCCAGCTGGGAGTGCGAAGGGCCGGCCATTGGCAAGCCATAACCACTCTATCTCTCCGCGCCAGAAAAATGGCCCGCCGCCGGGGAGCGAGGCAGCGGGCCTGAGGAGACCTGATGGGCTTTCGCGATTAGTCGTCGCGGCTCGGGCCAAGGAGAGCCGTTTCCCGGCCGCTGCCGTGGAAATTCCGTCCTTGTCCGCCCGCCGTCGCCGGTCCGCTCGAACTCGCGGAAGGCGCCGCTGCCGGAGTTGCCGCCGGCGTGGGGTTCCCGGCGCTATTCGGTGTCCGGCCGCTGTCGCTTGGGCGATTGCCGGCGGTGGTCGTGCCGCTGCTATTGCCGTTGTGGCAGTTGCAGTCGGCTACCCCTTTGACCAGATTTCCAAGTCCAGGGAGCGCGAGGCCGTTGCCCGTTCCATGACCTGAGCCGTTGCCGACCAACCGGGCACGGCTCAGCATTACGCCGACTTCGGCTCCGGCATTTAGCGCGCCGTTCACGCGCAGGCCGCCACGCGATGTCCGCGCGTTGGCCGAGGCGTTGGTCGTCGTTGAGATCAGAGCCAGTTTCCTGCTGCCCGTCAGATTGGCGGCAGCGCTGGTCGCATTGCTGAGGGCGGCATTCACGCCAAGCCCTCGGCCATGACCGCCCTTACCCAAAGACACCACCACGCCGGTCGCATTATTGACCGTCCCGGCGAGACCCAAAGCGCGGCCATTGCCGTTGCCGGCCTTGCCCAGCCCAACCGCAACACGCGTCACATTAGTAGCCGCGGCTGTTAGATTAAGCCCTCGCGCGTGGCCTTGGCCGTGACTGCGGTTGGTAAGCGAAGCCGCGACACCGGTCGCGCTGTTTACCGTTCCGGCAAGGCCATGGCCTCGTCCATTGCCCAGTCCGTGTCCGCGACCGTTCAGCGAAGCCGTGGCACTGGTTACGCCAGCAACTGTCCCGGCGAGGCCGAGGGCACTGCCACTGCCGTGTCCGGCGCGGCTAACCGAAGCCGCAGCGTTGGTTGCATTGGTGGCCATTCCGGCGAGACCCAATCCCCGGCCGCTGCCGTGGCCCAGCCGGTTGACCGAAGCCGATATGGCTGTCGCGCTGCTAACGGTTCCGGCCAGGCCGGTGCCTCGCAGCGCACCATTCCCCGATCCGTTGCCATGGCCGGATCTCAGCCCAACAATACTGCGGGTCAATCCACCGACATTGCCGAGCGAGCCGACGCGCCCGATCGATCCCGCATGGCCGAGCGATCCGGCACGACCGAGCACCCCGGTAGCATTTGACGGCAAGCAGTCGGCAAGACTGCCCACGCCGCCGAGCGACCCGCCGCGATTGGCGAGACCCCCGACTGCTCCTTGCGCGGTGCCAGCGGCGCCCCGGAACATTCCGCCTGCAAATGCGGGGGTTGCCGTCAAGGCAACGGCCGTCCCAACCATTAGGATGAGCTTTGTCATGATCCTCTCCTTCGAAAGGAGGGACGGGGCAAATGTCCCGTCCTCCACTTGTCGACAACGACAGCAGAGGGGCGGTTCATCCCAGAGAAAGGCGGAAGTCTATTTGGCGCGAGCCAGTTTCGGTGAGATCCGGCAATCGCCGCAAACGATGCCGCGGCCGACGCGGCCTTTGCCGGGACGCGCCTCTAGCGCCAACTCCTGCGCCGACCCCGCCAAGGCTACGCGCGCGGCTGCCAGAGGGGCAGCGAAGCTTGTCCCGCGCACCTTGATATAGTCGCGCCCAGGCAGAGCAGCGATCATGTCGGCGCCCGGGGCAGCGAAATCGAGATCCTTGGCCCGGCCGGCCTCGGGGAGCGCGCGACTGCTCGCATCGACGCCGGTGACGGCGATGACATTTGGGTAGGACGCGGGATATTGAGGAGGGGCGGCGGGGCCGTCATTGCCGACCGCGGCAACCACGGGAATGCCGCGAGCGACGATGGAAGCAATGGCCTGCTGAAGGAGGGCGTTCTGCGGGCCGACCAAGCTGATATTGATCACTTGCGGGTGCTTCGACGCAGCCCAGGCGAGCGCTTTGACGATCGCCGAGGCCGATCCGGCCGAACGGTTCCCGCCATAGACATCGGCGACGAACAATGTCGCCCCGCGCGCCGCGCCATGGAACGGGCCCTGGTTGCCGACGAGCAGCGAGGCCACAGCTGTTCCGTGGCCGGTGGCTTGGGGCGGACCAGCGAAGGCACGCTGTTCGATGCGCGCGCTGGCAAACGACGGATGGGACGCGACCGCTCCGTCGATCATCGCAATGCGAATTCCGCTGGTCGGCCCGCCGCGCGCGGCCCTGAGTACCCGGCTCGGGGCGAGCGCGCCGCCCGCCGGTTCGTAGACATGGTCATATTCGACCGTCATGCGCGGCGCGATCTTGCGCAACTGCTTCATTGCCGCCCGGGTCGACTGTCCCTTCGGGGTCGCCAAAGTGACGATGGTCATGCCCAAATCGGAATTGGTTTCCGCGCGAAGGAATGTGAAGCCCGCGGCGCGCGCTGCGGCCAATGAAGCAGCATCAGGATTGATCCCGATCAGCTCGCCGCGCCGCACCGGATTTTCCGCGCCGTCGATGTCGAGGATGCGCGGATAGTCGCTGACCAATGCTTCCAGCCGAAGCTTGCGAATCGCCGCCAGCGATGGCGCGTCGAGACGTTCGACGATCTCGCTCGGTCCAAGCGAATCAAGCGTCGGTCTGGTCAGTTCGGGATCCAGCCCCAGGAGATTCTGGAGCCACGCGCCATTGTCCGGCTTCCACGCGGTGGTGCTGGAAAGAGTGCCGATCGTCCCGCTTATCGGGCTGCTGCCCAGCCCGCCGAAACCTCCGCCTGCCGGCCCACCCATCACTCCGCCGACGGTGTTTCCCACGGGGCTGTCGGAAACGACATTGATTGCATCGCCTACCGGGCCGCTCAAGGCTCCGCCAATTCCGCCGACAATTCCGCCGACGGTTCCGCCAATGTCTTGGGCGTATGCCGAACCAGCCAAGCAGGTGGCGGCGAGCGCGATCGCGATCCTGCGCGACAAGCTGGACATAAAACGTCCTTTCTGTCTGTTCTTGTGGATGAAACGATTCAGTTGTGCCGTTTTATCCGGATGATGTTGAATGGGTCCCGGTTTGAGATTCGAAAGCGAGCTGACGCAGACGCTCCCGCGGCTGCGCCGCTTCGCGCACGCGCTCAGCCGGGACGCCGCGGACGCGGACGATCTCGCGCAAATGACGATCGAGCGCGCATTGAGATCGCGCGATCAATGGCGGGAAGGCACACGGCTCGACAGCTGGCTCTTCAAGATCATGCGCAATTTGTGGATCGATACGGTCCGCTCTCGTGGGCGCAAGGCCAGGTTCGAAGCGCCGCCGGAAGCAGGCGAGGCGATTGGCCACGACCCGCGCGCGGGGATCGACGCGTCGATCGATTTGCAGCGCGTGATGGCGGCGATGGATCGCCTGCCCGACGAGCAGCGCGAAGTCGTCGCGCTGATCCTGATCGAAGGCGTCGGCTATCGCGAGACCGCCGAGATGCTCGATCTGCCGATCGGCACGGTGTCGAGCCGGCTGGTGCGCGGGCGCAACGCACTGCTGGCGATGTTCGGTGAGGAATGAGACGATGAGTGAAGACGAGCAATTCTACGCCTGGCTCGACGGCGAACTTGATACCGAGACCGCGGCGGAAGTCGCGGCCCGAGTCGCGGCCGACCCGGCGCTGACCAGACTTGCCGAGCAGCATCGCGCCTTGAACTCGACGCTGCGCAATGCGTTTGAACCTATCGCGTCGTCGCCAGTTCCCGAGCAACTGCTGGCGGCGGCGCGTACCCAAGGAACCGTCGCCGACTTCGCCGCAGCGCGAGAAAAGCGCCGCGCGCCCCCACGCTTCGGCCTCCCACAATGGGGGGCGATCGCGGCGACTTTGGTGGTCGGCGTGATCACCGGTACGATGCTTCAAAGCGGCAACACGTCGCCGGTCGAGGCGAGCAACGGACGGCTGGTCGCTGCGGCCGGGCTCGGCAAAGCCCTGGACGTCCAGCTCGCCAGCGCCGCACAAAGCGGCCCGCTTCGGGTCGGCCTGACCTTCCGCGATGGATCGGGTGCGATCTGCCGCAGCTTTATCGATACGGGCTCGAGCGGGCTCGCCTGCCACAACCGGGGGCAATGGCAGATCCGCGGCCTGTTCGCTGCGCCCGAAGGTAGCCGAGGCGACTATCGCATGGCTGCCGGCGCCGATCCGGCGCTCGCCGCGCTGATCGATTCGACCATCGCCGGTGACCCATTCGACGCTAATCAGGAGCGGGCCGCGAAGGACCGGGGCTGGCGCTAGGCTTGCAAGCCCTCGCGACTCCGCCATTAAGGCGGTGACAGCGAGGGACAGCAAGTGGGCGACAATCTGCTGGTGATCGACGAGGGCACGACCAGCACGCGGTCGATGCTGTTCGCTCGCGACGGAATTTGCCTCGGCATCGCCCAGAAAGCGCTGACGAATTTATTCCCGGCCCCCGGATGGGTCGAGCAGGACGCGGAGGAAATCTGGGCGCTGTCGCGCGAGTGCGCGCGCGAGATGGTCGCCAAGAGCAAAGGCTCGATCGCCGCGATCGGCATCACCAACCAGCGCGAGACGGTGGTCTTTTGGAGCCGAAGCAGCGGGCGGGCGCTCGCTCCCGCGATCGTGTGGCAGGACCGGCGGACCAGCGAAATGTGCGCCAAGCTCCGCGCCGAAGGGCACGAGCCGGCACTCCAGGCCAAGACCGGGCTGCTCCTCGACCCCTATTTCAGCGCAACCAAGATTGCCTGGGCGCTGACCAATTGGCCGCAACTGCGCGAGGCGGGCGATGATCTGTGTATCGGCACGATCGAAAGCTGGCTGGTGTTCCGGCTGACTGGTGGGCTGCACATCAGTGACGCGACCAATGCCTCGCGCACCGCATTGATGGATATCGGTCAGGGCCGCTGGGACGATGCACTGCTCGACCTGTTTGGCGTGCCCAAAGGAGCGCTGCCCGAGATCGTCGATTGCGCCGGTGAGTTCGGAGATTGCCTGCCGGAGCATTTCGGCGACCCGCTGCCGATTTGCGGGCTGGCCGGCGACCAGCAGTCCGCCGCGATCGGCCAAGCTTGCTTCGCCCCCGGCAACACCAAGGCGACCTTTGGCACCGGAGCGTTCGTGCTCACTCATTCCGGCGACGTGCAGCCGGTGTCCTGCCAGCGGCTGCTGACCACCATCGCCTGGCAGCTCGGCGGACAGCGCCATTACGCCCTCGAAGGCTCATTGTTCGTCGCCGGCAGCGCGCTGCAATGGCTGCGCGATGCGCTCGGGCTGTTCGCCGCGTCGGCCGATTGCGAAGCACTGGCGCGCGCGGTCCCGGACAGCGCAGGGGTGCAATTCGTCCCCGCCTTTGCCGGCCTTGGCGCGCCGCATTGGCGACCCGACGCGCGCGGCGCTGTGCTCGGGCTGACCTTGGGCTCGACCCGGGCTCACATCGTCCGCGCCGCGCTGGAGGGGGTTGCCAATCAGACAGAAGAGTTGCGCCGCGCCTTCGCCGCCGACGGGGTCGACTGGTCACACCTCCGGATCGACGGGGCGATGGCGGCCAATGACTTCCTCGCCCAGGATCTCGCCGACCTGCTCGACATGCAGGTCGAGCGGCCAGCCAACGTCGAGACGACGGCGCTCGGCGCCGCGATGCTCGCCGGACTCGGATGCGGGATGTTTTCATCGCTCGAAGAGGCCGCAGCGGCGCGCGGGGAGTTGACCAAATTCAGTCCGGCGATGGACGAGCCAATACGGTCTCAACGGATCGTCCGCTGGGACCGCGCGACGCAGGCGGTGCTGTCTATCGATTAAAGGAAGCGAATATGGATATTGGAATGATCGGGCTTGGCCGGATGGGGGCCAACATGGTGCGGCGGCTAATTCGGGGCGGCCATCGCTGCGTGGTGTTCGATCATTCGGCCGACGCGGTGAAGGCCGTGGCCAA
>DATHFE010000039.1:0-6890 GCA_035318245.1 Sphingomicrobium sp. | reverse complement strand
GCGCCCGCCAGCACCGGCAGCGCCAGCAGCAGCAGGAATGCGGTGACCAGGATCGACCAGACGAACAATGGCATTTTATGCAGGGTCATGCCCGGGGCACGCATGTTGAAGATGGTCGTGATGAAATTGATCGCGCCGAGGATCGAGCTGGCGCCGGCCAGATGGAGCGAGAAGATCGCCATGTCGACCGCGGGCCCGGACGAGCCGCTGGTCGACAGCGGCGCATAGACCGTCCAGCCGGTTCCCGCGCCAAGCCCGGTTCCGCCCGACACGAACGACGATCCGAGCAGCAGCGCGAACGCCGGGACCAGCAGCCAGAAGCTGATGTTGTTCATCCGCGGGAAGGCCATGTCGGGCGCGCCGATCATGATCGGGACGAACCAGTTGCCGAAGCCGCCGATCATCGCCGGCATGACCATGAAGAACACCATGATCAGGCCGTGGGCGGTGATCAGCACGTTCCAGTGATGGAGCGCCTCGTCAAAGCTTGCCGCGCTGCCCGCGCCCAATGGCCAGGCGTGGTTGAGCACCTGGATGCCCGGCTCCATCAGCTCGGCGCGCATGATGCCCGAAATCGCGCCGCCAATGACTCCGGCGGTGATCGCGAAGATCAGGTAAAGCGTGCCGATGTCCTTGTGATTGGTCGACATGAACCAGCGCGCGAAAAAGCCCGGCTTGTGGTCGGCGTCGTGATGCGCGTGCGGGGTTTCGTGGGCTTGTCGCGGAAGCGCGTCGGCGGGAATGGTGCTCATGGTGTCGCTTTCGCTCTTAATTCTGGGCCGTCGCGGCCTGGTTGGTCGCGGGCTGCTTGATCACGGGTTCGGCCGCCGGCGTGGCGGAGGCCGGTTGGGGCGCCGCGGCCGCGGGGATCGCCGCGGTCGTCACTGGCGAGGCACCTGTGCTGTCGGGGGTGGCGGCGGGCTTCGCGCCCGGCATCGTCCCGCCCTTCGAGGCTATCCATGCGGCATATTTGGCCGGGGACACCACTTCGACCGCGATCGGCATATATCCGTGGCGCGCACCGCACAGCTCACTGCATTGGCCGAAATAGACGCCTTCGCGCTCGACCTTGACCCAGGTTTCATTGAGCTTGCCCGGGTTGGCGTCGAGCTTGGTCCAGAACGCGGGGACCGCGAAGCTGTGGATGACGTCGGTTGAGGTGATGATGAACTTCACCACCTTGCCGACCGGGATGACCAGTCGCTCGTCGACCGCCAGCAGCGGCGGGCCGTCGGCGTCGGTGCGGAAGCGCTGGCCGGGCGTGGCGTCGGCCTTTTCCTTGAGGATGTTGGACACGATCTCGATCCCGCCATTGTCGGGATATTGGTAGGTCCAATACCATTGGTTGCCGATGACCTTGATCGTGAGGTCGGCCTTGGGCGGCGAATATTGGTGGCTGAGGAGGCGGATCGAAGGCACCGCGATGCCGACCAGGATCAGCACCGGGACCAAAGTCCAGGCGACCTCGAGCGCGATATTGTGCGATGTGCGCGATGGTGTCGGGCTGGCCCCGCGGCGGAATCTAACCATCGCGTAGCCCAGCAAAGCGAGCACGAACAGGCTGATGACCACGCAAAGTGGCAGCAGCCAATTATCGTGGAACGCCTGGGCTTCATGACCGATTGGGGTGACTTGGTATTGGATGCCCTTGCGGCCGTCGGGAACGCCGATGCCAGGCGTCGGCGCGACGTCCTCGGGCGCTACAGCGGCGGGCGCAGGCGCGGAAGCAGTAGTGGCGGGCGAGGCGGCCGCGACAGCCGGCGGAGCCGCAGCAGTCGGCGCCTGTGCTGCTGCCGGAGTGAGCCCGGCCGCGGCCAGGGCGATTGCCCATCCAAGAAATTTCATTCGTACCCCGGTGACTTTAATGTCCGAACGCCAAGGCCTGCCGCGTTGGGCCGGCCCGGATTGGGCGGGCTTATAGGCGTCAAGTCCGCCGCCCTCAAGCGCCTCTCTGAGGCTTTCCGAAGCGGAGTTGATGCGGCTTCGGCAGCGGCCTATTGGCGCCCCATGACCGACGCCGAAATCCTCGCTGAGTTCCGTAGCGCCGGAGCCTTGCTCGAAGGCCATTTCATCCTTTCATCGGGCCTCCGCAGCCCGCGCTATTTGCAGTGCGCGCGCGTGTTGATGGACCCGGCGCGCGCCGAGCGGCTCGCCCGAGCGCTGGCCGATAAATTGCCCGCCGACATCCGCGCTTCGATCGGTGCGGTCGTCTCGCCAGCCATGGGCGGAGTAATCATCGGACATGAAATGGGCCGCGCCTTGGGCAAACGCGCGTTGTTTCTCGAGCGGCCGGACGGCGTGTTTGGGCTGCGCCGGGGGTTCGCCCTAGACCCTGGAGAGCGGGTCCTGATGGTCGAAGATGTGGTGACGACCGGCCTATCATCGCGCGAAGCAATTGCGGCGATCGAGGCCGCCGGCGGGATCGTCGTTGGGGCTGTGGCCTTAGTCGACCGATCGGGCGGGACGGCGGACCTCGGCGTGCCGTTCACCCCGCTGATTCGGCTCGATGTCCCGACCTATGAGGCCGATGCGCTTCCGCCAGAGCTCGCCGCCATCCCGGCGATCAAGCCGGGGAGCCGCGCGGCCGCGTGACGAGCAAACTCCGCCTCGGCGTCAATATCGACCACGTTGCCACTATCCGCAACGCGCGGGGCGGCGACCATCCCGATCCCGTGCGCGCGGCCCATGCGGCGGCCAGGGCCGGAGCCGACGGCATCACGGCCCATCTCCGCGAAGATCGACGGCACATCACTGACAGTGACATCGACCGTCTGATGGCCGAGATCGACCTGCCGCTGAACCTCGAGATGGCCGCGACCGAGGAAATGCTCGCGATCGCGCTCGCCCACCGGCCGCACGCCGCCTGCATCGTTCCCGAAAAACGCGAGGAGCGGACCACCGAAGGTGGTCTCGACGCTGCCGGGCAGCACAATCACCTGGCTTATTTTGTCGACAAATTGCGCGGCGCCAAGATCCGCGTCAGCCTGTTCATCGAGCCCGATCCGGCGCAGGTTGAAGCGGCCATCCGCCTGGGGGCGCCGGTCGTCGAGTTCCATACCGGCCGCTATGCTCACCTCGACGAGAATCAGCGTGTCGGCGAGCTGAAGCGCCTCGCCGACGCCGCCGCGCTCGCCACCAAGAATGGCATCGAGCCGCACGCGGGGCACGGCCTGACCTTCGACAATGTCGCGCCGGTCGCCGCCATTCCCCAGCTCGCCGAACTCAACATCGGCCATTTCCTGATCGGCGAAGCGATCTTCACCGGTTTGGAAGCCAGCGTCCGGGCGATGCGCGCCGCAATGGACGCGGCGCGATGATCATCGGCATCGGCTCCGACCTTTGCAACATCGAGCGGATCCAGAAATCGCTCGACCGGTTCGGCGAGCGCTTTTTAAACCGCGTCTTCACCGACGTCGAGCGCGCCAAGGCCGAATCCCGCCCGTTCAGCCGTGCCGGAACGCTCGCCAAGCGATTCGCCGCGAAGGAGGCCTTTTCCAAAGCCGTCGGCACCGGTTTCAAGCGCGGCGTGTTCATGAAGGACATCGGTGTGGTCAATGCTCCATCCGGCGCACCGACGCTTCGCCTGACCGGCGGCGCAAGGGCGCGGCTTGACGCTCTTGCGCCGCCGGGCCACGCCATCCAAATCCACCTGACGATGACCGACGATCACCCCTGGGCGCAGGCCTTCGTCATTCTTACGACGCACGCGATGGAGAATTGATTGAACGACCAGGGCCACCCGACTGTTGAGCAGGAGGCGCGGGCTGCTGTCGCCAAGCATGCGGCACCGCGCGGCTCGGCCGTATGGCGCGAGATCAAGGGCCTGTTGTGGGTGTTGCTGGCCGTCCTCGCCTTCCACAGCTTTGTCGCCAAACCCTTTTACATTCCATCCGAATCGATGATGCCCGCCCTGCTCAAGGGCGACCGCCTGGTGGTCACCAAATATCCCTATGGCTGGTCGTTCGTGTCCCCGACGATCCCCAATCCGGTGGCGATTTTCAAAGGCCTCGTGCTGCGCCAGCCGGAGGACAGCTGGGGCTTCCAACTGCCCTTCATGCACGGCCGCCTGCTCGGATCGCTGCCCCATCGCGGCGATGTCGTCATCCTCACTCCGCCGGGCCACAACAGCGACTATATCAAGCGCGTCATCGGGCTTCCGGGCGATACCATTGCGGTGCGCGACGGGCGGCTGATTCTTAACGGCAAGCCGATCAAGGCGGTGGTCCGCCCGCCCGTGATGGTTCCGGTCGACGCCAACGCCCCATGCACTGAAGGATTCGCGGGTTTCCTCGTCCGCTCGTCGGACGGCAAGCAGTACTGCCGCCTACCGGTCGTCCGTGAAACGCTTCCGGGCGGGCCGAGCTACGACACGATCGACCTCGGCACCAGCGAGGGGGACAATTATGGACCGATCAAGGTTCCGGCGGGCCACGTCTTCCTGATGGGCGACAATCGCGACCGCAGCGCCGACAGCCGTTTTGCGCTGGGTGCGCCGGACAATGGCCTGGGCGGCCCGGTACCGTGGGAGAATATCGGCGGGCGCGCCGAGTTCATTACTTTCTCGTTTGACGGATCGACCCAATTTCTCAATCCTTTGAGCTGGTTTTCGTCGCTCCGCTCGGGCCGCGCCGGCAATTCGCTGCGCCAGACCAAGGACTGACGAACATGGCCAGGACCAAGCCGACCCCGCATGTCGAGCGGCCAGGTCCTACCGAGTTCAGCGATCCGCTGCTGCGCAACGAACTGCGCCGCGCGGCGGTGTGGCTGGGTCTCGCTCTGGCCCTCGCCGGCGTGATCGTCCTTGCTCAGCCGTTGCTTCTGATCGTTGGGGGGCTGGTCTTTTCGGTGGTGCTCGACGGCGGAACGCGCCTCCTCGGCCGGTTCCTGCCGATTCCCCGGGGGTGGCGGCTGACACTGGTCGTGCTCGCCGGATTCGGTTTCATCGGCTGGGTCTTCTATTTCGCTGGGACGACGCTGGCTGCGCAGGCGGAGGCGCTTCGCGCGGTAATTGACGTCCAGGTCGACCGTCTGATGTCGCTCGCGACAAGCCTCGGGCTGCTGCCCGAGGGCGGAAAGACGACCATCGGTTCGCAGCTACTCGGATCGGTCGGGCGACTGACCAGCGCCGTCGGCAGCGCCATCGGCGCCTTCACCAGCATGCTGTTGATCATTGTCATCGGCATCTTCATTGCGGTCGAACCGCGCCTCTATGACCGCGGCCTCGCGTGGATGCTGCCGCTGCGCCACCGCCACAAATTCTACGTCATCTCGAATCGCGTGGGGTCGACCCTGCGCCGCCTCCTTTTCGGACGGCTGGTTGGCATGGTGTTCGAGGGGATTTTCACCTTTGCGATGCTCTCGATCGGCGGCGTGCCGATGGCTGCGTTGCTCGGGCTTCTGACCGGATTGCTGGCGTTCCTCCCCAATATTGGGGCGATCATTTCGGGCGTGCTGATGGTCGCGGTCGGCTTCAGCGCCGGTCCGAACCAGGGCCTTTGGGCGATCTTCGTCTATTTCTTCGTGCAGAATGTCGACGGCTATCTGGTCGTGCCATATATCGCGCGGCGGACCGTCGACCTCGCGCC
The DNA here is from genome assembly GCA_035318245.1 of Sphingomicrobium sp. Classification (GTDB taxonomy): domain Bacteria; phylum Pseudomonadota; class Alphaproteobacteria; order Sphingomonadales; family Sphingomonadaceae; genus Sphingomicrobium. The sequence continues at coordinate 1,305 of DATHFE010000039.1, read as the reverse complement.
CGCGCTGGTGCTGGCCGCGCAATTATTGTTCGGAGCGCTGTTCGGGATTCTCGGATTGCTGCTCGCCGACCCGCTTCTCGCGTCACTCAAAGTGGCACTTGAAGAGCTCAGCCGGTACCGCGTGGTCAAACAGACAGCTGAGAGCGAGCTCCCAGCGGAGACTTAATTGCCGGCCGGCTGGCCTTGCTGGGCGGCCATCAGCGCTGCATCCGGCACGACCTGCACCACGTGAACGTCGAATTCCAGATCGGCGTTGGGCGGGATGGGACCCGGCGGCGGCGTCGCACCATAAGCCAGCCCCGACGGGATTCGGATGGCGTAGCGGCCACCCTTTTGCATCTTCTGCAGCGCCTCGGCGAAGCCGGGAATGACCTGGCCGGCGATCATCGGCGTTGGCCCACGGCCCTCGCTGGTGTCGAACACCGTGCCGTCAGTGAGGCGGCCTTCATATTCGATGATCACGCCGTCGACAGGCTTGATCAACGGGCCTTCGCCCGGTGCGACCGTACGGAAATTAACACCAGAGGCCGTGGTTTCTCCGCGCAATTGACCGGCGCCCGACCAGGCCAGCGCCAGCGCCGCGGCGACGATCACGATCAGCGCAAACCAAAGCTTGGCGAGCGATCCGCGGGCGATCGGCCGGAGCGGGACCTCGGTGACGGTCATGGCATGAGCCCCTGGCAGAAAGAGAAAGGGAGAGGCGAAGCTTAGCGCGCGGTGCCTTCGCGTTCCATCCGCTTGCGCTCCAGCTTGCGGGCGCGGCGAATGGCGGCGGCGCGCTCACGGGCCCGCTTTTCCGACGGCTTTTCGTAGTGCCGGCGCAGCTTCATCTCGCGGTAGACGCCTTCGCGCTGCAGCTTCTTTTTGAGCGCGCGCAGCGCTTGGTCGACATTATTGTCGCGAACGATGATCTGCATAAAAAGCCGTCGAACTCCTTTTGGGACCGGCATTTAACCGGGTAATCGTGACCATCGCCCTACTTTATTCGAGCCCGATTGCCACGCCAATAAACATTATTCGCCGCGAGCGGTGCCTGCGCCGGTGGCGGACCCATTAGCAGCGGCCATTGACGATATCAACCCGCGTCGCGGTTCCCATCTATGCGACGAACCGCATCTCCCGCGCGATGGAGCGCCAAAACGCCTAACTCTGGTTATCGGCGATTAACCTTCCGGCTGATACAAGGGTCGCTTGTTTCCGGGAGGGCTGGATGTCTTTGAATCGCAGAGAAATGTTGCGTCTTGGTGCCGCTGGCGCCGGCAGCGTGATATTGTCGTCTGCGGCCCGTCCGGCGTCCTTGCCGTC
>DATHFE010000038.1:0-2938 GCA_035318245.1 Sphingomicrobium sp. | reverse complement strand
CCTTGTCCAGCCGTTCCACCGTAACGGCGCGATTTTCGAGGTAGCGCGTGGTGGTCCGCTGGCGATGATCGAGGTCGAGCACGCCGACGCGATGGCCCGACGCTGCGAGCGCAATCGCGGCGTGAACCGCTGTCGTCGACTTGCCCGTCCCGCCCTTTTCATTGGCGAACACGATGAAATGCGGTTGGCTCATGCCCCGCTTGCCCCTTGCCTTTATCCCCTACCACGCGTCACAAGCGCGGCCCCACATTGGCGGTGTATCGAAGGGGCGCGAGGCGTGCAAATCATCCGTGAAGCCAGCGGGTTGAGCAAGGCGCTCGAAAAATTGCGGAGCGGCGGCAAGAAGCTGGCACTGGTGCCGACGATGGGTGCGCTCCACGCCGGGCATATCGCGCTGATCGAGGCGGCCCGGCTGCATGCCGACCATGTCGCGGCGACGATTTTCGTCAATCCGCTGCAATTCGGCGCGAACGAGGACCTCGACAGCTACCCCCGGCAGGAAGCGACCGACATCACCATGTTGCGGGCGGCGGGATGCGACCTATTGTGGCTGCCGAGCGCGGCTGAGATCTATCCCGATGGATTTGCGACGTCCGTCAGCGTTTCCAGAGTCAGCGAGCGGTGGGACGGGGCGGCGCGGCCGGGACATTTCGACGGGGTCGCGACGGTGGTCGCTAAGCTGCTGCTCGCGATGCGGCCCGATGTCGCTCTGTTCGGTGAGAAGGATTTCCAGCAATTGGCGGTGATCCGCCGGATGGTCGCGGATCTCGGGCTGGGTATCGAGATCGTCGGGATAGAGACCGTGCGCGATCAAGACGGCTTGGCTCTGTCTTCCCGCAACGCTTACCTTTCCGCTGAGGAGCGGCAAAAAGCGCTGGCGTTGCCGCGGGGACTGCAGGCGGCGCGGCAGGATGTCCTCGAAGGCAGGCCGGTCGCGGCGACGCTGTTCGGAGCCGAAGAGGCGCTATTGATCGCCGGATTCAGCCGGGTCGATTATTTCGCTTTAGTCGATGCTGCGACGCTCGAACCGGTCGACAAGACGGCAGGATCGATGCGGCTGATCGCCGCGGGCGTGATCGGGAAGACACGCTTGATCGACAATTTGGCGGTCGAAATGGAGCAGTCTCCGTCAGGGTGAGCGCGGCGTTAACCATTTGTTTGTTCTTAACGGGTGAATTGTCCTCAACAGGGAAGAGGACAAGACACATGGGGATCAGTCAAAAAGGCGCCGAGTTTCTGACGCGAAGCCGGATGACCGAAGCATCGCGCGGCGATGTCGATGCGTTATTCGAACTGGGCGTAACTTACTCGACCGGGCGCGGCGGCACTGCGGTCGATCTGGTCGAAGCGCATAAATGGTTCAACCTAGCGGCCCTGCAGGGCTGCACACGCGGCCAGCAGTGCCGGGCCGAAATCTCTGTCGAGATGACCGCGCGCGAGATCGCCGAAGCACAGCGCCAAGCTCGCGCTTGGCTCGCGACGACGACCGCGCAGCGCTACGCCGCTTAGATTACCGAACTAGAACCGTCACAGCGCGGCGGTTCTGGGCCCAGGCTTCCTCGTTCGAGCCAGGCGCGACCGGGCGCTCCTTGCCCCAGCTGGTGACCAGCAGCCGCGTCGCCGGGACGCCTTGCGACGCCAGGAAATCGCGCGCCGCATTGGCCCGCCGCTCGCCCAAAGCCATATTATATTCGCGCGTCCCGCGCTCGTCGCAGTGGCCTTCGATCGACGCGCGGACGTTGGGGTTGGCGATCAGCCAGCGCGCCTGGGCGGCCAGCGTCGCTTGCGTAGCCTGGTCGAGGTCATATTTATCGGTGCCGAAATAGACGGTGTCGGAACCCGCCTTGGCGACGAGGTCGGCCTGCGCGGCGGGAAGCTCGACCAATTCGACGTCGCCGGGCGCTACCGCCTCTCCAGGCGGAGCTTGCTCGACCGGCGGCACGACTTCGGGCGCCGCCTGCTTGCGGGCGCAGCCGGCGACGGTGAGGGCGATGGCTGCCATGCCGAGAGTGACTGTCTTACGCATAATCCATTCTCCTAGGGTCAATTTTGGAGCGGAGACCAGCTTGGGTCGGAACCGTCCTGCGGGGTTGGCATGCGCCGGGGGGCGCCGCCGTTGATATTGACCGCGTAAAGCGCGGTTGCGCCGCTGTTTTTGGCGGTGCGGTGGAACATGACGAACTGGCCGTTGGGGGCCCAGCTCGGCCCTTCGTCCTGCCAGCCGTCGCTGAGAATACGCACGCCACCGCCCGACGGGTCCATCACGCCAATGTTGAACGAGCCTGCGATGCGGGTGAAGGCGATGAGATTGCCGCGCGGGCTCCACATCGGCGAGGCGTAGCGGCCGCCGCCGAAGCTGATCCGTCGCTGCCCGCCGCCGCCAGCATCCATCACATAGAGCTGCTGCGTGCCGGACCGGTCGCTTTCGAAGACGATCCGGCTGCCGTCGGGAGAGTAGCTTGGGCTGGTGTCGGCGCCGGGCGCGCTGGTGAGCTGGCGCGGGCTGCCGCCGTCGGCGTCGACGACAAAGATGTCCGTGTTTCCGCCGCGCGCCATTGAAAAGACGATCCGCCGGCCATCCGGAGAAAAGCGCGGCGCGAAAGTGATCGCCCCTCCCGGCACCAGCAGCCGCTCGCGGCCGCTGGCAATATCGATGACGAACACACGCGGCTTGTGGGCGAGCGTGCCGGTGTAGACCAGGCGGTCGCCGCGGGGGCTGAAGCGCGGCATGGTCACCGTCGCCTTGCCTTCGGTCAGATAGCGGTGGTTGGACCCGTCCGAATCCATGATCGCGATGCGCTTCATGCGGCGGGTCTTGGGCCCGGTTTCGGCGACATAAACCACGCGAGTGTCGAGATAGGCGCCTTCGCCCGACAGGCGCGAATAGACCAGGTCGGCGCACTTATGTGCCGTCCGGCGCCAGTCGCCGGGGGCCGCC
>DATHFE010000037.1:0-8772 GCA_035318245.1 Sphingomicrobium sp. | reverse complement strand
CTGGGGGGCGCTACGCAAAGCGGTGACCTACACCTATCAACTCTTCCCCAATTCGGTGGTGATCGTCAGCCCCGACTACATCAATTTGCTGATCGTCATGCCGCAGTCGGTCGGCACCTGCCTGGTCGAGGATCTGATGCTTATTCCCGAAGCGCCCACGACCAACGAGGCCGAGGATCATTGGCAACGGAGCTGGGATCTGCTCGACGGCGGCACTTTCGGCGCCGAGGACTTCCACGCCGCCGCGCTCGGCCAGCGCGGCCTCGAATCGGGCCTGCTAGATCACATCACCTTGGGCACGCTGGAAAACGGCATTGCCGAATTCCACGGCCAGGTCGAAGCCGCGCTCGCTCATTCGACAGGGACCCGCGGGTAAAGCTCCATGCCCCTGGGCGGCTTCGGCCTCTTGCCCATCAAGTGCCGGTTGATGCTTTCGAGCGCTGCTTTGAGCTTCCGCATATTGAACGGCTTGATCAGGCAGCCGATTGCCAATTTGTCCGCATCCGGCGGAATTTGGCCGGTCGCGAACAGCACCGGAATGCCGCGCTTGCACGCTTCCTTGGCCAGGGTAATCCCGTTTTTGTTGCCGTGCAGGCGGACATCGCAAATGATCAAGTCGACCTTCTCGCGGTCCAGCGCCCCGATCGCGGCAGCGTAGGTGTCGACTGTATCGACGACCTTATACCCCTCGTCGGCGAGCATGGTTTCCATGTCGAACGCGACCAAGGGCTCGTCCTCGACGATCAGGATGCGCTTGACGACACGCTTGGGCTTGCTGAACAGCATCAACTCTCCACAAGGAAACCAACATTGCCTCCGCAACGAACGAAGCGCGGTCCTGTGCCGCAAGGCAAGCGCGAATCACGGCCCCTGCCACGCGAGGATGGCGAGCAACGCATCGCCAAGCTGCTTGCTCGCGCCGGTGTCGCCTCGCGGCGCGACGTCGAACGGATGATCGGCGAAGGCCGCATCGCGCTCGACGGCAAGACGCTGACCACGCCGGCGACCCTGCTCACCGACCTCAAGGGTGTCACCGTCGACGGCAAGCCGGTCCAGAAGGCCGAGGCTCCCCGCCTGTTCCGCTACTATAAGCCGCAGGCCAGCCTGACCGCGGCGCGAGACCCCGGTGGCCGCCCGACGATCTATGACAAATTGCCCGCCGGCCTGCCGCGGCTGATCCCGGTCGGCCGGCTTGATTTCATGACCGAGGGCCTGCTGCTGCTGACCAACGACGGCGAATTGAAGCGCACGCTCGAATTGCCGAGGACCGGCGTCGTGCGCCAGTATCGCGCCCGCGCGTTCGGCGACGTCAGCCAGTCGCAGCTTGAGGATTTGATCGAGGGCGTCACCATCGAAGGCATCCGCTATGGCGCAATCGACGCCAACCTCGAGCGGCGCACCGGTCGCAATTGCTGGATCGAAATGAGTCTGACAGAGGGCAAGAACCGCGAAGTCCGGAACGTCCTCGCCTACCTCGGACTGCAGGTCTCGCGGCTGATCCGCACCGCTTACGGCCCGTTCACACTGGAAGGTCTCGGCATCAACGACATATCCGAAGTCGCCGGCTCCGACGTGGGCGCCTTCCGCCGGACCCTGAAATGAGGATCATCGCGGGGAAATGGCGCGGCCGTCCCTTGGTCGCGCCCAAGGGCGATGCCACCCGGCCGACCGCCGACCGCACACGCGGCACTTTGTTTTCGATGCTGTTCAGCCGGATTGGCGAGCTCGAAGGCCTGCGCGTCGCCGATCTTTACGCCGGCAGCGGCGCGCTCGGCCTCGAAGCCTTGTCGCGCGGCGCGGCGTCCGCGACCTTCGTCGAAACCGACCGCGAAGCGATCCGCGCGATCGAAGCCAACCTCGCCGCATTCGGCGCGCGCGACCAGGCAATCATCCGCGCCACGTCCGCGGCAAGCCTTCCCCGCGAGCAGCCGTTCGACCTGATCTTCGCCGATCCGCCTTATGCGGCCGGCTCGGGTAGCGCGGCCATGCGCGCCATCACCAAGGCCGGCTGGCTAGCGCCCGGCGGGTGGATCGCGATTGAGAGCAACCGCGGCGATCCGGTCGATCCCGGCGAATGGGTTATCGAGGCAGAGCGCGACAGTGCCCGCGCCCGCCTCACGCTGATCCGACGGCCGGCTTAGGCCTTCTTAACGACCTTCTTGACGGCCCGCTTCGCGGCGCTCTTCCTGGCGGTTTTCTTGACCTCCTTGAACTCATCGAGCAGGCGCTGACCAATCGCCCTCGCAGCGGCCTTGCCGGCATCTTTCACCGACTTGCTGGTCGTCCGCCCCGTCCCGCCTAATTTGTCTTTCTTGTCGCCGGCGATCGCCGAAACTGCGGCCATCGCTCCAATTGCCAGCAGATCGGCGACCAACGGATGATCGGCCAGCTTGACGAGCGCATCATAGCCCGAGTGGCTGGCCTTGCTCGCCTTGGCGCGGATCTTTGCGGTCTTCGCACCGATGCTTTTGGTCTTGCCCGCCTTCTTCGCCTTGGGGGCAGCCTTCTTGGTCGTTTTAGCTTTCGCCATCGGGTCTTCTCCTAATCTATCGTGTCGCGGAATGATTGCGTGAGAACACAGGCGTCAGCTAGCCCGCTGTCAAGCCAGCGTGAGTATGAGCTGATCGGATTGGGGATATTTGTGACCGGCCGCGATCCTGTCGCGGCCGGTCACTTCGCTCGCGCGTCGCGGGCGGGGAGCGCGGGATGTCGGGGGAGACATCCGAGCTTCGCGGCGCCGGGCGTAGACTTCAAATGTCGATCCCGGCGGCGATCGCTTCGAGCTTGCGCACCCGTTCCTTGAGATCCGCGATCTCGATCCGGCCGCCGCCGCCCGACGGGACAATTCCGTCACCGACGCTTCGGGCGATTTCCAGCCGCTTGATGTCGAGCCAGCCCTGCCAGCCCTTCAATGCCGCGACGATGGCGATTCCGAGGCCGGCAAGGCTCAGCGCGCCGATCATCAGGATGGCTTCATAGCCCAACATCACTTTTCCTCCTTCAGCGCGTCGATTTCCCGCGCCAGCTCATAATTGGGTGAGGCGAGGTGGTCGTCGATCGCCATCATCCGGCGGTCGTTGACGTCCAGCTCCGTGCGCATTGCGTGGATCGATGGGCGGCGAGTCTTGCCGACCATGTCCATCCGGTCGAATTCGCTGGGGCGTTCGCCCTGGCTGTCGCGGCGCTTGCGGCCGATGAAGCCGACGATCCCGGCGATCGCGTAAGCCACGATCGCAGTCGAAAAATCGATCGGGGTCAGCAGCGGCACGGCGATCCAGCCGATGCGAATGAAGGTCGGATCGATCCCGAATCGCTTGCCCAGGCCCGAGCAGACACCGAGCAATTTGGCGTCGTGACGGTCGAGCGAGAATGCGTATTTGCCGGTCATCGTGTTGATCCTTCCTGGTCGATGCGTGCCGCCAAGGCGGCCTTCATGGCTGTGAGCTCGGCATCGACCTGGTCGTTCGCCCGCAACTCGCAAATTTCTTCCTCGAGGCTCTTCGGCCCCGTCAGGCCAAGCGCTTCGGCGCGGCCCTCGGCGAAGTCGGCCCGGCGCTCGAGAATCTCGAAGCGCGAGAAGGCGTCCTCGGTGCGCCCGCCGTAAAGAACCTCACGGGCCCTGGCGCGCGACACGGCGCTCTCGATCCGCAGCGAAATCGCATTCTGGCGAGCACGTGCCTCGCGCAGCTTGCCCTGCAATTTGGCGATGTCCGCCTCATAGGCGCGCAGGGCGTCGGTGATGATCTTCAGCTCGGCGTCCAGGCCGTCGCTGATGTCGACCGCTTTCTGCCGCTCGATCAGCGCCTGCTTGGCCAAATCCTCGCGGTCCTTCGACAGCGCCAGCTCGGCCTTGGCGGTCCAGTTGTCCTGGAGGTCTTCCAGTCGCACCAGGGCCCGGCGCATTTCGGTGGCGTCGGCGATCGACCGCGCAGCCGCGGCGCGAACCTCGACCAGCGTGTCTTCCATTTCGAGGATGATCATGCGGATCATCCGCGCCGGGTCTTCCGCCCGGTCGAGCAATTCGGTCATGTTGGCCGCGATGATGTCGCGGGTCCGGGAAAAGATCGGGCCCTTGAGGAACGCCGCCAGAGGCGCGAAACGGACCTGGGCCTGCCCACTCTTCAGGTCGAAGGCAGTGGCGCTGGGCGGGTCCATCCGCGGCGTGCGGGTCGAGACTCGGGCTTCGATCGGTTCGAGTTCAAGCATTGTGTGAGACCTGCGCGGAGTTGGCGGCGACTGTCGCCGGGGCAACCGCTGCGCCGACGGCGACCGAGCTCATCAGCAAGGACGCGAAGATCGCGATCAGGTTGCGCTGGAATTTCGAACGGTCAGACATTTTCTTCCTCCTGTAGGCCCGCGTTAACTCTTTGCGGGCCGGTCCAATCCTATATTCAAGAGGCGTGCCAATTCCGGATATCCGCCATTTTTGTGCGCGGGTGCGGCTTTTCCAGGGGAAGTTGGCGCGTTTCACCACCAGCAATTGGGATTTCGCGCCAACCGCTAAGTCGGAACATTGCGGCGTGGCCGGGCTTTGGTCACAACGAGCCAAGGTCGCTGGAGAGAATGACTATGCTGCGAAAGATCGTTGGGGCCGTAATCGGCGAGAAGCTCGCCGCGCGCAGCGGCAAGCGAGTCACTGGGGCCTTGATCGGCGCGGGTGTGGCGACGGTCGCCAAGCGCGGGCTGGGTCCGCTCGGCGCAGCGCTGGTCGCCGGCTATGGAATGAAGAAATTGCTCGAATGGCGCCGGTCGCGCCGGACGCCGGCTTACCCTTCCGACGACGCCTCGGTCTCGCCGGCGCCGTCGTCGACCGCGTCGCCGAGCTGATCGTCGAAGAACGGCTCAATCTTGCCCTTCAGCTTGACCGTCATCGGGTTGCCGAAGCGGTCGCGGCTGCGCCCGGCGGCGACGCGAATCCAGCCTTCGGAAATCGAATATTCCTCGACATTGGTCTTTTCGACGCCGTTGAAGTTGATGCGGACGCCCTTGCGGAGCAGTTCACCGTCGAAATATTCGCTGCGCGGGTCGAGCGACAGACGGTCGGGAAAGTCTGATTTGGTCATCGCCGCGCACTAGCCGCGCGACTCCGTTCCCGTCAACGAACGCCTCCCTTCGACGAACGACGGCGGACCGGCGTTGCGTTCGCCCCACGGCGCCGTCAGAACCACCGGCGAACATTTCGCCGGGGGAATCATCATGCGCCGTTTCTCTATTCTTCTCGCCGCCACCTCGCTTGCCAGCGGCGCCGCGGCCCAAGCCCCCACCCCGCCCGTCGCGCCGCCGCTTCCCCAGCCCGGCGCGGCCGAGCCGCTGACCCAGGCACAGCCGGCAAACATCCCCGCCGCCCCGGAACCGACCGCCAAGGCCGAAAGCAAATGGGACGTCTCGGCGCGCCACGCCCCCGGCCACGACGCGGTCATCGACACCACCAGTGGCACCTGGATGTCGCTCGACGTCTCGCCCGACGGGCGCGAGATCGCCTTCGACCTGCTCGGCGACATCTACGTCGTGCCGATCGGTGGCGGCGAGGCGCGCGCGATCGCCACCGGCCACGCCTGGGAAATGCAGCCGCGTTACTCCCCCAACGGACAGGAAATCGCCTTCACCTCCGACCGCGGCGGCGGCGACAATGTCTGGACGATGGACCGCAATGGCGGCTTGATGCGCCAGATCACCAAGGAAGACTTCCGCCTGCTCAACCAGGCCGATTGGACGCCTGACGGCAATTATCTTGTCGCGCGCAAGCATTTCACTTCGGCGCGGTCGTTGGGGGCGGGCGAGATGTGGCTCTACCACCGCACTGGCGGCGGCGAAGGCGTGCAGATGACCAAGGCCCGCACCAAGCAGAAGGACACCAACGAGCCCGCCTTCTCGCCCGACGGCCGCTACCTCTATTTCTCCGACGACGCGACGCCCGGCGAAACCTTCGAATATTCGAAAGACCCCAACGGCCAGATCTACGTCATCCAGCGGCTCGACCGTCAGACCGGCGACATCGATCCCTACGTCACCGGCCCCGGCGGAGCGATCCGCCCAACGCCGTCGCCCGACGGCAAGAGCTTGGCCTTCATCCGCCGCATTCGCTACAAATCGACGCTGATGCTGATGGACATCGCCTCCGGGCGCATGACCGAGCTGACCGACATCCTCGACCGCGACATGCAGGAAACCTGGGCGATCCACGGCGTCTATCCGGGAATCAGCTGGACCCCCGACAACCGCTCGATCGTCTTCTGGGGAGGTGGCGGGATTCACCGCGTCGACGTCGCCAGCCGCGCTGTCAGCGACATCCCGTTCCATGTCACCGGCACCCGCTTCGTCGAGGACGCGGTTCGCCAGCAGAAGGACGTCGCGCCCGACCGCTTCGAGGTGAAGATGGTCCGCTTCGCCCACGCCAGCCCCGACGGCCGCCGCATCGTCTATGAAGCGCTCGGCCATCTGTGGATCAAGGATGCGGCCGGCGGCGCTGCCCGGCGCCTGACCAAAGGCACGGAATTCGAAAGCTACCCGACCTGGTCGCGCGACAGCCGCCAGATCGCCTATGTTGCCTGGGACGACGACAAGGCCGGGCGGATCAAGATCGTTGGCGCCGGCGGCGGCGACGGCCGCAACGTCACGCCGGAGCCCGGCCATTATCTCGAGCCGGCTTTCTCCGCCGACGGCTCGCTGATCGCCTATCGCAAGAGCAGCGACGGCTTCCTCACCACGCCGCTGTGGGGCCGCGACCCCGGGCTCTACGTCGTCGCGACAAAGGGCGGGACGCCGCGCAAGGTTACCAAGGACGGCACCCTGCCCCAGTTCGGCGCCGGCAACGACCGCATCTTCTTCATGGCCGACGGCGAGGAGAGCAAGCATTTGCTCAAATCGATCGGCATCAACGGCGACCACGAACAGACCCACCTTATTTCCAAGAATGCCGCCGAATTCGCTCTGTCGCCCGATGAACAGTTCGTCGCCTGGACCGAGCGCTACCAGGCCTATGTCATGCCGTTCGCGCGATCGGGCCGCTCGGTCGAAATCGCCCCCGACGCCAAGGCGCTGCCGCAATCGCGGGTCAGCATCGATGCCGGTGATTGGCTGCACTGGTCCGGAAACGGCCGCACGCTTTACTGGACCCAAGGCCCCGACCTGTTCGCCCAGAATGTCGGCACCGCGGGCGCTTTCGCCGGTGGCAAGACCGCCCCCGCCCCAATCTACGCCCACCTCGGTTTCACCGCCAACGAAGCCAGGCCGAGCGGCACGCTGGCGCTAACCGGTGCCCGCATCGTCACCATGCGCGGCGACGAAGTGATCGAGAACGGCACGATCCTGATCAGCGGCGACCGCATCACCGCGGTCGGCCCGACGGCATCAGTCACCTACCCCTCCGGAACCCGCACGATCGATGTCACAGGCAAGACCATCATCCCCGGGCTGATCGACGCGCACTGGCATGGGGCCATGGGCAATGAGCTGATCATCCCCCAGCAGAACTGGTTCCACGCCGCCGCGCTCGCTTACGGGGTCACGACCCTCCACGACCCGTCGAACGACACCAGGGAAATTTTCGCCGCCTCGGAATATCAGAAGGCCGGGCTGATCCTCGCCCCGCGCATCTTCTCCACCGGCACCATCCTCTACGGCGCGACCACGCCGTTCACGGTCGAGATCAAGACCCTCGACGACGCCGTCTCGCATCTTCGCCGCCTCAAGGCCTCCGGCGCGTGGAGCGTCAAGAGCTACAACCAGCCGCGCCGCGAGCAGCGCCAGATGATCATCGAGGCCGCGCGCCAGCTCGGCATGGAAGTCGTCCCCGAAGGCGGGTCCCTGTTCGAAATGAACATGACGATGATCGCCGATGGTCACACCACGATCGAACATTCGCTCCCCGTCCAGCACATCTATGACGACGTGCTCCAGTTCTGGAAGGGCTCGGGCACCGCCTACACGCCGACCCTGATCGTGACCTTCGGCGGGGCGTTCGGCGAGAATTATTGGTACCAGCACACCGATGTGTGGATGGAGCCGATCCTGTCGCGCTGGGTGCCGCGGCCCCTGCTCGACGCCCGCTCCCGCCGCCGCGTGATGAACCCGCCCGAAGAGGATAATCTCCTCTCCAACGCGGCGACCGCCAAGAAGATCAGCGACCTCGGCATCCCGGTGTCGATCGGCGCCCACGGCCAGCGCGAGGGCCTCGGCGCGCATTGGGACATCTGGTCGTTCGCGCTCGGCGGCATGAGCAACATGGAGGCGCTGCGCACCGGCACCATCAACCCGGCACGCGCGCTTGGCCTCGACAAGGATCTTGGCAGCCTCGAACCCGGCAAGCTCGCCGACCTCGTCGTGCTCGACTCCAATCCGCTCGAAAACATCCGCAACTCGGACAGCGTCAACATGACGATGATCGGCGGGCGGCTGCTCGATTCGAACCTCACCACCATCGCCGGCGGCAGCGGCGCGTTGAAGCCCTTCTGGTTCCAGCAAAACGCGGGAGGCAATTATACCGAAGGCGCCACGGTCGGCGTGCCGCACGAGGACTGATGCCTTTGGGCGCTGACGCCAAATGCAAACGTCCGCGGGCCTAGGGGACCCGCGGACGCAACGCAGTGTGAAAGTGTTTGAAGTTTAGAGCGAGTTCGACACGTTGTTGAAGGTCGTGCTCAGCTTGGTGCCGATGCCCTGCATCGCGCCAATCGCCGCAACGGCGATGAGAGCGGCGATCAGGCCATATTCAATCGCGGTCGCGCCCTTTTCATTTTTGATCAGCTTCAGAAACTTCGCCATGTCTGGTCT
>DATHFE010000036.1:0-10389 GCA_035318245.1 Sphingomicrobium sp. | reverse complement strand
AAAGCGTAGCACTTCGTTGCGGCGGCTGTCGGGCTGGATGAAGGCGGGATGCGCGGCATAATGGTCGAGCAAGGGCTGCTGGTAGGCCGAAAGCTTGAAGAACCAGCTTTCCTCGACAGTCCATTCCACCGGGGTACCCTGAGGCGAAAGTTTCTCGTTCCCTTCCCCGTCCGTCAGCTCATTGTCGTCATAGAACGCTTCGTCGCGGACCGAATACCAACCTTCGTAACGGCCGAGGTAGAGGTCGCCGCGCTCCGCCATCGCGGTCCAGATCGCCTGGCTGGCGCGGTGATGCTCCGGATCCGACGTGCGGATGAACTTATCATATGATACATCAAGAGTATCGCACATGTCTTGGAATAGTTGCGACATTTTGTGTGCATAGATTGCCGGCTCAACCCCTTCGGCGCGCGCCGCCTGGGCCATCTTCAGGCCATGCTCGTCGGTTCCGGTCATGAACCGCACGTCTCGGCCCTGGGCACGTTGAAAGCGGGCGACGGCGTCCGCAGCGATCGCTTCATAGGCGTGGCCGATGTGAGGGCGACCGTTGGGATAGCTGATCGCGGTCGTGATGTAGAAGGGCTCGGCCATGTCCCCGCCCCTAGCCGGACGCGCCTATCGCTTCAAGGAAGCGGGGTCGGCGACCGAGGCGAGGATCGAACCGAGCTGGAATGCGGTTGCCGCGGGGTCGAGCGACAGCCGCGGCGCCAGCGCGCTGGTTTGGCGCGCGCGGGCATAAGCGTCGAGCGCTCGGTCACGTTGTGCGCCGCCGAGACCGCGCGCTTCGCGAGCGATCAGCGATGGGACGAGATCGAGGAAAGCGGCGTACCGGTCGGCGGCGGACTTAAGGCCAAGCGACTGAGCGAGCTTGGAGCGCCGAGCGTTGGTCGGATCACCCTGACGGAGGATGGTCAGCACCTCTTCCTCTAGCGGAGCGAGATCGAGCGCGGCGAACGCCAAAGCGCGGCCGGGCGAGCCTTCGGCGGAAGCGATCAGCCGGGTTCGTTCGGCGGCGTTGGCCGAGGGAAGCTGCTCCATCAAAACTGACGTCATGGCGTCATCGTCCAGCGGAGCGAAATCGAGCTTACGGCAGCGCGAGCGGATCGTCGGCAGAAGGCGCCCCGGCGTGTGGCTAACCAGCAGGAACAGGCAATTGGCCGGCGGTTCCTCGAGCATCTTGAGCAAGGCGTTGGCGGCGGGCGCCTCGAGATCGTCGGCGCTGTCGATCACCACCGCGCGCCACGCCGACAGGAACGGCGTCGAGCCAAGCAATGGGGCAAGGGTGCGGACCTGGTCGACGCTGATATTGCGGGCCAATCCGCCGGTCGGGCGTTCGAGCCGTTCGAGAATACGCAAATCGGGGTGGCTGCCGGCATCGACCAGGCGGACCATCGGATGGTCTGCGGGAGTTTCGAGTCGGGGAAGATCGACCGTCGGCCCAGCGGCCTCGGTGAGGATCCGCCGCACCGCGGCATGGGCAAAGCTTGCCTTGCCGACGCCGCGCGGACCGGCGAGCAGCCACGCGTGGTGCATGTTGCGCGAGTGCCAGGCGGACGTGAATTGCTCGACGGCGCGCGGCTGGCCGTGGATCATGGCAGCAGGTCCGCAATCACATCGATCAGGCGGGCAGTGACTTCGTCCGCAGATCCCAAAGCGTCGATTAGCTTGACGCGCTCCGGTTCCTCGATCGCAATAAGTCGGAACGCGGTTTCGACAGCGCGATGATAATTGGCCGAACGCCCGCCGATGCGATCGCCGTCATGCTGGTCGCGGGCGCGGGCGCGAGCCCTGCCCTCCTCGTCGCCGAGCAGCAGGACCAAAGTCCTGTCGGGCAGGCATCCATCGATGCCGAAGGCGTTGACCGCCCGCACCGCTTCGATGCCGAGGCCGCCCGCGCCGCCCTGGTAAGCGAGCGAGCTGTCGAGAAAGCGGTCGCTGAGCACCCAGCGGCCGGCCTGAAGCGCCGGGCGGATGGTCTTGTCGACATGATCGCTGCGCGCGGCGGCGAACAACATGGCTTCGGCTCTTGCGCCCCAACGCTCATCCGCTCCGCCGAGGAGCAATTCGCGGATCGCTTCGGCGCCGGGGCTGCCGCCAGGTTCACGGGTGGTCATGCAGTCGATTCCACGCTCGGCAAGGGCCGCCGCGAGAGCGCGGACCTGGGTCGACTTACCTGTCCCCTCCCCGCCTTCAAGACTGATGAATTTTCCTGTCACGCCATGCCGATGAGCTGCTTGAAGCCGAGCCACAGGCGGCCAAAGAAACCGGCCTCGTCAACCGCTTCGCCGGCGACCAAGGGCATATGCTGAGGCGGTGTATCGGCGGTGGTGACGACCAGGTCGGCGATATGCTGGCCCTTGGCGATCGGCGCTTTCAACGGGCCGTCATAAACGATTGAAACCTTGGGATTGCCGCCGAGGCCGGCGGGGAGCGTGACCGCGAGGTTGCGCGGTGCGATCAGCGAGACTTCACTGCTGCTGCCGAGCTGGACCTTAGCCATGCCGATCTTGGCATTGGCGGCAAACAACGGTTTGGCGGTCCAGGCGTTAAAACCCCAGTTCATCAGTCGCGTCGATTCTTCGATGCGCTGATTGAAGCTCGACAGGCCGGCGACCACCATCACCAGCCGGCGGCCATTTTGCTCGGCCGAGCCGGTGAAGCCATAACCTGCCTCGTCGGTGTGGCCGGTCTTGAGCCCGTCGGCGCCCGGGATCTTGCCGAGGATCGGGTTGCGGTTGGCCTGCGTGATGTCGGCTCCCGACCCCAGGGTCTTGCCCCAGGTGAAGCTCGGCTGGCCGTAGAATTGCTTGTAGAGCTTGGGGTGGCGCTCGATCGATGCCTTGGCCAATGTCGCCAGGTCGCGAGCGGTGACATAGGTCACGCCTTCGTCGGGCCAGCCGTTCGAATTGCCGAAGTGGCTGTTCTTGAGGCCAAGCTCGCCAGCCAACGCATTCATCTGCGCGGCGAACGCTTCCTCGGTTCCGGCAATGCACTCGGCCAGCACCACTGACGCATCGTTCCCGGACAGGGTCACGATGCCGTGGAGGAGATTTTCGACGCTGACCTGCTCATTCACGGACAGGAACATGGTCGACCCCGCCGCAGGCCCATGCCAGCGCTGCCAGATCTCGGGGCGGACGGTGCATGTCTTGGTCAGCGGTAGCTTGCCCCGGTCGATCATTTCAAACGCGACCTCGGTGGTCATCATCTTAGCCATCGACGCCGGCGGCATGCGGCGGTCGGCATCCTTGGCGAGCAGCACCGCGCCCGAACTCAAATCGATCAGGTAAGCGATCGGTGCCGGCGTATCGAATGGCGGCGCGGCCGCGGGCGCGGCGCTGGCGAGGATGAGCGAGGCGGAAGCGGCGAGCAGGATGGCGCGGGTCATGAAATGGGTTCGACTCCCGTTGGGGTGAGTTTCAACGTCTCTATCGCCGCTTTGCTGCCGGCGCGAGAGATTAGGCTCCTACAATCGCGTCCGCGAGCAGGCCAACCGACAAAGCGTAGAAATTCGAGCAATTATAATCGAGGATCGTGCGGTAATTGTTGCTCAGCAGATAAGCGGTGGCGTTGGGGCCGTCGGGCTCAATCAGGGTCGCCATTTCCGCGTCGGCGAAGCTGCGGCGGACCGGCGTAATGCCAAGCCCGCGCCATTCGCGCATCGTCAGCCAGCGGCTGTGACGCTTATAGACTTGGGGGCAGCGCGGCGAAACGAGCGCGGTACGTATCGCGGCGCGGTTGAGGCCATAGGGGACCCGCACCGGGATTCCCCAATGGACGTCGGGTTTCCATCCGGCGTCACGCAAATAGGTTGCGATCGAGGCGAGTGCGTCGATCTGACTTGACCAGATGTCAGCGCGGCCGTCACCGTCGCCGTCAGTGCGCAGCCTGAGCACGGCGGAAGGCATGAATTGCGGATAGCCGGTGGCCCCTGCCCAGCTGCCTCTCAACCGCGCTCGCGCAACGATGCCGCGGTCGATCAATTGCAGCGCGGCGACGAACTCGTCCTCGAAGAAACTTCGGCGGCGGCCTTCGTAAGCGAGCGTCGCAAGGGCTTCGATCAGGTCATAATTGCCGGTGACCTGGCCATAGCTGGTCTCGTGGCCGAAGATTGCCAGCAATACCGACGCTTCGACTCCGCTGCGCGCCTCGATCGCGAGAAGCCGGCTACGGTTGGCGGCGTAGCGCGCCGCGCCGCGGTTGATCAGGTCCGCGTTGACGTGCGCGCGGCGGTAGGGCGCAAATGGCGGCGTGGCGTTGGGATTGCGAACTCCGCCCGGCTGGCCGCGATCGAGCTGGATCACCCGGCTGTTGAGCGAAAGCCACGGCACCACGCTCTGGATCGTAGCGTCGCGAACCCCGGCGCGGCGGGCGAGGTCGGTGAGTCGCAATTTATATGCGGCGAAGCCGGTCAGACCGGGCTGTTGCGGCGGTACCCAAACCGGACGCTGGACGAGCGATGTCGGCGTTGGGTCGGGCAAGGGCGCGAGGGGATCGACCTGGGCAACCGCAACCGCGGCCAGACAAGCCGCCCCCAGCCCCAAGGCCAATCGCAATTGCATCGAACCCTTTGCCATCGCGCGGACGCTAGACGCTGCGCGCCGATACGCCCAATCGCTTCATCGCGCGCCTTGCACGACCTGCCCTTTGTCGCGATAGGCGAATTGCTCCGCGCGTCGGAGAGGTGGCCTGGCGGTCGTAGACCGTTGCCGGCGCTGACGCTGGAGAGGTGGCCGAGTGGTTTAAGGCAGCGGTCTTGAAAACCGCCGTGGGTGCAAGCTCACCGTGGGTTCGAATCCCACCCTCTCCGCCAGCCCTCACCCGCTGTCGAACCGTTCGTCGACCGGTCGAAATCGGGTGGACAAATTTGGTGCCAGAATTAGCGCCCTATCACAGTAACACAGGGGTCAAGAATGCGTGGGGCAAGGTGGATATCAAGCGCATCGGCGATTTCACTCGCCATCGCGGCCACGCCCGCCGCGGCGCAGGAAACCGGTGACACCGCCCCTGCCCCGTCCGGGCAGACCAAGCGCACTCAGGTTTATGATGCGGCCTTTTTCGTTCCATTCGCGCCATCGACCGCGCTGGACATCGTTCGGCGTGTTCCGGGCTTCACGCTAGAACTGGGCAATCAGGACATACGCGGCTTCGGCGCCGCGGCCGGCAATATCGTCTTCAACGGGCAAGGCCCGAGCTCGAAGGCCGACACTCTCGAGACCATCCTCGCCCGCATTCCAGCCAAGCGCGTGCTCAAGGTCGAAGTCGGTCCGGGCGACCTCTACGGCGCGCAATATTCGGGCAAGGTGCAGGTCCTCAACCTGTTCCTGACGTCGGAGTCGGGGATCGACGGGACGGTGACGCTCAAGGCCTCGCACCGCTATTCCGGTTTGATCTCGCCTGACGCCAATGCTTCCGTCCTGATCAAGCGCGGTCCGTCGAGCTTCAACCTTGCCGCCGGAACCGACAACGTCCGCAGGATCGAGGAAGGCACCGACACGATCACTACCCTGCCCGAGGGGGAGTTGGTCGAGTTCCGCCGCAAGGTGAACGATTACAGCGACTATTATCCATTCGCCTCGGCCGCTTGGTCCTTAGACGGAGGCGAAAACAAAAAGATCAACGCCAACGTCCGTTACTCAGGCGGGCGCTTCAAGCTGCACCAGGACAATAATGTCTTCCCCGTCGGCGGAGACGAGCGAGACGACACGCTCGACCAATTGTACAAATTCAAGACGTTCGAGATTGGCGGCGATATCACCCGCCCGCTGGCCGGCGGGGGGATCAAGCTGGTCGCGCTGGCGACGCGCCGCCACCAGGACAAGTTCGACGGTATCCAGAACATCGTCGACCGCAATACCATCGGCGGCTTCGAACAGACCGACGTCTCTCAGCGAAACGAAACCATCGGCCGCCTGACCTGGAGCCGCAGCAACCTAGCCGGCTTCAGCGTCGAAACCGGCATTGAAGTCGCCTTGAACAAGCTCGACAGCCAGGTCGATCTGTTCGTCGTCGAGGAAGGCGGCGAAAAGACGCGCATCGACCTTCCAATCGACAGCGCGGTGGTCAAGGAAGAGCGCGGCGAGGCGTTCGTCAATGTCGGGCGCGCCATCACGCCCAAGCTGCGCGCCGACGGCGGGCTAGCCTATGAGAAGTCGCACCTAACGGTGAGCGGCGACACCGAGGCCGAACGCAGATTGGGCTTCTGGAAGCCGAGTCTGACACTCGATTGGCAAGCGCCGAAGGGCTGGCATATCCAGGCCTCGGTCAAGCGCACAGTTGCACAGCTCAATTTCTACGACTTCATCAGCGCCGCGGAACTCAGCGTCAACCGCGTCAACGGCGGCAACGCCAATCTCTTGCCTCAGACGGCATGGGAATTTCGCACCACGATCGAGCATCCGATCCTCGGTGACGGAATCGCCAAGATCGAACTGGGATACGACAAGATCAGCATGCTGCAGGACCGCATCCTGGTTTTCGATTCCGAGGGCAATGCCTTCGACGCGCCCGGCAATCTCGGCGATGCAACGCGCAAGTTCATCGCCGGCACCTTCGACGTTCCGCTGGCCAAATTCGGCATCAAGGGCGCGCGTCTGAAGCTCACCGGCCGATATGAAGGCACCGAGGTGTTGGATCCGATCAGCGGTGAGGAACGGCGCTTCAGCAGCTTCGACCCCGGTTGGCAGTGGGCGGCCGACTATCGCCACGACCTTGGCAAGTGGGCCTATGGGTTCAACCTGTCCGACCGCAATGAATTCGCTTTCTTTCGCATCGATGAAGTCGACAGCAACGTGAACAAGGGACCCTATGCCACCGCGTTCATCGAATATCGCCCCAGGCCGAAGTCGACCATTACGTTCGACGTGGACAACCTTTTCGAAACCCAGGCGACGCGCGATCGGATCTTCTCGTTTCCCAACCGCTCCGTCCCGCCGTCGCTGCGCGAATTTCGCGAGCGCAATCAGCACCGCAGCTTTACGATCACGCTAAAGCAAGGCTTCGGCGGGTAGCACTAACGAAAAAGGGGCCCGCGGCTTGGTGCCGCGAGCCCCTTTTTGTCGGTCAGGCCGCGCTTAGAAGCGCAGCGTCAGGTCGACCGCGCCGCGCTGGTCGACGATTGGTGCGTTGCCAACCGCCGCCTGGCCGTTGAGGCCGAGAGTGAAGGCACCGCGGCCGAACTCGACCCCGCCCTTCACTTCGGTCCACCCCGAACTACCCGACGTCAGCGGCAAGGCGAAGTTGATATCCGGCGCGGCGGCAAAGCGGACGATCGCGTTGCTCGAGGCACCCGACAGCAGCTTGACATAGTCCGCCTGGATGTTCGGGCGAACGGTCCACGCTCCCAACTTGGTCGTTCCATCGAGCCTGGCGCCGAAGCGCGCCTCGATGCGGTTGACCTTGAGATTTTCAAGCTGGAGCGCGGTCTCGCCGCCCTTTTCGTTGAAGCCGCTGAGCGAATAATGGCTGTAGCCAAGTTGCGCCCGCGGAGTGACCGCCAACCCGCGGCCGATCTCATTGCGCCAACCGGCTTCGGCCATCGCGGCGTAGCGGGTCGAGCGGGTCGCCCCGGTCAGGCTGAGGTTCGAGACCCCGTCATAACCGACGCGATTGAGGTCCGCGGTTGCCGTTTCAGCCGCCACGATGCCGCCCAGATAGGCGCCCCGGCCGAGCTTGTAGGACCCATAAGCCGCCGCCTGCCGCAGGCTGGATTCGCTGCGATCGGAATTGGCGTTGCTGGTTCCTTCGGCATAACCGATGGCGGTGCCGAAGGTGGCCTTGTCGCCAATCGGCATTTCGAGTCCGAAGCCGCCATGCCAGCCGTGCTGCCCAGCTTCCTGGCGGCGATCGTCGCCATAGCTGCTGCGCGCCTGGTCGAGCCCGCCAGAGACGAAGCCGGTCAACCCACCGGCCATCGGAATGGCGGTGGCTCCTGAATTGGCACCGGTCGAGAAGCCGAGCCGCTGCGATGCGGTCAGGCCGACCGCGCCCCGGCTGGTGAGGAAGGATGCGGGCTGCCCCAACATCGTCACGCCGGATGCCCGGCCCGTGCCGAGCAGCGACAGGCGATCGCTGATGGTGGTCATCAGCGTCTGGCTTTGACGATCCTGCATCCGCTGGGTCTCGCCGATGATCTTTGGCGAAAGCGCGTTGAAGGTGGCCGTCAGTTGCTCGCCGCTCATCCAGTCGACCGCGCCGTAGAGGTTCCACAGCTGGCTGTAGGAGTTGGTGCGCAGCTTATCGAGCGCCTGGGCGAATGCGATCGCCGTGGCGTTCTGGTTCTGGAGCACCGTGACCAAGCTGCCCGCACGCATCTCCGCAGTGACGCTATTGGCCTGGTAGGTCAGCAACGGCCGGAGCACCCCCTGGAAGGTGTAGGCCGAGCCGAACGTGCCGAGGACGCCGTCGCTGGCGGTAGCGATCACGAATTTTTGCTTGTCGCGAGGAGCCGCGCCGTCGGTAACCTTATTGAACACGATGTTGCCATGGTTCAGCGCCAGCGCGCCGTTGACGGCCAGCTGGTCGGCGCCGCTCCGGTCGGCGTCGACAAAGTAAGACGAGGCCGACGCGAGGATGACGTCACTGTTGACCGTCAACGTGCCGATCTTGTCGCCGCCGCCCGGAGCGACAATCGCGCCGACGACCGTCAGGAAATCGGGGTTGATCGTGCCCTTGCCGGTCAGAAGGCCGCCAACCACCAGCATTTCGCCGGTGTTGAGGTGGCCGTCGACGTTGGTCCAGCCGGTCGCCTGGGTGTAGTCCGACCAGACGTTGAGCGTCCCCGTCGTACCGATGCTGAGCTTCGAGGGACCATCGACCGTCATCTTGTCGATCGTCGCCGTCCCGTTCAGCGTCGTCGTGCCTGCACGCCGCAGAGTGACGTCATAGTAACGAGCCTTGACGGTCGCGCCTGCCGTGGCGCTGTTGACCGGTTCGACGTTGTTGGGAACGAAGTTGAGCGTGCCAGGCCCACCCGCCGTATAGAAAGGAATCCCGTCGCCAGCCGGCTGGCCAGGGCCGGTCATCGTCGAGCAGGAATCTTCAAGGAAGCAAAGCGTCCCGAACTTCGACACCGGTCCATCGGCGCCGCCCTGAGCATTGTCGGGAAGCACGTTGA
Organism: Sphingomicrobium sp.; assembly: GCA_035318245.1. Taxonomy (GTDB): domain Bacteria; phylum Pseudomonadota; class Alphaproteobacteria; order Sphingomonadales; family Sphingomonadaceae; genus Sphingomicrobium. Next base: position 1,274 of record DATHFE010000036.1, on the reverse strand, counting down.
CCAGATTGCCGCCGGCATCGATCGTCACATAATTGGGATCCATGTCCTGGACCCAGTGCGTGGGATCGAACCAGTCGCCGTTCCCCGCAAGAGCGGAGGCATATTTGTACGGGTTGTTCTGGACGATTTCTTCCCAGTAATTGAACAAGGGCGGATAGACGTTGAACTGCCCGTAATTGACGTTGCCGCCGAACGACCAGCTACCGGTCAACACGCCCGCGACGACCTGGCGATCCCAGCGCTGATCGATGATCAACGGTCCGCCGGAATCGCCGCCGGCCGTCGAGCCTTCGAGCGGAAGCGCGGTGCCGCCAAGGCCATTGAAGTCCCAATAGCCGTTGTCGCGAACGCCGGGACTTGGGTTGAAGAATCGCGGATTGGCGGCCGCAGCTGCAGCGCTCCAGTGAGGATCGTCGAAGTCGTTCCAGTACAGGACATGCTGGTCCGAGGCGAAGGAGGTGTTGCCGGGATCGATCGCCGGGCTGTCGACCCAGTCGTTGCTGCTCATCAGTGCATCGATCATGTTTTCCGCGGCGCGGCGGCGATAATCGATGCCCGCAAGATTGCCGATGCCGGAGGTGCCGACACCCGCGGCGCCATAGCCGGTGATGGTCGAATGGGTCGGGCCGTCCAATGGCGAGAACAGCAAGGCCCAGGTCGGGATGCCCTTGGCGTGCGTGTCGAGCGTGACTATCGCGATGTCTTCGTTAGCGAATTCGCCAAGGCCGCCGAGCGCAACCGGCTGCGAGCCCCTGCCGTACCAGACTTGATTGCCATTATAGATGTTCAAGGCGACATTCGTTTGGAAGCCGGAATTGCGCCAATTCTCGTAAGCGCCCGCACCGACCGCGCAGCCGTTGACGGCCACACCGAGGCAGCGATTGGTCGGATTGAACCCGAAGCTGATGGGTGAACCCACTGAAGTGACAATTGCGCCCCCTGCCCCGAATGGGCCGTTGACCCCATTTCCGGTGCCGGTGTTGCTGCCATATCTGTCCATCGGCTTGGTGTAGACGCAGTGCGCGGCGGTGATGACGGTGCGCGGATTGATCAACGTTCCGGTGCACAGGCCGAGGCTGCCTCCCGTTGGGCTGGTCTGAGTGAAATTGATCATCTGGCCGATGCCGTTGACGCCAGTCGACAGCACCTGGGCACTGTTGGCATAGTTGGCTCCGGTCGCGGCACTTCCCGTTCCCGGTGTCACCGTGTCGTTGGTGACGATGTCCAGGCTGGACGTCGGCCCACTTCCGGACACCGAAGCAACCTGCGCCTGC
>DATHFE010000035.1:0-4570 GCA_035318245.1 Sphingomicrobium sp. | reverse complement strand
GACGTGATTGGTGACAGGTGGCTGGTGCGTCTGATTGCATGCGGCGAGCACAGCCACGAGGGGGAGAAGTGCCTTCATGGTCGGGGACTGTGGCATGCCCGGGCGACACGGCCAAGCGGTTGACTAATCGGCGGGGCATTCATAAAGGGGCGGCGCCTTGGCGGGCTTGTCGGCCGCCATGTTCCATGCCCTGACGCGACCCGTTTTTTCGAGCGTCGCTGCGCACATCGGGAGTGAAGGTACATGGCTGAAGACGAGACCGAACAGGATCCAAAGTCCTCTCAGGACGCCCGCCTCAGCTCGCTGAATGAGCGATTGAAGCGGGCCGATCGGGTGGAAGGCGAGCGCAGGCCCAAGCCGATCGATTCCTCGACGGTGATCCGGAACACCGGAATGCGGGTAGCGCAAAGCCTGATCGGAATGCCATTGGGTGGGGCCATCATCGGGTGGCTGCTTGATCGGGTGTTCGGGACCTTGCCGTGGATCATGCTGGCGTTGATGTTCATCGGCTTTGCCGGTGCGGTGTTGGACGTAATGAAGAATGACGGGCTGGGCCCTGACAAGGACGCAGGAAAGTAAAAGTGGCGGCTGAGACTAAAATCGACCCGATGCATCAGTTCCAGATTGAACCAATCTTGGGACAGTTGGGACCGGGCAATCCATTCGTCTTCACCAACAGCGCGTTGTGGATATTGGCGGTACTCGCCCTGATCACCGCCTTCATGCTTCTGGGCATGCGCCGCGAATTGGTGCCGGGCCGTTGGCAGGTGGCGGCAGAGGGACTCGTCGGCTTCCTCAACTCGATGGTCGAAAGCAGCATCGGGCCGCAGGGTCGGCCCTACCTGCCGTGGATCTTCACCGCTTTCATCTTCATCCTGTTCGCCAACTTCCTTGGGTCCATGCCCTTCGCGCTCTATCCGGGCTTGCATCCGTTCACCGTCACCAGCCAGTTCACGATCACCGGAGCGATGTCGATCATCAGCTTCCTGATCGTACTGAGCGTTGGCTTTTGGAAGCACGGCCTGCATTTCTTCTCGCTGTTCGTGCCCAAGGGGACTCCGTTCGTCCTGAAGCTGCTGATCACTCCTGTGGAGTTCATTAGCTTCGCGGTCCGCCCATTCAGCCTTGGGCTGCGGCCGTTCATTGCCATGTTCGCCGGGCACATCCTGCTCGACGTGTTCGGCAATTTCGTCGTTCAGGGAATCAACAGCCAGAGCGCGGCCGGCTATGCGGTGTCGGCGCTCTCATTTCTGTTCGTCGCCTTCATCAGCGCGCTCGAGCTTCTAGTCGGCGCGATCCAAGCTTATGTTTTCGCTTTGTTGACGTCCTTATACATCAACGATGCGGTTAACCTTCACTAGACGTTCTGCCCCACTTTTAAGGAGTAATTGATATGGAACTTGGTTCAGCACAGGTCATTGGCGCCGGTCTCGCCGCCATTGGAGTTGGTGCCGCCGCCGCCGGCGTCGGCATCGTCTTCGGCTCGTTCCTTCAGGGCGCGCTCAGGAACCCAGCGGCCGCTGACGGTCAGCAGGGTCGCCTGTTCATCGGCTTCGCCGCCGCCGAGCTACTTGGCCTGATGGCATTCGCCGTGGCCATGATCATCCTCTACGCGCGTTGATCGGATCGGCGGGGGCGTGCCCCCGCCGCGCAAGAGGAAGCCATGCCTCAACTAAACCAGCTTTCGGATGTCATCCTGTCGCAGCTATTCTGGCTCGCGCTCGTGCTTGGCTTTATCTACTTCGTGATCGGTCGGGGCATGGTCACGCGAATCCAGTCGACCGTCGACAAGCGCGACCAGCGCATCACGGCCGATCTGATGGCGGCCGAGCAGGCGCGCAGCGAGGCCGATGAGACCGAGGAAGCATATCGCCTCCGAATGGACCACAGCCGGGGCGAGGCGATGAAGTTGACTTCGGCCGCCAAGCAGGAGGCCGCCAAGGAGGTCGAGAAGCGCGCCGCCAAGGCCGACGCCGCCAACCGCGCCAAGCTCGAGAAAGCCGAAGCGCGAATCCGGGCTGCGAGCGAAAAGGCTCGCGCCGACATCGAGAAGGTCGCCGCGGAAATGACCCAGGACATCGTCAAGAAGGTCGCCGGTTTGAGCGTCGGCCGCGATGAAGCGGTTGCCGCGGTGAAGATGGTGGTGACCCATGGCTGAGCCTCTCACCCACGCCGGGACCGAGGTTCCGCACGAAGCCCATGCCGAGCCGACCGCATGGGGATTGAACCCGGGTGGCTGGGTCGCCCTGGCGATGATCTTGGTGTTCGCGATCCTCATCTGGAAGAAGGTGCCGGCCGCGATTGGCAAGGCGCTCGACGCCCAGATCGCCGCGATCCGCGACCAGCTCGACGAGGCTGCGGCCCTGCGCAAGGAAGCCGAAGCGCTGAAAGCCGAATATCAGGCCAAAGCCGATGCCGCCGACGCCGAGGCCGCCGAGATGATCAGACGGGCGCACGGCGAAGCCGAAGCGATCGTCGCCAAGGCTAATTCGGACGCCGAGGCTTTGGTCGAGCGCCGCGCAAAGATGGCCGAAGACAAGATTGCCGCTGAAGAACGCGCCGCCATCGCCGAGCTTCGATCGACTGCTGCCAAGGCCGCGACGCAAGCCGCGGCCAAGCTGATCGCAGAGCGCAATGACGCAGCGAGCGACTCCAAGCTGATTGACAGCGCGATCGTGGGGTTGGGGAAGCGCTAGCCTCTACTGCTGGTGCTGGCCGCCCGCGGCGCTGATGCCCTCGAGCGCACGGCTTGCGGCGACGTCACTGGCTTCGCGGCTCAAATCGCCAAGACTGACGATCCCGACCAGATTGCCGTCGGCGTTGAGCACCGGCAGGCGGCGGACCTGGGCCTCGCTCATTCGCCGGGCGACCGTTGAGACTTCGTCGTCGTCCCGGGCGCAAACGACGTCCTCGCTCATAAGTTCGCGCACCGCGGTTTCCGGGCCCAAACCTTCAGCGACACCGCGGACGGCGATATCGCGGTCGGTGATTATGCCGATCAGCTGACCGCCATCGCGGACCGGGATCGACCCGGTATCGCTGTTGAGCATGAAGCTCGCTGCTTCCTTGACGGTCTGGTCGGGGCTGACCGTCTGGACCTCGGTGGTCATCACATCGCGGATTTTCATGGCTTGTCTCCCGTCCTTGGTTCGCCAGCCTCAACGAACGGGCGGGAGTCGCCGTTCCGCGTTTAGGGCGTGTTCATCGTCAGCAGGTCGTAGGTCGCGACCAGTTCATCCTTCTGGTTGAACACCTCGACCGCCCAGCGAACCTGGCCGGTCTCTTCATCTTTCAAGGTCATCGACCGAACGGTCAGCTCGACCCGCATCGAATCGCCCGGATAAAGCGGGGTGAGGAAGCGCAGATTTTCGAGGCCGGTGTTGGCCAGGACAGGGCCGGGAGCGGGGTCGACGAACAGCCCGGCGGCAAAGCTCAAGATCAAATATCCGTGGGCCACGCGCCCCTCGAAGATCGGGTTCGCCCTGGCCGCTTCCTCATCCATGTGGGCGTAGAAATTGTCGCCGGTGAAAGCCGCAAAATGTTCGATATCGGCCAAATCGACCACGCGGCTGGCGGTCTTGAGCGTGTCGCCGACCTTCAATTCCGAGATGCGCTTGCGGAACAGGTGGACCGCGACCTCGGTCTTGGGCGCGCCGTTGATATAGGTGCCGGCGATGGCGGCGACGATCGCCGGGGACGACTGGATCGCGGTGCGCTGCATGTAATGCTTGACCCCGCGCACCCCGCCCATCTCCTCGCCGCCGCCGGCGCGGCCGGGGCCGCCATGCGTCAAAACCGGAAGCGGCGAGCCGTGGCCAGTCGATTCCTTGGCGTTGGTGCGGTCGATGATCACCATCCGCCCATGATAAGCGCCCGCGCCGAGCACGAAATCGCGCGCGGTGGCGGGATCATGGGTGAACAGGGATAAAGCGAGGCTGCCCTTGCCGCGATTGGCGAGAGCGACCGCGTCGGCGAGGTCGCGATAGGGCATGATCGTCGACACCGGGCCGAACGCTTCGACATCATGGACCGCGTTGTTGTTCCATGGGTCATCGGTGCGGAGCAGGACTGGCGACAGAAACGCGCCGCCCGCGGGGCCGGGATCGGCATTGGGATCTCCCGCAACAATGCGAGCACCACCCGCGGCAAGTTCGGCGATGCGGGCGCGGACGTCGTCGCGCTGGGCGGTGCTGACCAGGGCGCCCATGCGCGTGGCCTCGTCGCGCGGGTCGCCGACGTTGGTCGAGGCCAAACGCGCCGACAGCGCTTCCTGGAGGGCGTCCATATGCTCGGCCGGAGCCAAGGCGCGGCGGATCGCGGTGCATTTTTGCCCCGCCTTGACCGTCATCTCGATCGCCACTTCGCGCACGAACAGGTCGAATTCGGGGCTGCCCGGCGCGGCATCGGGGCCCAGCACGCTGGCGTTCAAGCTGTCACGCTCGGCGACGAAGCGAACCGATTCGCGCGCGATCACCGGATGGGTCTGCAACTTCATCGCGGTCGCCGCGGAGCCGGTGAAGCTGACCATGTCCTGGCAGGTGAGGTGATCGAACAGGTCGCCGACGCCGCC
>DATHFE010000034.1:0-3096 GCA_035318245.1 Sphingomicrobium sp. | reverse complement strand
CCGGTGCCGCCGTTGCTGAGGACCGGGGTCGCCGGCATGAACCACAATTTGGAGATATAGTCATAGACGCGCTGGGCGTGATCTGCGTCATCGGCGTAGGCCGAGGCGACGCGGGCGAACAAATCCTGGCAGGATTCGCCGGGCAGCAGATAGCGGTCGCGCAGCGTGTCCTTGCCGAATTCGGTCAGCAGCGCATCGCGGCTGTCGTCGGTGACGACATTGAACGCGCGGGCATCGATCGTCTTGCTGGTCCGCTTGCCGCTGGTGTCCGTGACATCGTCGCTGCCGACCGCGCCGCTGGTTGCAAAATCCATCTCGTTTCCCCGTCCACTCTGCGGCCGCTCTGCGACGGCCTGTTCACCTAATGTTCGACTCGGTGCCATGGCTCCAAGCCTACTCGCTTTTGCAGCGCCGCGGGCGTTTATCTGGCGTTCGTCCCCGATTTCCACAGGGCCGCACGACGCCATCGCCGAAAACTCCCGTTTTCGACCCCAACCCCTAAGTGTTGAGTGTTTCCCCCTCAGCGCTACTACACATAGTGCCTCAACCAGTTTGAGACGCAAGCGAAAAAGTTAATCAGGAGTAAAAAATCAGCCGCTTAGTGGCATGGCTGCGACAGGGCGCGAGAGGCCGCGGAGGGGAACTTGGCGGGCGAGGCCACCTTGCCCGCAACATGGATCAGGCCAGGCCCCAAATCTCGATCAAAATCGCCTTCTTCCTGTCGATCATCGTCACTCCTCAACTGCTTGCGGCAGGAAGCCCCGGAAGCGCGCTAACCGTCATCGACAATGGGGACGATGGCAGCTGACCCCTGGTCCAATGTCGGTTATCTTCGTCGAGATCGGTCCCTTTCTGTCGCGACAAAAGGCATCAGGCGTTCGTAAACTATTTTCGTCATGTTGGTGCATGCGAGGAGACGTGCGGTGATGGAGCCAGGCAAATGAGCCAGGACCCTAGAAGAGGTGCCAGGATCGGGCTGTCCGCCGAGATCACGCTTCGGCGCGCCGGGCAAAGCCGCTATCGCGTGAAAATCCTCGACGCTTCAACGCATGGCTGCAAAGCGGAATTTGTCGAGCGCCCCGAGTTGGACGAGCATGTTTGGGTCAAGTTCGAGGGTCTGGAGGCCCTGGAGGCATTCGTGTGCTGGGTTCGTGGAACTGAAGTCGGCCTGGAATTCGAAAGGCCGATCCATCCCGCGGTGTTCGAGGGGCTGGTTTCCAAACTCGCCAAATAATTGCCGTGCCCGCCTTCCGCGCAATGCCGACTACGCGCGCGACACATAGATTTGCGTGTCGCCGATGCCCTTGAGGACGACCGTCTGGGGGTCATAATCCTGCATGGCTTTGGTCTGAAAGTAGGTCGCCTCGGACACCGCGATGCGGTTCGGCGGCGCCGCATCCTGCAAGCGGCTGGCGATGTTCATCGTGTCGCCCCAATAATCATAGCTCAGCCGGCTGCTGCCGATGACGCCGCCCACCACCGGTCCGGTGTGGATGCCGATCCTGACCTTCAGGTCGATGCCGCACTCGCCGGCGAGTGCGCTGACTTCGTCCATCAGATCGCGCGCAAAGCGAAGCGCGCCGGGCACGTCGTGGGTTGAGCTCATACCGCCGCAAACCGCGAGATAGGCATCGCCGATCGTCTTCACTTTCTCGACGCCGTGCCTTTCGGCGCAATTATCGGCCGCTGAGAAGAAGCTGTTGAGCAGCTTGACCAGATGACCCGGGGAGAGGCGCTTGGCGAGGCTCGAGAATCCGACGAGGTCGGCGAAAACCACGGTCACGTCGGAAAAGGCATCGGCGACCGCCTCGCCTGCCTTGAGCCGCGCCGCCACCGCCTGAGGCAATACGTTGTAGAGGAGTTCCTCGGTTTTCTCGCGCTCCGCGTCCAAAGCGGCATGGGTCGCAAAGACGTCGCGGGCCCGCCGGTCGATCTCCCAATTGAAGTAGAGCGCGAAGATCAGGAACGTGCTGAAGTTGGTGAGATTGTAGATTTTGCTGATCGACGGGACGTCCTGCATCAGGAGCCAGGCGGCGAACATCGCCAGCAGCGCGCCGGCGCAGAGAAAGAAGAGTCGAACGGTCGCTGCGAATGCGACGCTCGCGAATACGACCAATAGGCCCATCTGGATTAGCGCCATGGTCGGAGCTGCAATGCCGGTGATCGGGGCCTGGTCAGCAAGAGCCTTGGCCAAGGCCGCCATCGCCACGAACATAAGTGCAAAGATTGGCGCGTCGATCCAACCGTGCGCGAGATAGAATTCGGTTCTGCTGACCGCGTAGAAGCCACTCAGGATCAGGATGAACGCTATCGCCGCCGCGGTGTAGGCCCGAACCCCTTCGCGCGGAAAATGCAGCGGGTTCATGATCAAATAGAAAATGAAAGTGGCAATCGCGATGAGGATCAGCGCGCGAATTGCGGGCCCGCGAGCGACCCGCTCCGACCGGAGATATATCCGTTCGGTCGGAGCATCGGAAAATCGCTGGAACAGCATCGAGTACCCTCGTTGGCCGAGGTTCGAAGCTATCGCTTCCCGCAGCAAAGGGGAAATGGAAAGCGGAAACAGGGGCGAGTCGGTCAGTGGCTCCGGCGTAAGGCCGGATGTCCGCTTTTCACCCATTGCGGACGTTGCAGATGTTGGAACCGGGGACTGAGCCACGCGCCCCGCAGACTTCTGGCCAGCGGGGCGCGGTGCACGGCGTCTAGTGAGTTTGCTCCATTTCCTTCTGGGCGGGCACAGCCAATGTCTGCGCCGCTTGTTGGATCAGGGCAGCGACCTCCTCCGGATGCGAAACATAAACCGAATGGCTTCCCGCCTGCTCGACCTTGGTCGATCCAGCCCGCTCAGCCATCGCTTGCTGTGCGGGGGGCGGGATCATCCGATCGTCAGTCGCCACGAGGTACCAGCTCGGTTTTGTCTTCCAGGCCGGTTCGCCAACCGCTCCCGCGAGAGCCTCGACCCCCCATGGAACCTGCGAATCCGCCATGAAAGCCGCCTTGCCCGGCTCAACGTCCGCGGCGAAGGACTGGGCAAACTTGTCGCGGTCCAAATACAGGAACCCGTCCTGCGGCGGCAGGATCGGCGGCACCGGCGCG
>DATHFE010000033.1:0-4136 GCA_035318245.1 Sphingomicrobium sp. | reverse complement strand
AGCCGCGACAGGCAATGCGGCCACATCAACGCGTGGAAACCGGCGATCAGCAGGCCTGCGCCTGCCGCCATTACCAGCCGAACGGGCATCCGGCCCGGAGACAACATTGCCAGCCCGAGCATCAGTGCGCCGCCGACCAAGGCGTCGGACAGCCACACCGGCGACAGCGCGTCGCACACCGGCAAGCGATTGGCATAGGATGCAAAGCCGAGGAATCCGAGCGCGGTCCCGCCGGCCAAAGTCACCGCATAGGCGGCAAGACGCCGCCTCTGGTCGCGGTCGTCGATCCACATCAGGACCGTCGCGATCCCGCCGAGCGCAAGATAGATCAGCATTTCGAGGCCGATCGTCAGCGACAAGGCGGTCGCAAGTCCGACCGTCGCGCCGCCGCGGGCGCGCTTCGGATCGGCGATGCCGGCCATGGCCAGCGCGACCAGCGCGAGCTGCCAGCCGTGATGGTCGATCCGTGTCGGCGCGAACATGCCGTTGGTCGATCCGGCGAAGAACAGGGCAATGATAGCCAGCCAATAGGCACGCGGATCGACCAGGCGGCGGGTCGTCAGCGACAGGCTGAAGATGAGCAGCAGATAGGGGAGCAACGGCGCGATCGCGACCGCGGCGCGCTCGGCGTCGGCGCCGCCAATCCACGGTCTGAACAACAGGATCAGCCCGGCCAGGGGCAGATCGACCAATCGCGACCAGTGGATATTGGCCCCGACCGGTGGATCGAGCTTGTGCTGGCGAAGGTCGAACCAATCCTGCCCGTGGAGCAAGTCGCGGACTTGGCTCATCCGCATATTGTCGTCCGTATCGCCGAGGCTGAAGCCGAGAATCCGGTCCCAGCTACTATAGATGAACCACGCCGAAAGCCCGATCCAAGCCGCGAAAGCGATCCAGCGCCAATGCCGCGCCGCCTGGTCGAATATTCTGTCGAGCACGCATTCCGCCCCGGTCTGACGCTAAAATCCTTTCCCGCTCTAGCCGGTCGCGGCTAGAGAGCAAGCCGATGATCCAGACCACCCTCAACGGGCTCGACCCGGAACGCCGCGCCATAGCCATGCAGGCTGCCCGCTACGCCTTTGCCGGCGCGGTCATCACCGTGCTCGTCGCGGCGAGTTATTGGGCGGTCGCCGAGTTCCTCCACATCGACCCGATGCTGTCGCTGACCCTGGTCTTTCTGTTCTTCACCGGGGTCAGCTACGTCACCCACGGCGCCTATAGCTTTCGCGGCCATGGCGCGCGCGACCGGACCCATGTCCGGGCCACGCGCTTTCTGATTATCAATGTCATCGGTTTTGCCACCAACCAGTTCTTCGTCTGGCTGCTGGTCAAGCAAATGGGCGGACCGACCTGGTGGCCGGTGATCCCGATCATCTTCGTCACGCCCTTGGTGACATTTACCCTCCATCGCCGCTGGGTGTTCGCATGACCGAGCTGTCGATCATCGTCCCGGTCAAGGACGAGGAGGAAGCGATCGGCGAGTTTTTGACGCGCGTCCGCGCGGTGCTCGACAAGGTCGATGGCCTTGCGGCCGGCGCCTATGAAATCCTGTTCGTGGACGACGGCAGCAGCGACTCCACCCTCGCCAAAATCCGCGAGGCCAACGCCGCCGACCCGCGCGTCCGCGCGATCTCATTGTCGCGCAATTTCGGCAAGGAAGCGGCGCTTTCGGCCGGGCTCGACCATGTCCGCGGCCGCGCGGTGGTTCCCATGGACGTTGACCTGCAGGATTCTCCCGAAGCCCTCATCGCAATGGTCGCCAAATGGCGCGAAGGCTATGACATCGTTTACGGCGTACGCGACAATCGCGAGAGCGACAGCCTGCCCAAGCGGCTCACCGCCGACCTATATTATCGCGCGCATAATTGGCTGAGCGACGACAAGATCCCCGAGCATGCCGGCGATTTCCGCTTGCTGGACCGCAAGGTTGTCGATGTCATCCGCGTGATGCCGGAGCGTAATCGCTTCATGAAGGGGCTGTTCGCCTGGGCCGGCTTCAAGTCGGCGTCGGTGCCTTACACGCGTACCGCGCGGACCGTGGGCACCACCAAATTTCACTACTGGCGGCTTTGGACGTTGGCGATCGACGGAATCACCTCGGCATCCACTGTTCCGTTGCGAGTATGGAGCTATCTCGGCGGTTTCGTCGCCTTGGGCGCGCTCGGCTACGCCATCTTCATCGTCATTCGTACCTTGACCTCGGGAATCGAGGTCCCGGGCTACGCTTCGATGATGGTCGCGGTGCTGTTTCTTGGTGGGCTGCAACTGCTCTCGCTCGGTGTGCTCGGCGAATATGTCGGGCGCATCCTGATCGAAACCAAGGGCCGCCCGCTCTACGTCATTCGCGAAACCATCGGCGAAGAGGGCCAGCCATGACCGAAGCCGCGATGCCAGGGCAGGGCGATGTCGAATTCCAGCGGCGGCTTTATTCCGACCCCAACCCGACCCGCCGCGGCCTCCACAGCGCGCGCCGCGATTGGGTGCTCGGCGAAGCGATGGCGGCCAGCTCATCCGGCGACCGAGTGCTCGAAGTTGGCGTGGGCTGCGGCGTCTTTACCGAGGCGCTTTCGGCTGCTGGCCGTAAAGTCACCGCCGTCGACATCAATCCCGCCTTTCTGGACAATGTCGCCGGCCTCGACGCGGTCGCGACCCACCTCAAGGATGCCACGCTGCCGCTCGACCTTGGTGAGCACGATCTCGCTATCTGCTCCGAAGTGCTCGAGCACGTCCCGCCCGAGGGCAGCCAGGCGATGCTCGACGCCTTGTTCGGGGCGCTTCGGCCGGGCGGTACCTTGGTCCTCACAACTCCCCAGCGCTATGCCAGCGTCGAGCTCGTCGCCCGCCTGTTCAGATTCAAGCCGATCCTGGCGCTCGCCCGGAAACTCTACGGAAGCGCGGACGAGCTCGGTCACATCAACCTTTTGACCGCCGGCCAATTGGCCGAGCAGATCGAAAAGGCCGGCTTCAAGCCGCAAAAGACGCGCCGCTTCGGCTTCTACCTGCCGGTGATTGCCGAATTCGGAGGCCGTCCTGGCGCGGGCGTGTTGCGCGCGGTTGAAGCGGCGATCCGCCCGATACCGGTCATCCGCGGCCTGTTGTGGACTCAGGGCTGGGTGCTCAAGCGATAGAGCGCCGATCCTGGCGTGCTCCAGACGCGTGTCATGCCATTGACCAGGACCGCATCGAACGGAGGCGGATCGATCAGCCACAGATAGTCGAACTTGTCCCGCGGGAAACGGCGGAGCGACTTCTCGATCGGCCAGGCATCGGGATTGGTGCAGGCCGGCGGACGGACCTTTTGTGACGGATCGAACGCAAAGCGGCCCGCCCCGGCATGCCGGACCGTCAGCAGGCTTGACCCAGCAAGCGGCCATTGGTCATTCGAAAAGCCGAGGCGACGGACGATGACCATCGAGCCCAAATGGTCGTTGCGAGGCAATTCCCAATATTGATCGCACCGACGCCCAACGAACGAAATCACGCGCGAGCCAATCGGCACATGGTCGAGCGCGGCGAGCTTGGCGCTCTGGTCGTTGGCGGCAATTCCGAGACTTAGGCTGGTCGCGGCGACGCGGAGCAGCACGAACGCCAGTCCCGCCCACGCCAGCACCCGCGCCGTCGGCAAGATCGTCTCCTGCTTGAAGCGGATCGCCAGCAGCGCCATCGCGAACAGATATGGCACCAGCCGCATGTCGGCATAAGCCGATCCGAACACCACCCGCGGCAAAACGACGAACGCCACGCTCAGAACGAGAAACGAGAAGGCGATATTGCGCGAGAGCGTTAGACGTCGATGAAACAAAGCGAAAAAGAATATCAGTACGGTGATTGCGAGCGAAGTGAGGTCGAAATCCGCCCACCGGTCGCGCAACGCCGAAGTCACCCACTGAAGCTTCATATGCCAGTTGAACCAGTCGCCGGTTTTCCCGCCGTTGGCCTCCGAACGCCACGCCAGCATCATCAATATCGGCGGTGTCAGCGCCAGTGCATGAAAGGCCGCGCGCGGTCCGGAGCGCAACCAGCCGCGGCCCTTGTCATGCTGGCGGACCGCTTCGGCCGAAAAGGCCAGCAGCCCGAGCACGCCCCAGCCGAAGGCATGGGCCAGCCACACGACGCACGACAAGGGGATAAAAATC
>DATHFE010000032.1:0-7838 GCA_035318245.1 Sphingomicrobium sp. | reverse complement strand
AGGTCCGACACTTCCTCGTCGGAGCGGCGCCAATTTTCCGATGAAAATGCGTAAAGCGTGAGAACTTCGACGCCCGCATCGACGGCGGCGCGCAACGTCCTCCGTACCGCCTCGGCGCCGGCGCGATGACCGGCGACCCGGGGCAGGCCCTGGCGCGTCGCCCAGCGGCCGTTGCCGTCCATAATGATCGCGACGTGGCGCGGGACCATTGCGGGCGTTTCGGCGCAATCGTGATCCCTGCCAGCGGGCTTGGGCGCCCTCTTGTCGGCGGCGGCGGTGCGCAGGGTCACTTGCCGAGGATTTCCATTTCCTTGGCTTCGGCGGCAGCGTCGACCTCGGCGATGGTCGTGTCCGTCATTTTCTGCACTTCAGTCTCGAGCCGCTTGCGCTCGTCTTCGCTGAGCTCATGCTTCTTTTCGTCGACTTTGAGATGGTCCATCCCGTCGCGGCGGACATTGCGCACCGCGATCCGCGCTTTTTCAGCATATTGACCGACCAGCTTGGCCAGTTCCTTGCGCCGTTCCTCGGTCAAATCGGGGATCGGCAGCCGGATCAACTGGCCGTCTGTTATCGGGTTGATGCCGAGCCCTGCAGAGCGGATGGCCTTTTCGATCGGGCCGACATTGCCCTTGTCCCACACTTGCACCGTGATCAGCCGCGGTTCGGGCACGGAAATCGTCGCGCACTGATTGAGCGGCATATGCGCACCATAGACTTCGACCTGGATCGGATCGAGCAAGGCGGTCGAAGCGCGGCCAGTACGCAGCCCGACCAAATCATGCTTCAGGACCTCGACCGCGCCATGCATGCGGCGCTGCAAGTCGGCCTTGTCGTAACTGGGCATGGGTTCACTCCTCGTTTTGGACGATCGTCGCGGTCCCGCCACCGGCCAGCACCGTGGCAAGGTTACCCGGCTGGCGGATGTTGAACACGACGATCGGGATGTTGTTGTCGCGGCACAATGCGACCGCCGCGGCGTCCATGACTTTCAGATCGTCGGCGAGCACGCGGTTGAAGCCGAGATGATCATAGCGGGTCGCGCCGGCTACCTTCTTCGGGTCGGCGTCATAAACACCGTCGACGCTGGTGCCCTTGAATAAGGCGTCGCAGCTCATTTCGGCGGCGCGCAGGGCGGCGGCCGTGTCGGTCGTGAAATAAGGATTGCCGGTACCCGCTGCGAACAGGACGATCCGTCCCTTTTCGATATGGCGGAGAGCGCGGCGGCGAATATAGGGCTCGCACACCGACGACATCGGGATCGCCGACTGGACGCGCGTGTCGATACCGAGCTTCTCGAGCGCATTCTGGACTGCGAGCGCGTTCATCACGGTCGCCAGCATACCCATATAGTCGGCGCTGGCGCGATCGAAGCCCTTGGCCGCGCCGGCGATGCCGCGAAAGATATTACCTCCGCCGACAACCACGCAAAGCTCATGTCCGGCGGCCTTGGCGGCGGCGATCTCGCCCGCCATTCCGGCGACGGTTTCAGGGTCGATGCCGAACTGGCCGTCGCCCATCAGGGCCTCGCCCGACAGCTTGAGGAGGATACGGTTGAAGCGCGGTCGGGTCATATCAGGCGCATATCCTCAGGCTAGCGGGTGTGACGAACGTGCGTCGGGGCGGATGCGCTTTTATGGCGCACCCGCCCCGCTGCCAACTGCCTTAGTGACTTGGGCTCAGGCGACAGGCTGCGGAACGCCCGAAGCCGCGGCGACCTCGGCAGCAAAATCGCTCGACGCTTTCTCGATGCCCTCGCCGAGCTGGAAGCGTTCAAAAGCCTTCAGCGTGATCGGGGCGCCGGCGTCCTTGGCGGCCGCCGCAATGACGTCACCGACCGGTGTCTTATTGTCGATCACAAACAATTGGGTGGTTAGCGCATGTTCCTTCTTGAACTTGGCGATTGTGCCTTCGACCATCTTCTCGACGATGTTGGCTGGCTTGCCGCTTTCCGCTGCCTTTTCCATGGCGATGGCGCGCTCACGCTCGATCAGCGCGAGGTCGAGGTCGTCAGCATACAGCGCCAGCGGGTTGGCGGCGGCGATGTGCATCGCAATCTGCTTGCCGAGCGACTGGAGAACCGCGGCGTCGGCCGGGCTTTCCAGTGCGACCAGCACGCCGATCTTGCCTAAGCCTGGGGCCGCGGCATTGTGGACGTAGGACACGACCGCGCCCTCGCTCACTTCGAGCACCGACGCGCGGCGCAGTGACTGGTTCTCGCCGATCGTCGCGATGTTGTTCGTCAGCGCCTCCGCGACCGTCCCACCACCGGGGTAAGCGGCGTTGGACAGCGTCTCAATGTCGCTGCCGGTGACGAGCGCCAGCTTGGCGACTTCGCGGACGAAGCCCTGGAACTGTTCGTTCTTGGCAACGAAATCGGTCTCTGAATTGACTTCGACGACCGCGCCTTTGGTGCCTTCGACAGCAACCCCGACGAGGCCTTCGGCGGCGGTGCGGCCGGCCTTTTTCGCGGCGGCGGCAAGGCCCTTGGCGCGCAACCAGTCGACTGCGGCTTCCATTTCGCCGTTGTTTTCAGCGAGCGCCTTCTTGCAGTCCATCATGCCGGCGCCAGAGCGCTCGCGCAGTTCCTTCACGGAAGCAGCCGTAATCTCGGCCATGTTTTGATCCTTCTATCTCCCCTCCCGCCCGCGGGAGGGGCTGGGGGAGGGAATGTGGTGGTTAGGGAGGCGGAAAACAGGCCCTCCCCTATGTTGATAAATGGACCATCAGCAAATGGTCCATTTCTCGACATCCCCTCCCGCTTGCGGGAGGGGAAGAAGAGCTAAGCTTCAATCGCCGCTTCGACCGGAGGTTCGGCCATCGCGCCGATGTCCTCGCCGCGTGCCGCGGCGCCGCCCGACTTGCCGGCCAGCGCGGCATTGGCGATCGCTTCGCAGTAAAGGCGGATGGCGCGGCTGGCGTCGTCGTTGCCCGGAACCGGGAAGGCGATACCGTTCGGATTGCTGTTCGAATCGAGGATCGCGACGACCGGGATGCCAAGCACGTTGGCCTCCTTGATCGCCAATTCTTCCTTGTTCGAATCGATCACGAACATGACGTCGGGAAGCCCGCCGAGATCGCGGATGCCACCCAGCGACTTTTCAAGCTTGTCGCGCTCACGGGTCAGCTGGAGCACTTCCTTCTTGGTCAGCCCGGCGGTGTCGCCCGACAATT
This sequence comes from Sphingomicrobium sp., assembly GCA_035318245.1. Classification (GTDB taxonomy): domain Bacteria; phylum Pseudomonadota; class Alphaproteobacteria; order Sphingomonadales; family Sphingomonadaceae; genus Sphingomicrobium. The sequence goes on along the minus strand of DATHFE010000032.1, from coordinate 4,667 downwards.
GCTCCTCAAGCGTCTTGAGGCGCTTGATCGAGTTAGAAATGGTCTTCCAGTTGGTCAGCATCCCGCCGAGCCAGCGGTGGTTGACGAAATGCTGGCCGCTCGCCGCGGCCGCATCGGCGACCGCGTCCTGCGCCTGGCGCTTGGTGCCGACGAACAGCACCTTGCCGCCGCGGGCGACCGCCGCCTGGACGAACTCAAGGGCGCGGGCAAACAGCGGGACGGTCTGCGAAAGATCGATGATGTGAACGCCGTTGCGGTCGCCGAAGATGTACGGCCGCATGCGGGGATTCCAACGGTGGGTCTGGTGGCCGAAGTGTGCGCCGGCCTCAAGCAATTGCTGCATCGTGACGACAGTGGTCGCCATAGGAAGTTCCTTTCCGGTTGTGCCTCTGCGGATCCTGTAACCAACCCGAAGGTCGGCACCGGTATGATGGTTCCGCATGTGGGATGCCGGGCCGATAGCCGAAGCCGCCGCGGGTTTCAAGACAGCGGGACTCCCTCTCGCATAACCGGGACTTGACAAATAAGGAACAAACAGGGAACATCAATGTCATCAGCAACGGAAAAGCGCGAAAAATGGAACGAAAAGACTCGCTCCGGGTTGGGCGCAGAACAAAGGACGGGAATATGATCGCAGCATTTGCCACCCTCACCTTCCTCATCGCCATGTGGTTGTGCGCGATCGCCATCGCCGGCACGCTCGAGCAAAGCGGCTCCAAGATGGTCGCGGCCCTGAAGGGGCGCTCGCTTCTCGCCGTGCCATTGGCGCCGCCAATCAAGCTTCGTGTCAGCCAGCGCTATCCATCGACGCAGCGGCCGGTCCGCGCCCGGGTTGTGCTGCGCGCCGCTGCTTGACCTTCGCGTAGGCGGCCATGCTGAACGGCAGCAGACCTAGATAGATTGCGCTGATCGCCAGCAGAGTCAGCCAGGTCGCGGTGAGCAGTGCCGCACCCAATAGCCCCACCCCCGCAAGCGCGAACAACCGCGTGGAACGACGGATGCGGAGCGACGACCAGCTAAAGGTTGGGACGCTCGATATCAGGAGCACCGCGATGAACAGGACCCAAGGCATAACAACGTACCACTGGCGGAATATCGGCTGATCGGAAATCAGCCACAAATAGACTGGGACAAAAGCCAAACCCGCACCGACTGGAGCGGGAACCCCGGTGAGGAAGCCGGCGGACTTGTGCGGTTGGTCGTCGGCATCGAGGCGCGAATTGAAACGCGCAAGGCGCAGCGCGCAGCAGACAGCAAGCGAAAGCGCCGCCACCCAGCCAAGATCAGGCGCGTATTGGAGCGACCAGAGAAACAGAATGAAGCTCGGCGCGACGCCGAACGCCGTGACGTCGGACAGCGAATCGAGCTCGGCGCCAAAGCGGCTGTTGGCGCGCAATAATCGCGCGATCCGGCCGTCCATGGCGTCGAGGACGCCGGCGATGACGACACAGCCAAGGGCCCAGCCCCAATTTTCGGAAATGGCGAAACGCACACCGGTTAAACCAAAGCACAAGGCCAGCGCGGTGACAGCATTGGCGGGAAGCGCGCGGAGGGAGATGCCGCCCGCCCGCGGTCCGGGCTCGGTCACTGGCTAATCCCGACGTAGCCCGGATCGACGCCAAGCTCTGCCAGGATTGTTTCGCCCGCGATCGCCCGCTGGCCGATCAGGATTCGCGAGCCGGTTCCGGCGGGAAGATAGACGTCGACCCGGCTGCCAAAGCGGATCAGCCCGACGCGCTCCCCCGAGGTAACGACATCGCCTTCCTTGACGAAGGCGAGGATGCGGCGGGCCACCAGCCCGGCGATCTGGGTAAAGCCGATCTTCACGCCATCGTCGCGCTCGATGAGGAAATGCTGCCGCTCATTGTCCTCGCTCGCCTTGTCGAGATCGGCATTGAGGAATTTGCCTGGCACATAAGCGATCTTGCGGACGCGGCCGGCAATCGGCGAGCGGTTGATGTGGACATCGAACACGCTCATGAAAATCGAGATCCGGGTCATTTCGCCGTCGGCGAGGCCGTCCGGTCCGGCGAGCTCGGGCGGCGGCGGGACACGGACGACCATCGTCACCAGCCCATCCGCCGGTGATAGCACCAGCTTCGGGTCCTGCGGGGTGGTGCGGATCGGATCGCGGAAAAAAGCCGCGACCCAGATCGTCATGCCGACCAGCAGCCAGCCGAGGAAATGGTTGATCGCCATGTAGGTGATGAGCATCACCCCGGCCGAAATGACGACATATTTGCGGCCCTCGGGATGGACCGAAGGGAAGCGCCACTTGACCGTGGTCAGATGGCTGTCTGGCTTTTCAATGATGGGCATGGCGTCCCTTTAATGATCCGAACGCAGCGGCACAATCGCCGCGCTTGGGTGCGGCGTTGCCTTGGCCGGATGCCGCGCTTAAGGCCACCCGCGAACTTCAGCACAACAGGACACGACATGGCCAAGATCAAGGTAAAAACCCCGCTCGTCGAGCTGGATGGCGACGAGATGACCCGGATCATCTGGCAATGGATCCGCGAGCGGCTGATCCTGCCCTACCTCGACGTCGACCTCATTTATTTCGACCTCGGCATCGAAAAGCGCGACGAGACCGAAGACAAGATCACCGTCGAAGCGGCCGAAGCGATCCAGAAATATGGCGTCGGCGTGAAGTGCGCGACGATCACCCCCGACGAAGCGCGGGTCGAGGAATTCGGCCTCAAGAAAATGTGGAAGTCGCCCAACGGGACCATCCGCAACATCCTTGGCGGCGTGGTGTTCCGCGAGCCGATCGTGATCAGCAACATCCCGCGGTTGATCCCCGGCTGGACCGACCCGATCGTCATCGGCCGCCATGCCTTCGCCGACCAGTATAAGGCGACCGATTTCCTCGTCCCCGGCCCCGGCAAGCTGACCATGAGCTGGGTCGGGACAAATGGCGAGCGGATCGACCAGGAGGTCTTCGACTATCCGTCGGCCGGGGTGGCGATGGGCATGTACAATCTCGACCAGTCGATCCGCGATTTCGCTTACGCCAGCCTCAATTATGGCCTCAACCGCGGCTGGCCGGTCTACCTTTCCACCAAGAACACCATCCTCAAGGCCTATGACGGCCGCTTCAAGGATATTTTCCAGGAAGTTTTCGACAGCGAATTCAAGGACAAGTTCGCCGCCAAGAAGATTGAATATCAACACCGCCTGATCGACGACATGGTCGCGTCCGCGCTGAAGTGGAGCGGCAAGTTCGTCTGGGCCTGCAAGAATTACGACGGCGACGTTCAGTCGGACCAGGTCGCCCAGGGCTTCGGCAGCTTGGGGCTGATGACGTCGGTGCTGATGACCCCAGACGCCAGGACGATCGAAGCCGAAGCGGCCCACGGCACCGTCACACGCCATTACCGCATGCACCAGGAAGGCAAGGCGACCTCGACCAATCCGATCGCGTCGATCTTCGCGTGGACCGGCGGCCTCAAGTTCCGCGGCAAATTCGACGAGACGCCCGAAGTGGTCGCATTCGCCGAGACGCTCGAGCGGGTCTGCGTCGAGACGGTCGAGGAGGGCAAGATGACCAAGGACCTCGCGATCCTCATTGGCCCCGACCAGGCGTGGATGACGACCGAACAATTCTTCGAGGCGATCCGCAGCAACCTCGAGACGGCCATGGCGTCGAAGGTGGCGCAGCCCGCCTAAGCCATAGGCGACCTGACCCTTTCGCGGCGGACGCCGAGGCCGATCAGCCGGCCCGGGATGCGCCGCAGCAGCGGGTAGCGGTCGAGCATCCGTACCGGCCATGCTGCGCGGGTGATTGGCACCCCGCCGAGCACACGGCCGATGACCGCTTCCTGCGCGGCCTTCTGCCCGGCTTGGACGAGCCGTGTCGGAAAGAGGCGGCGGCTTTGGACCTTGCGGAGCCGGTCATCGACCATTTTTCCCGCGGCGATCGGGGCTGCAAGGATATTTGCGGCTGCGACCGCATCCTGGATGGCGAGATTGATGCCGATGCCGCCGATCGGGGACATGGCGTGCGCCGCATCTCCGATCGCCAGCAGCCCCGGCCGGTGCCATTGAATCAGCCGGTTCAGCGCGACCTCAAGCAAGTGGAGATCGGCCGTCGAGGCCAAGGCTTGGCCGCTAAAGTCGAGGTCGGGGAAGGCTTTCTCGACCTCGCTCCGGAACCATTCGACGCCGCGCGCCTTGATCGCCTCTCCGGCGCCCTTGGGGATGAGGAACGCGCACTGCCAGTAAGTGTGGCGGTCGATCAGCACGACCATCCGACCGGTTTCAATTGAGCCGCGCAGCGCGTCACCGGGATCGCCGGACTTGGGCAGGTGGAACCAGAACACGTCCATCGGCGCGCCGATCTCCTCGACCTGGAGCAGCCCCAAACGACGGACCAATGAAGAGCGCCCGTCGGCGGCGATCACGAGCTTGCCGGCGCGAAGCTCACTGCCATCCGCCATGCGGACTCCCACGATGCGCTCGTCTTCTTCGATAAATTCCTGGACCGGCTGCTCCATCGACAGTGAGAATCCGGGATAAATCGCCGCCTCGTCGCGGAGGAAATCGAGAAAATCCCATTGCGGCATCATCGCGATGAACGGCGCCGGAGTATCGAGGTGTGAGAGATCGCCGATCGTGTACTCAGTGCCGGCGACGCGGATGCGGGCAGTATCGAGCTCATCGTGGGG